>CAYMQT010000004.1:0-76563 GCA_964392575.1 uncultured Polyangiaceae bacterium
CGGCCGCACGGTGGGTGCAGGCGTGGTCTCCGAGATCATCAAGTAATCCGGAAGGGAGAGCGAAAATGGCACGGGGGAAAGTTTCAACCCGGACCCCCGTGGCGCTGAGCTGCACCAAATGTGGTTCTCGCAATTACAAGACAACGAAGTCAAAAACCGCCCAAGGGCAACTCTCCCTCAAGAAATTTTGTCGAGTCTGCGGTGAACATACCCCGCACATCGACGCCAAGTAGCTCCTCGAAGTCACCACCCAGGTGACTCGAATTCATAAGAAGCCCGTCGCCCTGAAAGGGGGTTACGGGCTTCGCCGCCCGAAGGAAACGGGCACCTGCACAGGGGTATAGCTCAGTTGGTAGAGCAGCGGATTCCAAATCCGCAGGTCGGGAGTTCGAGCCTCTCTGCCCCTGCTCCACTTTCACCTTCGTAAACAAACCATGGCCAACGACTCCGATCACTCAGAGACAGAACAAGATCAGTCCACCGCTTCTGACGAGCGGGATGAGGCGATCGTACGTGCCGATCAAGAGGGCTCTGGCAAGGAGGAGGAACCTGAGGCTGGGCACATTGGGGTCCTGCGCTATGTGCACGCTTCCTTCTTCGCCGCCGGCATTTTGGCGGCCTACCTGAGCGGAAATGTTCTGCTCAGCGCCTGGAATATCTGCGCGGAATGGCCTGAAGCCGTCCGTAACCTCCCGTTTCTTATCGAGTATACGGAAGAGGAGCGAAACACCATAACCCTGGTCATCGGTGCAGTTGTGGGCGTTCTGCTCGTTTTGCGCTACTACCGCCGGCCCGCCGTGAGGAGCTGGGCTTCTCAGGTGGCCAGCGAGCTTGCCCGAGTAACTTGGCCGAACAAAGAGACAGTGACTAACGGGACCATCGTGGTTCTCGTCGCTGGGGCGATAGCGACTCTTTACATCGCATTACTCGATCGACTCTGGAGCTACCTCACAAACCTTGTCTACGGCGCGTGAATCTCTCACGCACCTCACTACCTGACCACCAATCTCAATCATGTCCGCTGAAGAAGTAGAAACCGCGTCCGCATCGAGCAGCGAAGAGCGTGCCAAGAAGTGGTACGTCGCGACCACCTACTCGAACTACGAGAACAAGGTGAAGGCGGCGCTGCAGGAGCGCATTCGTCAGTACAAGATGGAGGAGCGATTCGGGGAGATCCTGATCCCGACCGAACAGGTCACCGATACGCTCAAGAGCGGCAAGCAACGTGTCCGCAGTCGTACGACGTTCCCGGGCTACATTTTTATCGAGATGCTGATGGGCGAAGAGGCCTGGCATCTCGTCAAGGACACCCCCAAGGTGACCGGGTTTGTCGGTAACAATCGCCCGCAAGAAGTACAGCCGCCGAGCATCGATGGCCTCAAGAAGGGCATCACCGAGGGCGCCAGCAAGCCCAAACCGAAGTATTCGTTTCACGAGGGCGACGAGGTTCGCGTTGTTCTCGGTGCGTTCGCCAACTTCTCCGGCACTGTCCAGGAGGTCAACGCGGATAAGCAGAAGCTCAAGGTGAAGGTCAGCATCTTCGGACGCGACACGCCTGTCGAACTGGCCTTTACCGACGTCGAAAAGCGTTAAAGCGAGAATCCTATGGCTGCCTCAAAAAAGAAAATCTCCGGTTACATCAAGCTTCAGATCCCCGCGGGCAAAGCAAACCCTGCCCCTCCCATCGGTCCGGCACTCGGTCAGCACGGCGTCAACATCATGGCGTTCTGCAAGGACTTCAATGCCAAGACTCAGAAGCTTGGAGAGACCATCGTACCGGTGATCATCACCGTCTACGGTGATCGTTCCTACAGCTTCGTGATGAAGTCTGCTCCCGCGAGCGTGCTCATCAAGCAGGCTCTCAAGCTCAAGAGCGGATCTGCTGAGCCGAACAAGAAAAAGGTCGGCAAGCTGACGTGGGATCAAATCAACGAGATCGCCAAGATCAAGCTGGAGGACATGAACGCGACAGACCTCGCTTCGGCGTCCAAGAGTATCGCGGGCACGGCCCGCAGCATGGGCGTCGACGTCATCTGACCGTCGGTCCCCCTAGAAACAAGTTTACTGGACCTGCTTTTGCACCTCGGTGCAACGGATCAGGACCAGGAGTCGAAAGACGAAATCTATGCCCAAGAAAATCGCAAAAAAGAGAGCGGAAGCTCTCGCTGGCTTCGAACGCCAAAAGCTTTATCCGGTGGATGAAGCTGTAGGCGTCGTTCAGAAGCTGGCCTACGCAAAGTTCGACGAATCTGTCGACATCGCGGTGCGCCTCGGAGTCAATCCAAAGCACGCCGATCAGATGGTACGTGGAGCGGTCGTGTTGCCTCATGGCACTGGTAAGACCATTCGCGTCGCTGTCTTCGCCAAAGGCGAGAAGGAGAAAGAAGCCCTGGCAGCAGGTGCGGATTTTGCCGGCGCCGATGAACTAGTGGCTCAGGTCCAAGGCGGTATGCTGGATTTTGATCGAGTGATCGCTACGCCCGACATGATGGGCGCGGTCGGTAAGCTGGGTCGAGTTCTCGGACCGCGTGGCCTCATGCCCAACCCCAAGGTCGGCAGCGTGACGATGAACGTTGCGCAGGCGGTGAGTGAGGCCAAGGCAGGCAAAGTGGAATACCGGGTCGATAAGGCCGGTGTTGTGCATGCCCGCATCGGTCAGAAGTCGTTTTCTCACGACAAGCTCACCGAAAACGTTCGTGCCATGGTGCTGGAACTGATTGCTCGAAAGCCGGCGACGGCCAAGGGTCAGTACGTTCGTAGCGTCACCGTGTCGTCCACGATGGGTCCTGGAGTTCGCGTGGAACCGGGTAGCGTGGTCGAGACCACTGAGGAGCAAGGCTGATGTTACGCGCAGAAAAAGAGCAGGCGGTCACGGATATCCGAGACAGCTTCAGTCGTATGAGTTCGGCGGTCTTTGTCGACTATGCGGGGCTTACGGTAGAGCAGGTCGAATCCTTGCGGAACAAGTTCCGTGAGCGCGGCGTGGTTTACAAGGTGTTCAAGAACACCCTCATCCGTAAAGCTTTGGCCGAGGAGAGTTATGTCGAAGCGCTGTCCAAGCAAGCGCTCAAGGGCATGACCGGTGTTGCGTTGTCATTCGAGGAACCCAGCGCTGCTGCCCGCATCGTCAAGGATTTCGTCAAGGACAACGAGAAGCTCACCATCAAGGCAGGCTTGATGGACGGTGCTGTTCTCGACGCCAAAGCCGTGGAGTTTCAGCTCGCGACTCTTCCCAGCAAGGACGAAGCTCGTTCCATGCTTTTGGCTCAACTGAACGCCCCGGCACAATCTTTCGTTCGGTTGCTCAATGCACCCGCCCAGAACTTTGCGCTCGTTCTTGAAGCCAAACGCGTCAAGGACGGCGGCTGAAGTCTTTCATCCGCACCTCTCACCCCCTTCATCTACGCGTTCTGGGGCTTTTTCCCCGCTTTGGAATGCGTCGAAGTCAAACTGAAAACTAGAAAACGAACGATACCGACCGCGCTCAGGTCCCTGACTGCGGCAGTTCAAGGAGCAAATAAAAATGGCCGATATTAGCAAAGAGCAGGTTGTTGATTACCTGTCCAACCTTCCCGTGATCCAGATCGCAGAGCTCGTCAAAGAGCTTGAGGAAAAGTGGGGCGTGAGCGCCGCTCCTGTAGCGGTGGCTGGCGTTGCTGCAGCAGCAGCTCCCGCTGAAGCCGTAGAGGAGAAGACGGAGTTTGATGTTGTTCTCGCCGACGCAGGTGAGAAGAAGATCAACGTCATCAAGGTGGTTCGCGAGATCACCGGTCTTGGCCTCAAGGAAGCCAAGGATCTGGTTGAGGGTGCACCCAAGACCCTCAAGGAGGCAGTCAGCAAGGATGACGCCGCCGAGATCAAAAAGAAGCTCGAAGAAGCCGGCGCCAAGGTCGAAGTCAAGTAACTTGATTTTGATTTTGGTTGATCAGTTGACTTCGAGTGTGAGGCAGGCCCCTGCCGCTCCCCAGTTTCTGGGTAGAGCAGGCGGGGAGCCTAGCTTTGCCGTGCAATCTTAAGGGATTGCCTAGCGGGCGGCGCGGAAATATTTCCCCGCAGCTTTCTCGCTAGGCGTGTTTGGAGAATCCAAAAATGGCGTCCAAGGTCCAGTCCAACTTCCGACATCGTATCAATCTCGGAAAAGTTAGTTCTATCGTCGATGTTCCCAACTTGATTGGGATTCAGAAACGCAGCTACGACAAGTTCTTGCAGTCTGATGTCGATCCCAAAGATCGACTTGAGATGGGGCTGGAAGGAGTCTTCCGCAGCGTTTTCCCCATCAAGGACTTTGACGGAACGAGCGAGCTTGTTTTCGTCGGGTATAACCTGGAGCGACCCAAGTACGACACCGATGAGTGTCGGCAACGGGGCATGACCTACGCCGCGCCGATCAAGGTGACGACCCAGCTCATGGTCTATGACGTCCGTGAAGGCGGCCAGCGTCTCGTGCGCGACATCAAGGAGCAGGAGGTCTATTTCGGTGAGATCCCCCTGATGACCGAGACGGGAACGTTCATCATCAACGGCACAGAGCGCGTGGTTGTCTCGCAGCTCCACAGAAGCCCTGGCGTGTTCTTTGACCACGACAAAGGGAAGACTCATTCTTCTGGCAAGCTGCTCTACAGCGCTCGCGTGATCCCCTACTCGGGCTCATGGCTGGACTTCGAGTTCGACCACAAGGACATCATTTATGTGCGCATCGATCGACGTCGCAAGATGCATGCGACCGTGCTTCTGCGGGCTCTCGGCTACAGCGTTCAGGACCTTCTGCGCTATTTCTACGACAAGGAAACCATCACTCTCGGGGAAGGCAATACCGCCACCAAGAGTGTCGACTACGATCTCTTGCGCCAGGGCGGCTCACGCGCGACCCAGGACATCAAGCACGACGGCAAGATCATCGTGCGCAAGAATTCCAAGTTCACCAAGGCCGCGATAGCGAAGCTCGAGGCCGCCCAGATCACGAACCTCCCCCTCAACGAGGAGGATCTCATCGGCAAGGTCTGTGCTGAGGACGTCGTGGACAAGGAGACGGGGGAAGTTCTTCTTGAGTGCAATGAAGAAGTGACGGAGCTGGCCCTGGAACGTCTTCGTGAGGCCAAAATTACTCAATTCCAGGTCCTCTACATCGACGGCCTCAACGTGGGTTCTTACCTCCGGGACACGCTGATTGCGGACAAGACCGAGACGACGGAGGACGCCATCATGGAGGTGTATCGTCGTCTGCGCCCCGGTGATCCGCCTACTCTTGAGACGGCGAAACTCCTGTTTCACAACCTGTTCTTCAACGCGGAACGCTACGACCTGTCGGCCGTGGGTCGCTTGAAGCTGAACTACAAGTTCTACATCAAGAGCAAGCGCGGCGAGATCACGGAGGGTACCCCCGAGATCAGTTCTGAGCCTTATGACTTTGCGAAAGACGACGTCTTCGCCAAGAACATCGAAGCTCCCGGGCTCGATCGCCGCACCCTGACCAAGACCGACATTTTCCAGACCGTCCGCCATCTCATCGAGCTGAAGAACGGCAAAGGAAGCGTCGATGACATCGACCATCTCGGGAACCGTCGTGTGCGCGCCGTGGGCGAGCTGATGGAGAATCAGTACCGGATCGGACTGGTGCGGATGGCTCGGGCGATCAAGGAGCGCATGAGCGTTTCTCAGGAGATTGATACGCTGATGCCTCATGATCTCATCAACGCCAAGCCGGTCGGCGCGGTGGTGAAGGAGTACTTCGGCTCGTCGCAGCTTTCTCAGTTCATGGACCAGACGAATCCCTTGAGCGAGGTGACCCACAAGCGCCGTCTGTCGGCTCTCGGGCCTGGTGGTTTGACCCGTGAGCGCGCCGGCTTCGAGGTGCGCGATGTGCACGCCACCCATTACGGACGCATTTGCCCCATCGAGACGCCAGAAGGCCCCAACATCGGTCTCATTGCGTCGCTGTCCACTTATGCGCGCGTCAACGAGTACGGGTTCGTGGAGACCCCGTACCGGCATGTCGCGGACGGCAAAACCAGCACCAAGATCGAGTGGTTTAGCGCTCTGGAAGAGGAGGGCAAGTACATCGCTCAGGCTTCGGCGGCGGTGGAAGCTGACGGCACCTTCTCTGATTCGGTCGTGTCTTCTCGTTTGAACGGCAACTTCCGCATGACGATGGCGGAGCAGATCGAACTACAGGACGTTGCGCCCAATCAGATGGTGAGCGTAGCAGCTGCGCTCGTACCGTTCCTCGAACACGACGACGCCAACCGCGCCCTCATGGGAGCGAACATGCAGAGGCAGGCGGTGCCCTGCCTACGCAGTGAAGCTCCGTTTGTAGGCACGGGCATGGAACTCAATGTAGCGATGGACTCCGGTGCGTGCGCGGTCGCTCGGCGCGATGGCATCATCGAAAGCGTTGACGCTGAGCGTGTCGTGGTTCGACCCACGGGCGCCGACGGCAGCAGCGTTCCGGACATCTTCCACTTGACCAAGTATCAGCGCAGCAATCAGAGTACCTGCTACACGCAGCGTCCTCTGGTCCGTCCTGGCGAAGTCGTCAAGGCTGGTGAAGTGCTCGCGGACGGCCCGGCCGTAGATTGTGGTGAGCTGGCTCTGGGCCAGAACGTGCTGGTCGCGTTCATGCCTTGGCAGGGTTACAACTTCGAAGATTCGATTCTCATCAGCGAGCGCATCGTGAAGGAGGACGTCTACACCTCGGTTCATATCGAGGAGTTCGAATGCGTGGCCCGAGACACCAAGTTGGGCAAGGAAGAGATCACCAAGGACATCCCCAATGTCGGTGAGGAAGCACTCAAGGACCTCGATGAGGCCGGTGTGGTGCGGATCGGAGCCGAGATCAACCCCGGGGACATCCTGGTGGGGAAGATCACGCCCAAGGGCGAGACGCAACTTTCTCCTGAGGAGAAGCTCTTGCGCGCGATCTTTGGCGAGAAGGCGGGCGACGTGCGAGACAGCTCCCTCAAGGTTCCGCCAGGCGCCACGGGTATCGTGATCGACGCGCGCATCTTCAGCCGCAAGGGCACCGAGAAGGACTCTCGCGCTCAGGCCATCGAAGACGAAGAAAGGGCCAAACTGGAGCGGACGCGCGATGAGGAAGTGAAGGTCATCCGTGACTCCTTCTACCATCGTATGCGCGTGGCTCTGATCGGCACGACGACCACGGGCAAGCTCGTGGACGACAACGGCACGACTTTGCTCGACAAGGGCAAGAAACTGAGTGACGCGGACCTTTCCTCCGTGCCGCGCAAGTACTGGGGACAGATTCCGGTCGACAGTGGCGCCGACAAGGTGGCTCAGCTGCTTCACGATCTGGAAGAGGTCATCCGTACTCGTGAAGAGCACTTCCGGGATAAGATCGAACGGCTCAGCCGCGGTGATGAACTGCCCCCGGGCGTCATCAAGATGGTCAAGGTCTACATCGCCATCAAGCGTAAGCTTCAGATCGGCGACAAGATGGCCGGCCGTCACGGGAACAAGGGTGTGGTTTCTCGCATCCTGCCCGAGGAAGACATGCCGTACTTGGCCGACGGAACCCCGGTCGACATCGTTCTCAATCCGCTCGGCGTACCGAGCCGCATGAACGTGGGTCAGATTTTGGAGACGCATCTGGGCCTGGCTGCTCGTCAGCTCGGGCAGCGCATCGGTCAGGCGATAGACGCCGGCTGGGGCGTCGAGAAGGTGCGTGAGCGTATTCTGAAGGCCTACGAGCAGGACCCTGATTTCCAGAAGGTCGTCAAAGGGCTCGACGAAAGCGAAACCCTGAGACTGGCCAAGAAGCTCAGGCGGGGCGTGTTCATGGGCACGCCGGTGTTCGACGGAGCCAACGAAGGTCAAATCAAGGATTGCCTAGAGGCCGCCAGCCTCCAGCGTTCGGGTCAGCAGATCGTTTTTGACGGCCGGACAGGTGAACCCTTCGACAACGAGGTCACCGTGGGCGTGATGTACATGCTCAAGCTGCATCATTTGGTGGACGACAAGATCCATGCACGATCAATCGGACCTTATTCGCTCGTGACGCAACAGCCTCTGGGCGGCAAAGCTCAGTTTGGCGGTCAACGTCTCGGCGAAATGGAAGTCTGGGCGATGGAAGCTTATGGCGCAGCCCATGCTCTTCAAGAGTTCTTGACCGTCAAGAGCGACGACGTTCAGGGTCGTACGAGAATGTACGAGTCAATCGTCAAGGGAGAGTACACGCTCGAAGCGGGTCTTCCCGAGAGCTTCAACGTGCTTCTCAAAGAGCTTCAGTCGCTCTGCCTCAACGTGGAACTGGTCGAGAGCGCCGCGAGCGCTCCCGTGGCGGCCGAGGACTAGTCCCAAGTCCCGACAGCCACCCCCCCATCACACAGTCTTTTTCCCCCTATTTTAGTAAGAATCACGGAGCCTCATCATGCGCGACATTTTCTCGTTCTTTGAAAAGCCTAAGGATCCGCTCTCATTTTCGGCCATCCGCATCTCGCTGGCGAGCCCGGAGAAAATCAGAGAGTGGTCTCACGGCGAGGTCAAAAAGCCAGAGACCATCAACTACCGCACGTTCAAGCCGGAGCGTGAAGGGCTGTTCTGCGCCAAGATCTTTGGGCCGGTGAAGGACTACGAGTGCATCTGCGGCAAGTACAAGCGCATGAAGCATCGCGGAATCGTGTGCGAGAAGTGCGGCGTCGAGGTGATTCAGTCCAAGGTGCGCCGCGAGCGACTTGGACACATCAACCTCGCCTCTCCTGTGGCTCACATTTGGTTTTTGAAGAGCCTGCCGAGCCGCATCGGTAACATCCTCGACATCACGCTCAAGGACCTTGAGAAAGTGCTGTATTGCGAGGCGTACATCGTCACTGACCCGGGGGAGACGGCGCTTGAAAACGGCCAGATCCTCAACGAGGAGCAGTACGCACAGCTCCTCGACGAGTACGGCGACGACAAATTTGAAGCTGCGATGGGCGGCGAAGCCATCATCGAGATGCTGCGTCAAGTGGACGTCCACGGACTCAGCGAAACCTTGCGCGTGGAGCTCGACGAAGCGACCAGTGAGGCGAAGAGGAAGAAGCTGACGAAGAGACTTAAGGTCGTCGAGGCGTTTCGTGGGAGCGGGAATCGCCCTGAGTGGATGATGCTGCACGTGATTCCGGTACTTCCACCGGACTTGCGGCCGCTGGTTCCGCTCGATGGTGGTCGCTTTGCGACGTCGGATCTCAACGATCTGTATCGCCGTGTGATCAACCGGAACAATCGTCTGCGTCGTCTCTTGGAGCTCAACGCTCCCGAGATCATCATCCGCAATGAGCGCCGCATGCTTCAGGAGTCCGTCGACGCCCTGTTTGACAACGGTCGTCGCGGAAAGACCATCACGGGCCCCAACAAGCGCCCGCTGAAGTCACTCTCGGACATGCTCAAAGGCAAGCAGGGCCGGTTCCGTCAGAACCTGCTCGGCAAGCGTGTGGACTACTCCGGTCGTTCCGTGATCGTGGTGGGACCGACTCTCAAGCTGCATCAGTGCGGTCTTCCCAAGAAGATGGCGCTCGAACTCTTCAAACCCTTCATTTACAACAAGCTCGAAGAGCGTGGATTCGTCAACACCATCAAGTCTGCAAAGAAGATGGTGGAGAAAGAGCGGCCGGAAGTTTGGGACATTCTGGACGAGGTGATCAGTGAGCATCCCGTGATGCTCAACCGCGCTCCGACTCTCCATCGTCTCGGCATTCAAGCTTTCGAGCCGGTTCTGATCGAGGGTAAGGCTTTGCAGCTCCATCCGCTCGTTTGTGTGGCGTTCAACGCCGACTTCGACGGCGATCAGATGGCGGTGCATGTGCCGCTCTCGGTGGAGGCTCAGATGGAAGCGCGCGTGCTGATGATGAGCACGAACAACATTCTGTCACCGGCGTCCGGAAAGCCCATCATCAATCCGACACAGGACATCGTTCTTGGGCTGTACTACGCAACCCGCGAGCGAAAGTACGACAAGGGCTGTTTCCGCGAGAACCTGAGCGTCAAAGACAATAAGCTCTCCGGGCATTTGCGTGGTGTGTTTTCGTCTCCTGAGGAAGTGCGCATGGCGTATGACTCGGGAACGGCCGCCTTGCATGCGGGCATCAAAGTCCGCATCAAGGAAAAGGGAGAGGATGGTGTCGAGAAGTACGTCACCGTGACCACCACGGTCGGCCGTATCCTGATCAGTGAAGTGTTGCCCCCGGGCGTTCCCTTTGAGTTCGTCAACAAGACGCTGGACAAGAAGGCGCTCAGCGCCCTCATCGACGTCTGTTACCGGATCAACAAGAACAAGGAGACGGTCCTTCTTGCCGACCGCCTGCGAAACTTGGGATATCACTTCTCCACCCGTGCTGGCGTCAGCGTCTGCATGGACAACATGGTCATTCCAGACACGAAGAAGGTGCTCGTCGACGCGGCGCAGGCCGAGGTCGAGCGCGTTTTGGAGCAGTATCAGGAAGGTCTCATCACCTCAGGTGAGCGCTACAACAAGGTCGTGGATATCTGGGCCGGGGTCGCTGATAAGGTGACTGAAGCGATGATGAACGGCATCGGGCGCGAAGAAGTGACCGATCCGGAGACCGGAGAGAAGTCCGAAGAATCGAGCTTCAACCCTGTCTACATCATGGCCGACTCGGGTGCTCGTGGTTCGACTCAGCAGATGCGTCAGCTTGCGGCGATGCGTGGACTCATGGCCAAGCCTTCGGGTGAGATCATCGAGACTCCCATCATCGCGAACTTCCGCGAAGGTCTCAGCGTGCTTCAGTACTTCGTTTCGACGCACGGTGCGCGTAAGGGCCTTGCGGATACGGCGCTCAAGACCGCCAACTCAGGGTACCTCACCCGTCGTCTGGTCGATGTTTCTCAGGATTGCGTGATCGGAGCCTACGACTGCGGCACCTTTGACGGGATCCGGGTGGCCAAGCTGGAGGAAGGCGGCGAGGTCATTCAGCCTCTGTCTGATCGCATCCTCGGGCGTGTGACCCTGGAAGATGTCATCGATCCTTTGACCGGTGATGTTGTCGTTCCTTCGAACTCGGTTCTCGATGAGGCAGACGTTCGTAAGATCGAGAACGCTGGCATCGAGGAAGTCGTCATCCGTTCGGTTCTCACGTGTCAGGCTCGTCGCGGCGTTTGCGCTATGTGCTACGGCCGCGACTTGGCTCGCGGTTACCGCGTGAACGTCGGTGAGGCCGTCGGCATCATCGCCGCTCAGTCCATCGGTGAACCGGGAACGCAGCTGACCATGCGTACGTTCCACATCGGTGGTGCGGCGGCGCGCGGTAAGATCGAAGCCAACAAGCTCGAACTGCGTCACGAAGGCACCATCAGCATCCGCAGCGCCAATGTAGTGGCTCGTGATGACGGTCAGAGCGTGATCATGAACCGCCACGGTGAAGTGGTGGTCGTGGACGACACTGGCCGCGAGCGTGAGCATCATCGCTTGCTCTACGGTGCGGTGCTCAAGGTGAAGGACGGCGACCGCGTACAGGCAGGAACGGCCGTGGCGGAATGGGATCAGTTTGCTCAACCTATCCTGACGGAAGTCGGCGGTGTGGTTAAGTTTGGTGATCTCGTCGAAGGCGTGACCGTCGTCGAAAAGGTGGATGAGGTCACAGGCCTCAGCCGCAAGATCGTCATCGAGTCTCGCGCCGCCGATCTCAGGCCGCGTATCACGATTGCAGATCCGGAAACGGGGGAGCCGGTCAAGCTTCCGCTCTCGGGCCTCGACGCTCGGTACTTGCTCCCGGTGGGCGCAAATATCGTATGCAACGAGGACATGACCATCACTCCTGGGCAGGAACTCGCTCGTATGCCGCGCGAGACCACGAAAGTGCAGGACATCACCGGTGGTTTGCCGCGAGTGGCAGAGCTCTTTGAAGCTCGACGTCCGAAGGACCACGCCATCATCGCGGAAATCGATGGTGTTGTGGATTTCGGCAAGGACACCAAGGGCAAGCGCAAGGTGACCATCACTCCGCTCAGCCTGGAAGGGAACTTGCTCACGGATCAGACGCGCGAATACTTGATTCCCAAGGGCAAGCACATTCAGGTGCAGCCTGGTGATCACGTGCGCGCCGGCGATCCTCTCCAGGACGGCCCCGCGAACCCTCACGACATTCTGCGCGTGAAGGGAGAAAAGGAGCTGGCGGCGTGGTTGGTCAACGAGATCCAGCAGGTTTATCGCCTGCAGGGTGTGACCATCAACGACAAGCACATCGAGACCATCGTACGACAAATGCTGCGCCGTGTTCGCATCAAGGATCGGGGCGACACCAACTTCCTGCCCGACGAGCAGGTAGAGAAGTATGTCTTCGAGGTAGAGAACGAGCGCGTGCTTTCACGCGGGGGCCGCCCGGCCGTCGCCGAAGCAATGCTGCTCGGAATCACCAAGGCGTCGCTGTCCACGGAGTCCTTCATCAGCGCCTCCTCGTTCCAGGAAACCACCAAGGTTCTCACCGAAGCGGCCATTCACGGAAAGACGGACGATCTGGCGGGCATCAAGGAGAACGTCATCATGGGCCGCCTGATCCCGGCGGGTACCGGACTTCCGGCGTACAAGCGCCTGCGTCTGGTGACCGAGGACGGCGAGCGGTTCCATCCGCCCGCGCTCCAGCGCCCGGTACCGGTCCAGCAGCTCGCCGAAGAAGCCTGAAGCGAGCCGAGAGGCTTGCCGACCTGAGGCGTGAAGAGGGCTCCCGAAAGGGGGCCCTTCTTCATTTGTGTCGTTGGTACCGTCCGCGCCTTGACCGCCCTTGGACGGGAAAAGGCTTGCTCCTATGGTCGCTTGCATGACGAACCTGAATTTTGCGGGCGCGACGGTCCTCGTGACGGGTGCTTCCTCTGGCTTGGGCGAGGAGTTTGCGAAGCAACTGAGCCAAAAGGGCGCCCATGTGATCTTGGTGGCGCGGCGAGAGGAAAAGCTGCGAGCGCTGGCGGAACAAATGGGGCCCGAGCGCGCCACAGTGATCGTGAGCGATCTCAGCGCTCCGGGCGCAGCTCAACTGGTCTATGAAAAAGTGAAAGAAAGCGGACTTTCCGTAGACCACTTGATCAACAACGCGGGCTCGGGGCGGGCGGCGCCGTTCGTGCGCGAATCGTCTTCGGCCCTCTCGAAGATGCTGCGTCTCAACTGTGAAGCGCTCACCGAACTCACGAGGCTCTTTCTGCCCGAGATGGTCGAGAAGGGTTCTGGCGGCGTCTTGCAGGTCGCGTCGATGGTGGCGATGAATCCTTGTCCGTATCAGGCGACCTATGCGGCGACCAAAGCCTATGTTCTGAGCTTGACGGAGGCCCTTGCCGTGGAGCTCGCTGGGACGGGAGTGCGCATGACAGCCCTGTGCCCCGGACACGTCCGCACTGGATTTCAGGTGGCAGCAGGTTTTTCTACCAATGCCCTGCCAGTCCCGGGGGAAATCAGCGTCCAAAGGACGGTGACGTTGGCTCTTCAAGCCTATCAAAAGCGCAAGACGGTCGTCGTGCCGGGCCTGATCAATCGCCTGGGGGCGTTCTTTGGCGCGCTCTTGCCGCGCTCCTTCGTGGCTCGAACGTCAGCGCGGATGGTGCTGAAATTGGGTCGCTTTGAGTGATTTCGGATCTGCGGCCCTGCGTGGCATCATCCGCCCGCCGTGCGACCGCTAGCCCGTCTTTTTCTGATCCTCTTCTTCCTTCTCGCGCTCTTCGGCTGTCGTCGGGAGGTGGGTGATACGAAGGGTCTCCTTGCGGGCGCGCGCGCCGTTCAGATCCAGGGCGTCACGCACCCGGAGCGGTTGACGGACGGACTGGCGCCCAAGGAGGGCGGGGCGTGGAACTCCAACCGCGCGACCATCTTCTCCAGCCGCCATGCTTTCGTCACCTTCGATTTGGGTGAGCAGCGACCCATCGAAGCTGTGGCGATCTTGGCGGACAACAACGATACCTATCAGCTCGCGGGCTCCGTTGATGGGGAGACGTTCACTCCGCTTTGGCTCGCGCCCCGAGTACGGGAGCCGGGCATGCGTTTCCGCACCAAGGCTCATCTGGGCGGGACGGCGCGCTACCTCAAGCTTTCTCCCGGCGCAGGAGATGCGTCCCTCAGCGTGGCGGAGCTGAGTGTTTTTTCTGAAAGCGGGGTGACCTTGCCGCCTGAGCTCAAACGAGTTCAGGAATCAGACACGGGTCTCTCCCTGCGAAGTGCGCTTCTTTTGTGCTCACTGCTTCTTGTCATTGCGGCGGTCTTTGCGGTCCCTGGCGGCACCTGGTCAACTCAGCTCGCGCTGTTCCTTCTCGCAGTCGCGGGGCTGATCTATGCCGGTCAGGCGGCGCTCCAGGCGCTTCCCATCGGCAAGCAGGAGGTGAGTCTCATCCGCGCGCTCTCTGCATTTGTCGCCCTCTGCGTCGTCGCAAGACAGGCGTTTTCTCCGAAGCAGTATCCGCCCCACAAACCGCTCCATTTGGCGATTCTCGGGGTGCTCTCCTTGGTGAGCGTGCTTGCCTTCTACAATCTCGGCACGCATCAGTTTTACGATCACAAGAACAGCGAACCAAGTCACGTGCACAACTACGACATGCGCGTGTACTTCCCCGTGGCGAAGTACTTCAAAGAACTCAAGTACGACGGCCTTTATCTCGGGAGCATCGCCGCTTACGCTGAAGAGCACGGCGGAATCGAACATCCTGCCATTCAGCGGGCGGAGCTTCGAGATTTACGCGATCACCGCATGCGTCGGGTTTCCGAGATTGAGCCGCAGGTGCGGGCAGTGAAGAGCCGCTTTTCCGAGGCGCGTTGGGCCGAGTTCAAGCAGGACATGCGTTACTTCTGGGAGACGATGGGCTCTGGGGGTTATCTCGGGAGTATGGCGGACCATGGCGGGAACGCGACTCCGGTCTGGCTTTCGGTGGCGCACGTGATGTTCCGCCACCAGAAGGCAGGAAATGACGTGCTTCTGGCGGCGGCTGTGCTCGATCCGTTGTTGCTCTTGATTTTCTTCGTGTGCGTCTTGCGCTCTTTTGGCGCAGCCACGGCTTTCGTCTCGCTCATCGTTTTTGGAGCCAACGACTTTTACATGTTCGGCTCCAATTGGGCTGGGGCGACTCTGCGCAACGACTGGATGGTTTATCTAGGACTCGGTGCTTGCGCCTTAAAGACACAGCGTTTCCGTACGGGCGGCGCTTTGCTCGCGATGTCGGCTTTGATTCGGGCTTTTCCTGCCGTCGCTCTCTTGGCGCTCGGCGTGCCCGTCCTTCACGCAGTGCTCACCGACTATCACAAGGAGCAGAAATGGCCGGGTGCGCGAGAGTTCTACCGGCGCCACCGA
Source organism: uncultured Polyangiaceae bacterium (assembly GCA_964392575.1). GTDB lineage: Bacteria > Myxococcota_A > Polyangia > Polyangiales > Polyangiaceae > NIC37A-2. The sequence goes on from CAYMQT010000004.1 coordinate 15,270, forward strand.
TGGTTTTTTGAAACCGCCCTCGGCGCTACCCTTTGTGTGGTCATTTCCGTCGCTGCCTCGTCGTTGATCATGGGTGGGGACTCCTGGCCGCTCTGGGTGAAGAAAATTTCGAGCTTCACTGCGTCTCCGCACGTCAACCACATTTCCCTTCTGACGGTGGTGGCGGGTTCGGAGGGCAGGCAGGCGGAAGTTTTGGCTCAGCGAAGTGTCGTCTTTTACGCTCTCGCCGCGCTCTACTTCTTTTTGGCCGCGTGGGTCGGAGCCCGGAAGAAGCCGCACCAAGCTGCGCTTCTCGGCATCATGATGATGCCCGTGTTCATGTATCCGGCGAACTATTACATGCACTTCATTTTTCTTCTGCCGCTTTTGGTCGGTGAGGTGAGTTCGCTGAAGGGGCGCTACGGGCGCGAAGCAGCAGGGAAGGCCTGGATGCTCCTGCTTGGCATCTGCGCCGCGCAATACTTCACGGTCAAGGAGACAGATTTGGCCAATCACTTCTACAACGCAAGCGTCATCCTCATGGTGGGTCTTTTGGGAGTGTTGATTGTCCTTTTGCCGAGAGATCGGGAAGGGCGCTTGGACTTGGATTCGCTGCCGTTCTTCGACAAGTAGTGGCCGACAAGTAGCGGCGCGGTTGATGGGGGCGCGGCTGGATCCCCGCCCGGCTCGGCGCAAGGTGGCGCAAGGTGGCGCAACTCCGTCGTCAGTCGCAAGGGCAGTCGCAAGAGCCGAGTGACTGCGCCGCGCGTATGGAGACCCTCCCGCAACCTGAGCGCAAACTTTCATCTTGAGTGGAAACTCCACGCGCTCCTGATTCGCCTGATGGTGGCGAATTGTTATTGACGAAACCAAAGAACAAAGACTAAAGTTCGATCTTGTCATGATATCACACGCCACACGCCACACCTCACACCTCACTTTGGTGTTGCTCTCTCTGACCGTCGCCTGTGGAGCAGAGGACCCTCTCTCCGACTCGTCAGGCTCTGAGTCTACCGTCGGAATGAGCACGCAGGCTTCGATGGGACCAGTGGAACCTGAAGAGGCGTCAGAGGCAGTCTGCGTGATTGTCCCTACAGAGGATCCGGTGAGTATCCTCTTCAGTCAGCTCCAGGAGACGGGACTGGCGGAGCTGGGTGAGGGGGCTCCCCTCGAGCTCGTCTTCAACCTTCACCCGTCGCGGGATATCGCGTCTCTCGTCATTTCTTTTGAAGCGGAAACCGAGTTTGAGGAGAAGACCCTCGATTTCGAGCCGATCGCGACGGCCCCCGGGGAGCGCGAAACCGTCGAGATCGATCTCGACGCCCTCGGACTCAGCCGCGACCCGCTCAACTTTTCCGGAAACCTCACGGTGAGCGTGACGGTCCTTCGCCCGGACGGCGAAATCGAGTCCACGATCACCACGGGCGCCTCCTTTCATCCCTCGGAGGACACGTGGTTCATCTACGATGAAGCCGTAAAGGCGTCTGAGTTCAGCGGCGGACGCCTGTCGGAGAGCGCCCTCGCCATCGCACCACCGCCCGATGTCGACGGGTCAGTGCAGGTCTACACCTTTGCCAAGGGGGAAAAGATATCGGATTCTACGGACGTGCCGGTCGTAGACGAGGAAGAGGGATCGGGGGAGGGAGAGGCGGAATGACCCGGTTCGCGAGATTCCGCGCCTTCTTGACCTTGATGGCGGCTTTCTTCTTCTTCGCGCCGGATGCGCGGGCGGCGACGGTTAAGTTCTGTATCGAGCACACCGGTACCTACGAGGACAACAACTTCGGTGAGGACTTTTGGCTGACAGATCAGCCGCGACTCGCGCGTGGGGCGCGAGCGATCGTGAAAAAGGGGGGGAGCACGCTCTTCGACTCTTTTCTGGGTGACGGCATCGGGACTGGAGACCCGGGAACGGGCTGCACGTCTGACATCACGGTAGGTACCGCGAACGGCGCCTACGTCATTACCGTGTATTCCTATGGATACGTGAACGGTAACTACGTTTACAGCAGGGACTCATCACCCGCAACATATAGCGCCTACGTGACCTACAACGTTGGCAGCGGGTCGGGCACGTACACCGTCGAGTTCGCATTCACAGCGGGCTCGACAGTTTTCAAGGTCTACAATGTCTACAACGCCGGCGCGTACGCGATCTATCGCCACGACGGCGGGATGAACGGCGAAACCTACGATTATCGACTTGACAGCGGTGGCTCCCGCTACACCTCTTCAGACGACATTATCTGGATCAATGATGATGGTACTCCGCACACGGACAACAAGTTCGTGATTGTTCACGAAACCGGACACGCCGTCCTCGATCACAAGGTCGGTGGGACCGTCTGGCAAGGGAACTACGGAGCGTCAAACAACTGCGACGAAGAGCCTTCCAGCCACAGCATGAGGAGCAGAGAGCACGACGCCTCCGCCTTCCTCGAGGGGTTCGCGCACTTTTATGCGGCCGACGTCTGGAATGACGACGACGAAACCGATTGCTCCTTCAGGTACTACAAGGACGTCGAGGGTGCACTCAGGACTGTCGATTGCGAGTTCAACAACACACGCTTCGAGGAGTACTATCATGAGACACAGTGCGTCGGCGGTGCCGGCTACGGCGTCGAGCTCGACTGGCTGCGCGCCTTCTGGGACATCCACACGAACGGGTCAGCCCCGGATCCAAGCTTTTCCGACATCCTGGATTGGATCGATTTCGGAGTGCACACCGGATATTTGTACGGCGGAACCTACGGACAAAACGGGGCCTACAATGCGCTCAACGCGACCGCTTGGATCACCTCAGGCATTCAGTCCACTTGGAACCAGACGGGCGTCAGCAACGCTCTCGACGGAATTTGAATCGGTGCCTCCATGCTGAAGAAAGTCCTCGCGCAAGGTTCTCTCCTCCTCCCCGTCCTTCTGCTCGGAGGTTTCCTGCTCGTCCCCGCGTGCAGTGAGAAGGACGCGGGGACGGACGAAGACGCACCGGAGCCACCAGGAGCGTGCGAAGGAGAAGAGCCGCTCTACCTACTCGCTGATTCGGCAGGAGGCGCCGGGGGCGCTCAGGGCGAGAACGTTCTCACAGAAGAAGAGTCCGGGCTCGTCGAATGCAACGATGGCCGTATCAACCTGGAGCGCACTGTCGCCTGCGGTGAACCGCTCACCTTCGACTTGACAGAAATGGAGTGCGACGAATGGTCCTACACGGACCTCGACGATGATCCCAACGCTTCCTACCCTTATTATCCGGAGGTGTGCGGGCAAATCGCCGATCCGGGCTGCGACGGTGCCCCCTGTCCGGTGGAGGTGGGGTGCCGCGATGACGCCGACTGCGAAGAGTGGGAATTCTGCCTCTGTGCAACGGAAGCTCAGGTGGCCAGCCGCTGCGTCCGCGCCGAGTGCAAGACGAACGACGACTGCCTCTCGGGCGAGTGTGGTGCGCTGGAAGGTCCTTGCTCGGCCGATATCCTCACCTTCTACTGTCGCACCGCGGAAGACGAGTGCGCGACGAACGAAGATTGCCCAGACAATCAGGCCTGCATTTATCATGATTCGCAGGGCCGTAGGGTCTGCAGTGGCTTCAGTTGCGATTAAGGTCGCGTAGGGCCGGCCCCCTTAGCCGCAACACAATGAGCCGGCGCAGCCGCGCGGCTCACACTCCGAGGCGGGGAGGCCCCCGGGAAGCGCACCCATGGGCCTATTTTCACGCATTGAGTGAAATGGGACATGGCTCGGAGCGGGACGCGCAAGTCGCTTCCTTTTCGCCAGGGCCGGACTGACTCACAGTAACGGGGCGACATATGATCCCCCGACCGAAAAGTTTCGCAAAGACTCTGGGCGCGCCTCTCGACCTAACCGTTCCTCTCTTCGTCGACGCAGAGGTCGGCTCGGAACCAGAGGTCGAAAAGAGGGCGCAGACATTTCGCGAGGAACTGCGCGCTCTGGGCTTCACCGTGACCGACGATCCCAAGGCGACCAAGGTTGAACTCAGGCTTGTCGATGCGATGCCTAGCGACGAGGCCTATCGCCTCAACGTCGGAAGTGCTGGGGTGGTGATTGAGGCCTCTGCGCTCGCTGGTCTGTTCTACGGAACGCGCGCGTTTGTGACTTCTGGGGTGCCGCGTCGCCGGCTTTTGTGCGGAACTCTTGAGGATGCGCCGCGCTACCAATGGCGTGGAGCTCACCTCGACGTCGCGCGACATTTCTTCCCGGTGGAAGCTCTCAAGAGGTTCATTGACCTGTTGGCTCTTCACAAGATGAACATCTTTCACTGGCATCTGACCGAGGACCAGGGATGGCGCATCGAAATAGATGCCTTTCCGCGTCTCACTCAGGTGGCGGCGTTTCGGAAAAGCGAAGGGGGAAGTTATGGCGGTTTTTACACCAAGGACGAGGTGCGAGAAGTCGTTGCGTACGCAAGCGAGCGCTTCGTGACAGTGGTCCCTGAAATCGAAATGCCAGGGCACGCGGTGGCGGCGTTGGCCGCCTATCCGGAACTGTCATGTTCCGGGGGACCGTTTGAAGTCGAGACCAATTGGGGAGTTTTCGATGACGTGTACTGCGTCGGAAATGACGACACACTCGCCTTTTTGGAGCAGGTCTTTCTTGAAGTCATCGACCTATTTCCCGGTGAGTATTTTCACATCGGAGGCGACGAATGCCTCAAAATACGCTGGAAAACCTGCCCGAAATGCCAGGCCCGCATCCAAGCGGAGGGGCTAAAAGATGAAGATCACCTGCAAGCGTGGATCGTCTCTCGCATGAGTCGCTTTCTCAAAGAAAGAGGCAAGCGTCTCGTAGGGTGGGATGAGATTCTTGAGGGCGGTCTAGCCGAGGGGGCTACGGTCATGTCGTGGCGCGGCACCGAGGGCGGTGTAGCGGCAGCGCGACTCGGTCACGACGTCGTGATGACACCCATCACTCATTGCTACCTCGACTATCGACAGAGCGCTGACGAAGAGGAGCCGGGTGCTTGGTTTGCGCCTGCCCTGGACTTGCCTACGGTGTACTCTTATCAGCCGACGCCGGAGGAGCTTTCCCCAGAGCAGACCGCTCACATTCTCGGGGTGCAGGGAAACATCTGGACGGAGAAGATCCCGACCTTCAAGCACTTGGAATATATGGTGTTCCCTCGTCTGTGTGCTCTTGCGGAGGTCGCTTGGTCGCCCAAGGAACGCGATTTTTCAGACTTCGAGACGCGCCTCTCTGAGCACTACACGCTCTTGGACCTTCTCGAAGTCGGCTATCGAGGTTCTCCTGACGCCCGCCCTGTCATGCCTTCTGTGGAAGACCGCGAGCGCTATCTCAGAGCTCGTGAAGAAAGAGAGCGGAAGCGGGCTGTCGCTGCTTACTAGAACACCGGCTCAAAAATGAGCCGGTGCTCCAAAAAAGAACGAAAGTACATCGAGCAAAGATGTGGAAAAGGCTCCGCCGACGCTCGCCTCACCCGTTTTGGGCGGGCGGCGGCGGAGCCCTCACCATTTTTGAGATGTACTGTAGTGTTTTAGCCGTCGTCTTTTGACTAAAAAAGACAGGTGGTACACGACGAGTTCATGAGTCAAGCATACAACCTCGTCACAGGCGCCAACGGTTTCTTGGGAGCACGCCTCGTGCGAAAACTCGTGGAACGTGGCGAAAAGGTGAAGGCCTTCGTCAGACCGGGCGCAAACCTTTCAGAGCTTTTGGATTTGCCCCGAGATCAGGTCCGCATCGCTCAGGGCGATGCTCGTATCCAGGACCGGGTTTACGCCGCGCTCTCAGGGTGTGATCGACTGTATCATGTTGCGGGCACCTTTAGTCTGGACGAGAAGCGGGCTCGGGAGATTCATGAGAACTGTGTGGGGACCACCGAAGCGACGCTTACGGCTGCACGCCGCAGGGGCATCAAGAAAATCGTCTGTACCAGTAGTGTGGCCTCACTCGGGAGCAGTCGTGAGCCGACACTTCTCGACGAGTCAGAAGGGTTCGACCTCGATTCGCCCAATGCGTACGCGGACGCCAAGCACGAGGCGGAGCGAGTGGCCCTACAAAGGGCGCGCGAAGGTCTTCCGGTCGTTGTCGTTTGCCCTTCCTTTCTCGTGGGTCCGGGCGATCATCGACCCACCCCGGGGGGTCATTTCATCACCACGTATTTGGGTCACAGCCCGAGTTTCCGCGTGCCGATCCCGCCGGGTGGCTTCAGCTACGCAGACGTCGATGACGTGGCCGAAGGACACATCTTGGCGATGGAAAAGGGCGTAGTAGGAGAGCGCTACTTGCTCGGAGGGGACAATCTCACCAACCGAGAAGTCGTGCAGCTCTTGAGTGACGTGACGGGTCTGGCCGAGCCGGGCGGCGATCTGAGTCTCGGAAAGGCGCACCTCGCCGTCAATGTAGCAGCCTTCTTGAGCTTCTGGTCCGGCAGGGCGCCGCTTGTGAGTCGTCGCCTCGTGGAGAATTATTTCGGCTCATATCTCTTCGTGTCGAGCGAGAAGGCGAAGCGGGATCTTGGTTATTCTCCCCGTCCGGCTCGTGCGGCCTTCGCGCGGAGCTGTCGCTGGTTTCTCGATCATGGGTATGTGCCTTCCCGAGCGGCGCGGCGGGCTCGGCTTGAGTTGGCGGAGACGTGACCGCTCTGCGTCCGACACTCACTTCCCGTTCGTCCGCTCTTGCGAGCGGCTTGTTGGTGTTTGCTCCGCTCAGTCTTTTCGGGGAGTTGCTACTCACACGCACTCATCACCGTCCTCTGGCCGCAGTGACGTTTACGGCCGTGGCCCTCGCATGCTGGGCGTTCTCTGAGCTTTTTCTTTGCGCCTTCTCTCCACCATCATCGAACCTACCATCATCGAACCTACCATCATCGAACCTACCATCGTCGAACCCACCATCGCCGGATGCAAGGAGCGATCGAAAGGTGAGCCTGGCTTCGAAAAGGCGTTTGCTCCTTACAGCTGCGTTCGTGGTTGATTCTTTGCTGGTGCTGAGAAGCTGGTGCTGAGGGCATTTCTGTAGCGTTGACGCGTCCGGGATTCGGACTTACCTTGGAAAAACTGCGTCCCATGTCGCGCCGTTTCCCCCTCTTCTTCCCCGGTTTGCGGGACCTTTCGCGCTCTTGGGCACCGTTTCGCCTGTTTTCCGCTTTTGCTTTAGCGCTTCTGATGACGCTGACGTCTGTTCAGCAGTCCCTTGCTGGAGAGGGCGAAATGGCGAGCAAAAACTCGCAATCGGAAGGCGTAGGGCTCCCGTCGAATAGCGCACTGGGCGCTTCAAATGGTGACCTTAGCGTTCAAGGGGTGGACCAGGTTCAAGGGGTGGACCAAGGTGAAGGGACGGATGCTCCCCGGGCGCACGGCCTCACGTTGCCTCCGGTGCCTGAGGGATTCAGCGTTTACGACGCCGGGTGGATCACCCTTGCGTATCATCCTTCCCTTTCGGCGCGGGTGCAGGTGCTCAAGGAGCAAGCGGAATCAGTGAAGACTGATTTTACGCAGCTCTTGGGTGAACCCGTTCTCGGCCGGGTGCACGTGCGCGTGGGTCGGACCTCGGGCGAGATGGAGACCTTGGCGCCGGAAGGTGTAGGCTTTCCCCGCTATGCGTCGGGCGTCGCCTATTCTGAGCTCGGCCTCGTGCTGTTGACCGCGACCTCCCGCTATCCAGGCGAGCGCCATGATTTGGCGGAGGTCTTTCGACACGAGCTGGCTCATGTGGCTCTTCATGATGCCGTCTCGCGTGACCGCGTTCCCCGATGGTTCAACGAGGGCTTTGCCATTCATGCGTCGGGTGAGGCGGAGACGGCACGGATGCAGACCTTGTGGACGGCGTCTCTCTCCGGCAACCTGATCCCGTTCAAGAAACTCCTGCACACGTTTCCACGAGACGGTCAAACAGCGTCGGTGGCTTATGCGCAAGCGGCAGATCTGGTTCGGTTTTTGCTGCGCAGAGGCGAGGAGCACCGGTTTTCTGCTCTGATTCGTCGCCTGTCGTCGGGACAATCGTTTGAATCCGCTCTCCTCGATGCCTACGCCACCGACATGTACAGCTTGGAGAAGGACTGGCAGCAGGATGTGGCGCGGCGATACACTTTTTGGCCCGTCATTCTTGGAGGCTCCTCCATCTGGGTCGGGGCTCTGGGGCTCTTGATCTGGGGTTACGTTCGTCGACGTAAGCGGGCGCAGAAGAAGCTCGATCGCTGGGCCCGGGAGGAGGCGCTCGAGGATGCTCAGAGGCGTTGGGCGGAGGACCTCGTGGCCCGCATGCCCCTGCGCTTGATCGACATGTCTGCGATTCAGAGAGGGACCCAAACAAGCGATACCGCTTCGGAAACTCCAATGAAGGTGACTTACGCCATCATTCCTTCGGTCGAGCACGACGGCGAGAGGCATACGCTGCATTAGTTTTTAGGGAGGGCTGGCCCTAAAAACATTCGCCCTGATGTACCAACATCGCAACTATTTGACCAGAACCATGCCCTCGCAGGGAGCGATGCATAGTGGGATTATCCCTGGCCACAGGTTGGCTTTGCTGCATACTACCCACACATGAGACTTTCGGATTTTATGCTCATCGGGAGCTGCGCTTTGATGGTGGCTTCTTGTGATCTGGGGCATTCGTGTACGGAGATGGGTTGCGGGGACGGGGTTGGGGTGAAGCTCACTACGCCGGACGATAGGTGGTCGGCAGGGGTTTACAGTTTGGATGTTCACATCGGGGATGAACACCATCTGTGCGAGGTTCAGTTTTCGGAATCAGCATCGAACGGATCAGATGGTTCGATCCCGTTCATCTGTCAGTCAGAGAGCGACGCAACTGCTTCGTTTAGCGCTGCCTTCACCCCCGTTGTGGAATGTGTGGAGCGGCGTGAGCGTAACGGCGACGCCGTGAGCGAGGCGTGCACCCGGGTGCCCGAGAGCTGGTTCATTGCGCTTGCTAGCTACGGGACGCCTAGCTCACTGAGCATGGAACTCCGGCAGGACGGCGTGGTGCTCTTCCAAAAGAACATTCAGCCAAAGTACGAGGAATATCGACCGAACGGCCCTGATTGTGAACCGGTATGCCGGCAAGCACAGCTTGAATTTTTGATCGAGTGAGAAGGCTTGTCGAGGACGGGGACGAGTCGAGGACGGGGACGAGTCAAGGACGAGGACGAGTCGAGGAAGATTCGTCCTCGCCTAGATCGGACGGGCTTGCACTCGCCGCTGAGTCGTAGAAACATGAGGCGCTACTGGTGGTATCGATGAGCCAAGCCACTACAAAGCTACGCTTCAAAGCAAAACTGCTTCGCCCGCCCAAATCGGGGAAGGAGAATGCTTGGACGTTTCTCGTTTTGCCAAAGTCCACGAGCGAAAATCTCCCACGGCGCGGCAGAACCAGCATAGAAGGCACCATCAACGGTCACCCCTTTCGCGCCACACTAGAACCGGATGGTCAACTGAGTCACTGGCTGAAGGTTGACCAAGCACTGCGTGAAGCTTCTGGCGCAAAGGTGGGCGACATGGTTGTGCTGGAGATTGCTCCGGTGAAAAAAGAGCCCGAACCGAAGTTGCCGCCAGACTTCCGAAAGGCACTTTTTGCCTCACCACAAGCCAAGGCGGTATGGGATGCCACCACAACCGTTGCCCGGATAGACTGGATACACTGGGTTGAGTCTGCGAAACAGGCGAAGACGCGCAAGAGTCGGATAGAGAATGCGTGTGACATGCTGGCTTCCGGTAAAAAGCGGGTTTGCTGTTTCGATCCGTCTGGATTCTACAGCAAAAGCCTCAGTGCCCCCCAGGCCGAGGAGTAAAGCTCGCCGGAGCTGACCGTACGAATCACTCGATTCGACGATGTGCATTCGACGAGAGCTGTCTCGACGATGTGCCGAGGTTGGTGCATGGTAAGGGAGCATGAAGCGGATGAAGCCGCCTCGCGAGCATGGCTTTTGGGTCATGCTCACTCTCGCGTTGTTCGTGGGGGTGGGCATGGCTCCTCGCTGGCAGTCAGTGATGTGCGCGGCGCTCTTGGGCGCGCTCTCTGTAGGACTTGCCATGTGGGTGGAACGCCGCGCTCCCGACCGGCAACCGTTGTCGCAGAACCCGTCACCTTTGCACCCCGGCGCGTTGCGTAACATGAGTTCGTGGTGCCACCCGAGGCTTTCACACCCACGCGAAAATATTTTATGAAATGGTCCTGCCGCCTCCGCGCTGGCTCGTTCGACGATCAAAAAATCTTCAACCCTCCGAAAGTAGGGGTCGAGACCTTCTGCGGAAAATTCATTCGACCCCAATTCCAAACACCAGCGTTGCGTCACCCAGCGCGGTGGACGAAACGTCGAGGCGCCATTCACTGCCGTAGAACCACCCACGAGTCGACCTCGGGGCACGAGCACGGGCACGTTCCCAAAGTTCGTCGTCCTTTGCGATGTTCAGCGTTACGGACGTGGAGAGGTGAAACGGGTAGTCGTGCTCTTTGAGCCACGCCGCAATGCCACGCAAGAATGGTTTGACAGCCTTCATCTGCCCAATGAGGTTGTCGTCAAAAAAGTCGAGCTGACCGCGGTATCCCAAATCATAGAGGAGCTGAAACTCTGCCAAGATCTGTGCTAGCGTTTTGGTCCGATACTTGTGATCGAACAGATCGGTCACGTTGCAAAACTCGCAGTTATAAGGGCACCCTCGCGAATATTGCACCCCCACGTAGAGGTAGTCGCGGTGATTGATCAGATCGAAGCGCGGGATCGGGCTGTCTTTCAGATCCGGGAGCTCCGAGCATCGATAGAACTTGCGCAGCCTTCCTGCTTCGAGATCCTTCACCAGTTGGGGAACGGTGTTTTCACCTTCTCCCAGGCAGAGACAATCAATGTCGAGGCCTTCATATGCGCGCGGACTGATCGTCGGGTCGGGGCCACCGACGACCACCGGCTTGTTGCAGGACTTCACCCATCGGATGACTTCCTGTGCACGTCCGCGGTGTACGATTTTAGAGCCGACGAAGACGACATCGGCCCAGACGATGTCGTCTTCGGTGAGGGGCGCCGTGTTTTCATCGATGACTTTGAGTTCCCATTCTTGCGGGAGGAGCGCGGCAACCGTGAGAAGCCCCAGTGGCGGGGTCATGTACTTGACGCCAGCCAAGCGGCACACCTTCTCGAAATTCCAAAAAGAGAAGCTATCGAACTTAGGCCAGACCAGTATTACTTTCATGGAGATCCCCAGCGCCGTCCGAACTTGCCCTTGAGGGCTTTCGCTCTTCGAGAAGCGCTCTCGGAAAAAGATTGCGCGCTCCAAGCTACTGAGAGATCACTACCGCCTGCATCCGGTGATCGACCTACTTCATCGAAAACCGTTGCGCGCGCGGGCTGCGCTAATCAGTCGTGTTGAGCTGACCTGTTCTCATAGCGCGCAGAACGGCTTCCGCGCGGGTCTTGGCACCGAGACGCCCCAGAGCGTGCTCGACGTGGGTACGCACCGTTGCCGGGCTGATCCCAAGCTGCCCAGCGATAGCCGCGCTGGAGAGACCTGGCCCAACCATCTTGAGCACCTCTCGTTCCCGCGGAGTCAGACGCTCGGTTGGATCGAACGATTCGACTCGATCAGCTACGACAACCACCTCATCGCCGACTTTCGTACACCGGAGAGCAGCGCTTCTTTGCCGGATCCGAACGTCTCGTGCGGGTAGTGCCGCCTGCTCGCCACAGGCCAACCGGGCGGCGCAACCTTTTTCACAAGTGGGCACCCCTTGCATCGACACTCCCCGCACCGTGCGATCACAGAATTTTCCCAGGATTTCCTGACCAAGAAGGGCCTTTGCACCCTCATTTACGCCCACAATCACGCCACTTCGATCAACGCGCAGGACAACGGTTTCGTCGCCCATTTCTCCTTCACTCGCTCCCATAGCGGCACCTCTTCTTCTCGTGAGAAAAAATTCTCTTTTGACCGTGCTCCGTCTGCAGCACAAAAGTCTGCAACAAAAACTTCTTCCTACTCAGGGTAATCCGCCGTCCAACCGATGTGGAGGTCCCGTTTCGACCATAATTTGCGCGTATCCGTGAGAAGAAGACTCACAGGTATTCAATAGTTGGCATTTATGAAATTCACGACGACGCAAGAACTGCGCCCCCAAGATCTGTACCGTCTCCCGTGGTCGCTCACCGACAACGTCCTGAGTTGGCTCGAACCCACCAAACGCTGCAACTTGTATTGTGAGGGGTGTTACTCACGCAACGATCCCAACAGCGACAAAAGTTTGGATGAAATCCGGCAAGATCTTGAGCCAATATAGGCTTCCGCGGCTTGAACCCCGATAGAAGTCGCAACGTCCTGGTGCTCGAAGATGGAGTGCCTGTCGCGCTTGCGCCTTACGGGGAGCCAGAACTCTACTACACACCCGCAATCGAGCGCATGCAGCGCGTCGAAATCGTCAAGGATCGGGCTCTATCCTCTGGATGGTACAAGAGGACAAATCGACGAACGCATGATTGTCGATGGACGCATTGCCTACACTCACCAACCACTCGGTTTTACCGTTTACCTAGCAGGGAAAAATCTGACCGATGATACATTGCCTCGCTTGCTCCGCAGGGTATCCAACCAGGGATGTTTCGACAGATTTTCGTCGGGCTGAGCGGAGAGCTATGAGAACTCACCTCACGAAAGCGGCATGCGCACCAGACGTGCTCCTTGTGCTTTCCTCAACACCGTATCGACCCAATCTATCCCTTGATAGTGATACCGGAGCTGCGCCGCATGGATGCTTTTTCGGGTAAAAGCTTCCTTCAATTTTGCCAAGCTCTCGAAATGCAAGGAGCGTGTGTGCACCGATCCATGCCTGAGCGGATCCTGAAGTCAGCTGCGAAGTGACCTGAATATCAGCGAATCCAATGACTTGGAGCAGGACCACCCAAAGCGCTGTCTACAATCCCGTTGTGATGAAAAGATGAGTTGCGGAAGGCCCAGCTGAACGCTCGTTCATCAGTCGAATGTGCGAGAGCTTCAAGTTCATCTCGTGTCGAAAGGAGCTCGCTCTCCGTCATTTACCGGACTACAGCGCTTCCACAGCGGCCTACACGTGAGTAGGTGTCATGAGTTCTCTCCGTGTATTCATCTGTGTCTTTCCGCTCATCCTCGCCGCCTATGCGGCTTGCAGTGCACCAGACGGTGCCGGTGCGTCAGGTGCGCTTACCGGAGAACCAACAACCAAAAAGGGATCGGAAGATACGTCAAACCCCCTCTCTCAGATCGACATCGATGTTGGAGGAGTGCTCGATGTGGATCTCACCATAGTCGAACGAGAGTTTTGGGTTCCGCGAGCCTTCACGGGTGATGGTTGTGCCGGCGAAAAAGGCATGTGGGGAGAAACCGTTCAGCGAGCGCTGTGGTTCTTGAACGTCAACCGCTCTGGGCCGGACATTACCCGCCGCTTCATCCAGTGGCGTGGTGATAGTCACATGGAGGACGCTCACATCAAGCTCATCGCGAACGACCCTCGTGGTGTGAATATGTCCGAGGAGCACATCGAAGAGTGGCGCCATGTACTCGATCCGGATGGAGACGGCGAGCTCGACATGGCGGGCGGCTTCTACGATGCAGGAGATTTTCTCAAGATTGGCATCACCTCCAACTACATGGCTCACACTTTGGCGTGGACCATGTGGACCTTCCCCGAAGCTTTCGCTCAAACCGGAATGCGACCCGAGGCGCTCTCCATTTTGCGTTGGTACGCGGATTTCGTGATGAAGAACACCTACGTCGAAAACCCAGGCGAGGTGGATCCCTGGAAATGGAACGTGGTGGCTTACGGACATGGAGTAGGAGGCCCGGAGGATCACGACTGCGGTTGGATGCCCCCCGAGCTGCGGCGTTCTTCGACTTGCCCGCGTAGAGCCTTCTTTGCCACTCATGAGGCGCCGGCTGCCGACGTGACGGCGGGTGCTGCGGCGGCTCTGGCGCTGATAGGTTGGCATCTTCGCGGAGAAGACCCGGAGTACGCTACCAAGGCGCTTAACCATGCGATTGCGCTCTACGAGTTTGCCAAGTTGCACCACGGCACAACATGGGACACCGGCGGGCTCTATCAATCCGAAGATGCCTACGACGATCTCGCGTGGGCAGCCGTTTGGCTGCATGAGGTCCTCCCCGTATCTGGGCAACCGGGGGCCAGGGAGCTTACGGACCTCTACGCTTCTCATAAGGAGAGCTACTTGCTGGATATCGTGGGTGACGCGGAGGAAATCGGGCATGAGCCGTGGCCCAACCGGTTTCGCAACGGTGGCGGCTTCAACTTACAAACGTGCAAAGAGAACTCTGCCGAAAACGGATGCTGGACAGAAAGCTGGACCCATATCTGGAACAGCTTACGTTCTGGCGTCTTCGTCAAGGTTGCGGAGATTCTTCAACGGTACGGGGGAAAGTACGCGGCGTACAGAACAGCCTTTCGTAACATCGCGCGTGCGGATTCTCTCGCTTGGGTGACGGGGCCCCACTCGGAGGGCGGATTCGCCAAGAAGGTGGACGTCTCGTGGGGCTCTGGTCGTTATAACTCCGCTGGTCAGCTCATCGCTCTGACTTTTGCGCGGACCTTTCCGGATGACGTCATCCCGGAGTCGTACGCAGAAAAAGAGTTCAAGGGGCAGCCGCTCACTGGCAGAAAGACGGCGGAGGTCCTCGCCTCGTGGGCGAAGGATCAGAGTGAATACCTGCTCGGGGATAACCCCCTGGGTCAGAGCTACATGATGGGGTACACGGGCGATTTTGCCGAAGCGGCTCATCATGCGGCGACGCATGCGTCCATCTATGGCCTATGTGACGTGCCTCTGGAGAGCAAGCATATTGCTCACGGAGCATTGGTCAGTGGCCCGAACTCTGGGGATGATCATTCCGACGACCGCTGCGATTACGGCGCGAACGAGATCACCATCGACTACAATGCTGCTTTTATTGGCGCGTTGGCAGGGAACTATGCCTTCTTCGGGCAAGGGCAGTGCCCGGACCCGCTCTTTCCTCCCATTGAAGAGCCCTTTGATGAATTCTACACCAAGGCGCGCATCAACGCTTCGCATGATTGCAACACCCAGGTCGAGATCACCTTCGTTAACGAGACTGCACACCCGCCGCGCTTCGACCCGACCGTCACGTACAGGTATTACGTCGACCTTTCTGAGCTGCAAGAAAGAGGAATTGACCCGGCGAGCTTTACGGCAAACGTCATCCACAACAACTACAACGAAGAACCGGTCATTGTGAGTGAGCTCAAACCGTGTTCGCTCAACACGTCGACTTTCTATTTTGAGTTTGCGTACCCGTATGAATTTTGGGGAGAGCAGGTGTGGCTCAAGGGGCCAAGGGTCGCGCTCGTCGAGTTTGGCTTTGGCTATACAAATTCCTGCATTTACGATACGAGCAACGATTGGTCGCTAGCCCCACTCACGGCAGAGACGGAAAAATCTCCGACCATCCCGGCATATTCGGAGGGAGCACTGGTGTGGGGAGCTGAACCCGAATGTCATGAACCACCCCGGGTGGTGATCTCCCCCCCTGTGATCCGCTGAAGGTACTTTGCCATGTTTGTAAGCTCTTCGAGCCGTCTGGTAGTTGCTTTCTGCGCGTTGGCTGTCGCGTGTAGCGCGGGCAGTACTGGTGGTTCTGAAGGCGAGGCTCCCGTGAGCGTGGATTCAAATACGGGAGGCACCCCTCCGCAGATTGGCGAGCCGGACACATCGATTGGTGGCCAGGGGGGCGCGGAAAATGAGTTACAAGGAGAAGTCACCCATCCGCTTTTTGGTGCGGGCAGCTATCCCAATGTTCCTCCCACGGATCCGTGCATTTTGGCGCAGCATTGGGAGCAGAGCACCAATATGGACATGACTACGGGAGCGCTGATCTTGAAAGACGGAGTTGTTTACGAAGTTTCAGGTGTGGGAAAGGGAGAGTCGACCTGGGCCGACGAATGGACAGCTCCTCCCTGTGTTCGCTATGACGGCCACTGTGAAGATCTAGCCTATCGAGTCGTCACTACGTGCGATTGAGTGAGAAGAGATCAGATGTGCCGTGGTTGGTGCATGGTAAGGGAGCATGAAGAGAATGAAGCCGCCTCGCGAACATGGCTTCTGGGTCATGCTCACGCTCGCTTTGTTCGTGGGGGTGTGCATGGCTCCTAGCTGGCAGTCAGTGGTGTTCGCGGCGCTCTTGGGCGCGCTCTCTGTAGGGCTTGCCATGTGGTTGGGACGCCGCATTCGTAAGAGCGTGTGGCTCCAAGCTCTTGCTGGCCCCCTGCTAGCGGCATGGCTCATACCGGTGGGTGTCGTCGGGGGTATGCCCCCGGTTGAAATCATAAGAATTTACACGCCGCTTGCGCTGGCCTTCTTGTCCACCACTCTCTCTGTACAAGCGATTCTGTACCGCGCGCAAAAGAAGGAGATTGCTGCGGCGCGAGCGAGATGGGGCGCTGTCGCGGTCGCTCTTTTGGGAGCGTTCGGAGGCTTGGTTCTTCAGGAACGAAGGCTGACGCTCGCGCTATTTCTCTGCTTCTTCTGTGTTACGGCGCTCCTCGTGCTGCAGCCGAGCGCCCGAAGGATGAAACAGGTTGGCCTTGTGGTTACGGTTGTGCAGCTGGGCGTGGCGCTGCTTCTAGTGCTTGAGCGGGGCTCTTGGGCGCTGCTTGCCAAGTTGCTTCCAGTTTTGTGAGCCGCGACGAATGCGCTGCCAGCGTTGCACGAAACGAGAACTGTTCAGAGCTAGGAAGTTGGGGGATGAGCTGTTGGTAGAACTCGATACCTTGGTGAAGGCCAGCAAAGGTCTTCTTGAGTTGTGCAGCGCTTCGGGCTTCCAGTTTTGTTCCTAAGTGTTTGAGGTCATCTTCTTGAATGTCCAAATAGATTTCTAGCTCGCGTAAGAACATGTGAGGGCGGCCCTTGCGAGTGAGGACAGACGTGCGACCGTAGATGTGCCCGACCATCGCTTCGAGGCTGTAAACATCCTGAAAATTGATGATATTGGGGCCTGGGCAGATCGCTGGTGGAGGAGCCTCTTGGGTTTCTACCGTCTTGAGGAACGAACCACAGAGATCCACGCAGATGCAAGCTGGGTCTTGGAGACGTTTCAGTTGTAAGTCGTAGTCAGGATCATCTTCGTCCAAAGTAGCGAGCTTGTGCTTTTGGTACGCGCGTGAGCCTGGGCACAGAGGAACTTTGCCAAACTCATTACTGAGAGCGCAGTGACGCGCTGTGCATACGCTCCCAGGCAAACCTGCATCAATGCGATCGAGGCGCGCCTTTTCACTCTCACAGGTGCGCAACCACCAAAACCGTATGCCGAGCGGAGAGGCCCAGCTCAGCTCCAAATCGGCTTGTTGCGCATTCAAAAGAGCGTTGGTCGTCGGTCCGTCCATACGCACGGCTTCGGGAACGAGCAAAAAGGGCGAACCCCATCCGGTTGCGTCTACCCCCAACTCTTTGCGCAAGAGGATATCCTCGGCATGCGTGCCGATCCCACCTTGTGCAGTGACGCGAAGTTCTGGCGGAGTCTCCGGGGGAGTGATTTCACGGGCCTTGAGCCCCTTCACGTAAGCCGGAAAAATCTCGGCGATCAGCTCGTTCCTGCGCTGCGAAAACTCCTTGAGGATGGGGCCCATGAGCTGCCCGTCGGTGGGGAAGGCATGCCCGCCGCAATTGACTCCCGACTCCACGCGAAACTCACTGACCCAGAGTCCACGGCGCGCGAGTAAGCGACTCTGAACGTGGGCCGAGCGAAAGTCGCTCACCTTGAGGACGATGGTCTTCTTCACGACGCCATCATCATCAGGAAAAAAGTTGTCGAACTCACCAAGATAGGCGAAGAGCCCGGGGTTGGCACCCGCAGAAAAAACGAGGGGCCCGCGAACATTGCTGAGAGCAAACCCGCGGAGCGCAGCGTGTGCGTCGGAACCGTGGGGAGGGCGAGGGTTTCCCTTTTTGTCCAAGGGGCCATCCAGCTTGGTCATGATGTTGACCCCGATGGATCCACTTATGACATAACGGCGGAGCGCGTTGAGGCGGGCTTTCTTTTCGTGTTCGTCGGTGAGGCTCTGAGCGCACAGATACTCGACGCGCAGCGGATCATCAGTGGGCAAGAGTTCGAAGTAGCGACAAATCTTGCTGCCAGGAGTGAAAGGTGCGCGTCTCAGTAGTTCAGCATCTCGCTTCACCAACGTCTGCACTAGGTTCAAATAAGCGGTGATGCGGCGTGCTCGCGAGTCGGGCGCGTCTTTGTCTATCTTTGAATAAGGCATCAAACGTTCGTGGCTGTGGTGCTCGCGCGCGGCTTCGATGACGTCGTCGTTCACGAGGGAGATCACGCTGTCGAAGCCGAAAGGAGCGAGGCGGATCGGAGTATCGATGGTGAACCCGATCCCCATGACAGGAATATGAAATGAGTGGTGCGAACGAGGTACGGCAGAAAACATGCGTTCTTTCGAAGCAACCTCCGGGCCAAGCGGCCTGGGAGCGATGATCGGCCGTGCATTTCTAGTTGTTTCGTGGTGGTTGGGCGCGAGCGCGGGGCAGAGATCGCCTGCTCGAAACTGATAATTTCTGCACGGATGACGGGCCGTTCTCGCATAAGATGCGTGACGAAATCCTGACGAAAGAAAGGCTAGAACGTAGATGCGTTCAGTTTGCTTGGACGACGGGGAGCGCTGTGCGCGATTTTTTGCCGTTGAATATGCTCACCGGCCCCGTGTAGCCGGGAGGAATATAGGTGCAGAGCGGATCAGATTCCATGAGATCGCCAGTCATCGCGTAGGCGCGTGCTCGCGCGCCGCCGCAGACCTTTCGATAGTTGCACGCGAGACACTTGCCCTTGAGGCGGTTCGAGTCTCGAAGAAGCCGGAACGTGGGGTGCGCTTGATAGATGGCGATAGGGTCGACCTGCCGCACGTTTCCACAGGATCTCGGCAGAAACCCGCTGGGGAAGATTTCACCAGTGTGGGAGATAAACAGGAAACCGCGCCCTTCATTGACCCACATGGCTTGTTTTCCGCGCATGCCGATGACCACCTGAGCGCTTGTGGTTTTTTCATCCATCAAGGCCAGCCGGCGGTAATGAGGGGCGGCCGTTGTCTTGATCGCGAAAGGAACGCGCTTGGAGATGCCTAGGAGTTCGCTGAGAGCAGCTTCTATCTCGTACGCGGTAGGCATGAGCGAGACTTTTGCGCGTCCGGTGGGAACCATCACGAACACGCTCCAGAGGGTAATGCCGAGTTCGCTCATCAATTCGGCAAGCTGCTCCAGCTTTCCGAGGTTATCTGCGTGTAAAGTGGTGTTGACCTGTGTAGGGATGCCAAGCTCGCGCGCCAGTTCGAGGGTGGCGATGGTGAGATCGAAACTGCCGGGCCTGCCACGAAAAGAGTCGTGCACTTCGGCCGTGAGCCCGTCCAGGCTCATGGCTAAGCGACTGAGCCCGGCGTTCTTGAGTTGGGTGAGGAGTTTGCTCGTGACGAGCGGTGTGGCGGAGGGCGTGAGGCCCATTGTTAAGCCCAGCTTGTTTCCATAGTCGATCAGCTCAACCAAATCGGGCCGTTTTGCTGGGTCACCCCCCGTGAGGATCACCAAAGGCACTTGCGCTCTCGAAAACGAGTCGAGCAGGTTCTTTGCTTCTTTAGTGGAGAGTTCGGCTGGATCGCGAGAGGGGCGAGCCTCCGCGCGGCAATGCTTGCAAACCAAGTCGCAGGCTTGTGTCGTTTCCCAAATCGCGATGAAAGGACGCTCGTCGAATTTCATGATAAACTTTCTGGTTTGGCGTCGACTCTTGGTTTGAGCCAGATAGGCAGACCGAACAGGAGCAAGAGAGTGAAGGCGACCGTCCATAGCGCACCGCTCAATTGATAACTGAGCAGAAGTGCAGAAGGTGTAAAGACGGGGCCAGCGACTCGGACGAGGGCGGCAGTGGCCAAGAGCCCGAAGGCTACGGTCATGGTGTGGGGAGCTACGAGCATACGTCCACTGTGACCAAGAGAGACGCGCGTCATCATTCCGAGACAGAGTCCACCTATCCCTCCGACAGTGAGAGCGTGAGTTGCCGCAGATTGAGGAACCCATGCAGCATGAGCAGCTCCTTCGAGGGCGAACGAGAGCGCGAGCGAAGCGTACCCAAGGTGTAAAATCCAAAGCAGAGGCGCGCTGGCATAGCGTGTGCCCCAGGTTTTCATGCGGTAAAAATGAGCGGCCCCACATCCGAGCCAAAGGGCAGCGACGATAGCGCTGCTCAACCCGGTTTCAGCCAAGATAGCGACTATCGCAAACCACGCGAGCGAGATGCGATCTGTGAGGGGGTTCGCCGCGAGGTGCTGTTTGTGCGTGGCGTTTCTCGTAAAAAGCGGGATGACGCGCCCACCCATGACGAGCATCATGAGTGTGATGACGCGCAGCGCAATCGTTTGACCGAGGCCTGAGCGAAACCAAGGTGAGACTCCTTCGAGCGCGGCTGCCTGCTCTGCGTACATGAGCGAGTTGGCAACAAACAGCAGGAGCAACATCACCAAGAAAGGGAGATTGCGGTAGTTCTTTGAAGCAACGATGGGCACTGTGAGGACGAAAGCCAGTGCGGGAAAGAACGAAAGATCGATGAACCGGACGAGCCAAAAAGGAATACCGGGGGCCAAGATCGCCACACGCCCCGCCAACCATAGAAGGCAAAGACTCGCGAGCACGTTGCCAGTAGCAGTGCGGCGACCTGTCCAGTTTGAGCCTGCTGTGAGCAGAAATCCTGCGATGACGGCACTGGCGAATCCAAACAGCATTTCATGAGCGTGCAGGGCAAACGGCGGTAAATGCCCCGTGGCTTTGCCGCCAGCGAGCAGGTGCAGCCACAGGGGTACCCAAATGACCGCCGTGAGCGTGGCCAAGAGAAAGAACGGCCGAAACCCCATAGATAAGAGGGGGTGCACGTCTTCGTTCTCCAAGCGAGTGCGCGGTGCGGGGGTCAAGAGCTGCATGGGTGTGGCGGTGCGACTCATGAGTGTTTGCTTTCTGAGGTGTGATGAGGAGTCGATTCGAAACGCCCCTCGAAGACCGTGAGGATGACCTTGATGCCCGCTGTGAGGATCAGCGCACCTAGGGCCCAAATGCCGGCGGTGACCTTCCACTCAGTGAGCGTGGGCACATAGCCGACTACTTCATGCAGAGTGCTGGGGATGAAGCCCGCGACGATGAGCCCCATGCCTTTTTCAATCCACACTCCGATGAAAGCGAACACGCAGGCGACGTTGAGGCGTTTGATGTTGTCGCCTGGCAAGAGCAATAGCCCCGCTGCGATGATGTTGAGCGCGAGAGCCGTCCACACCCAAGGTGCGAGGGTGTTGCTGCCGGGTGAGCCAAAGAAGGAGTAGTGCAGGGCCACTGCGTGACTTCCACCCGTGTAGAAGGCGGTGAACGCCTCCGAAGCGAACATGAAGAGGTTCGTCACGGCGGTGACCTTCAGGACGGAAGAAAGCGTGCGAATCGGCCCGGGGCCGATGTGCACGCCAGATAGCTTTCTGAGAACCTGGAGCAGGAGGATGACGAAGGCTGGGCCGGTGACAAACGCTGTCACGATGAAGCGCGGCGCAAGGAGTGCCGAATTCCAGAAAGGCCGCCCGCCGAGCCCGCTGTAGAGAAACGCCGTCACCGAGTGAATCGAAATTGCCCAGACGACGGAGAGAAAAACAAAGGGAATGTACCAGACTTTATTGGGCTTCTGTTTTCGAAAGCGGCTGTAGAGCAAGTATCCCGTGATGTGCAGGTTCAGGAGCAGGTAACCGTTCAGCACGATGACATCCCAGCTGAGCATCGAAATAGGGAAGTTGAAGCGTCCGATCCCCGGGATCAGGTGCCAGAAGCGATCCGGTCTACCGAGATCGACCACGACGAAGAGTAAACAGACGATGATGGAAGCAATCGCCAACACTTCACCGACGATGACGACGTCGTGCATCTCTTCGTCGTCGTAGAGATAGGCGGGGATCACCATCATGACGGCGCCAGCGGCTAACCCCACCCCGAAGGTAAAATTAGCGATGTAAAGCCCCCAGGAAACGTGGTCGCTCATCCCCGTCAGCGCCATGCCGCGAGCGACTTGGTAAGCCCACGCGGACGCGCCTACGAGAGCGATCGCGGTCAGCACTGTCATCCAAATATAAAAGCGCGGGCTGCCGTCTGTGGAGGCGGAGATGATCCTCCACAGAAATCGGGGATAACTCAGTGAGGGTTTTTCGGTCATGGTTGCTAGCTGCCGAAGAAGTAATAAAACCGCGGAGATGTCCCGAGTTCTTCTTTGAGAACGAAGACGCGCTTTTCTCGGAGCACCTTTCTGATTTCACTTTCTGGGTCGAGTAGATTGCCGAAAACACGCGCGCCCGTGGGGCATGCTTCCAGGCAGGCGGGCAAGCGTCCGCGTCGTGTTCGATGCAAGCAAAAGGTGCATTTTTCAACGACGCCCTGCGGCCGAACTCGGTTGGAGAGGTAGCCTTGGTCTGGGTTGATTTCTTCGGCCGAGATCTCGGGCGCTTGCCAGTTGAAGCGGCGCGCGTGGTAGGGGCAGGCTGCCTCACAGTAGCGACAACCGATGCACCAATCGTAGTCGACGGTGACGATTCCATCGGGCTCCTGCCAAGTGGCTTCGACGGGACAGACTTTCACGCAGGGTGCATTGCGGCACTGTTGACACTGCACCGGCATGTAGAACTTATCTTCATCCGGCACGGCATGATCGTAATGAGCATTGCCGTGCTCCATGTCGAGGCTGCCCTTCTGCATCTCGAGAACCCGGATGTAAGAATTATTGGAAGCGCGATCGTGGTTGTTCTCGTGATGACACGCTTCAGCACATTTGCGACAACCGTTGCAGACGCTCAAATTCAGGGCATAACCGAACTCGACCCCTTCGATGGGTTGATCGGCCGCAACGGTGATGTCATCGCGCTGGTATTTCTTGCGGGCGTCACTCTCGATGCGGCTCAGAACAGCCGTCAGCTGCTGGGGAGTCAGCTCTTTGTAATGCTTTTGGAGGAACTGCGACATCGTCATGTTCTGCGTGAACTCGGTGAGCGGTTTCATCGCATGAGCGAAAGCACCTACGCCCAGCGCAGAGCCAACGACTTTGAGGGCAACACGGCGTTTCATCAGTGATGTTCCTTGGTAGCTTGAGGGTCGGGGAGTTCTCCTCGGTCACGCGGAGGCAGCACAGGCACGACCTGTGGGAGCGCGGGTCCGTGCGGGTCGTGGCAGTGGACGCATTGATTACGTAGGCGGGGGCCGCGCGATAAATCCCAGGACCCGTTCATGCCGCCGTGCGAGCCGTTGTCGTAAGAACGCCGAGTGGGGCCGTGACATTGCGAACACAGGGTCATGGCGTCCTCCATAGGGATCCCTTCCCCCGTGGCGAGCTTGAGTGAGAGGGGTTCTCCAGGTTGATGGCAAGACGCACATTCCAAGTTCCCGTGCTTCAGCTTGAACCCTCGGTGGAAGGCGACGAGTTCTTCTGGGCTCTTGGCCGGCTCTCCCACATCGACCTGCGCGTGACAGGTTTCGCAACGAACCCGGGCGACACCACCTTGAGGCGTGAGGACATCCGTCTCGATGGAGGTGAGATTCGCACTCTCGGCAATGACCACAGGGTGTGATGCTGGGCCCGGCGCAGGCTGGAATGCTCTTTGTTGATCCCCGTCGCATCCGAGGAGCGAGAACCCACACCAGAGGGCAATCAAAGGCGAAGGAATGCGCAATTTTGGCACGGCGAGCACGGCACCTCGGAAGCACTTCTCATGCCAGTGTGGCTGGGAGAAAGTGAAGGCATTTTCGAGAGTCGAATTTCAAACTGAGAGTGAGAGGTGAAGCGCAGATATTTCGCTCGCCAGGCATTCGCATGCACAATTTGCGTCAAGGGATCAGTGCCCTGTGAGTAGAGAAAGCAACATCGGCCTGCGTAGGGGTGACGGAGATGTGGCTTGGGTCTTGCTTTGGCAAGATCGCAATGATCGTGAGTGCATTAGTGGTGACTTGTCGTGAGTCCACTGAGTCTTTGAGAAAATGGCTCGAAGAGGACCGTCGAGTGGAGGTAGGGGCCCTTGAGCGTGGTTTCATTCCGATTGTCACGACGACGGAGAGCCTCACTCAGGCGAAAAATCTGCACGATGAGTTGCGCCTCGATCCGGCGGTGATCGACGTCCAACTGGTTTCTTGGGTAGACGATGAAGCCGTGAGCTTTGACGATGTGTGCGCATCAAGTGGCACAACGAAAGAACAGCAATGAGTTTTGAGAGAAGGAGGTTCTTGCAGGGTGCTGCCATGGCGGCGGCTAGTTTGGCCGCTTCGCGCCTTGCCACTGGCGAAGGCAGCAAGAGACGTCTGCCGACGTTACCTGGTGTGAAGTGGGACAAGGCGCCCTGTCGCTTCTGTGGCACGGGATGTCACGTGATGGTCGGGACGAAGGGCGGGAAAGTCGTGAGCGTGGCCGGTGATGCCCAGGCCCCTGTGAACCAAGGGCTCCTGTGCATGAAAGGGTACCACGTGGGGTTGGTTCTTTATGGCTCTGATCGTTTGAAGAAACCGCAACTGCGCAAGGGCGATTCGTTCGAAGAGATCAGCTGGGGAAAAGCCATCAAGATCATCGCCGATCGTATCGAGGCAGATCCAAAAGGGTTTGCATTTTATGGGAGCGGACAGTGGACCATCCCCGAGGGATACGCGGCTCAAAAGTTCATGAAGGCGGGCCTTTCGAGTAACCACATCGATCCGAATGCGCGCCTTTGCATGTCGTCTGCGGTTACTGGATTTCTTGCAACGTACGGAGTCGACGAGCCAGCCGGGTGCTACGACGATTTGGACGTGGCGGATGTCGTCATCGCATGGGGAAACAACCCGGCTGAAATGCATCCCGTGCTCTTTAGCCGCGTGATCGATCGGAAGGGGCGTGGCGACACGGTGGAGTTCATCGATCTCACGACGCGCCGCACGCGGACCTCCGGCTATTCTGACCGAACGATGTTGTTTGACCCACACACCGACGTCGCCATCGCCAATTGTGTGATGAAGCAGCTTCTTGACAGTGGTACCTACGACAAAGAGTTCGTGCGGAAGCATTGTGCTTTCAAGGGTGAAAGCGAGCCGCGCACCCTGCACGGCCAGGTGATTCCCTTTGAAGATTTCAAGAAGGGTCTTTCTCAATACACAGTGGAGTACACGGCGCGGCTGAGCGGTGTATCAGTGAAAGATTTGCGCTACCTCGCGAGCTTGTTTGCAGATCCCAAGAAGCGCATCACCAGCCTTTGGTGCATGGGGATGAACCAGCACACGGAAGGGACGGCCATCAACACATTGGTGCATGGGCTTCACCTGCTCAGCGGCCATTTTGGTAAACCGGGTGACGCGCCCACCAGCCTCACGGGCCAACCGTCCGCGTGCGGTACGGCGCGCGAGGTGGGAACGCTGGCGCACGCCCTGCCGGGAGGGCTCTTGGTTGCCAACGAAAAGGATCGTCAGGTGACCGAAGCGCTGTGGAATGTCCCGCCCGGGAGGATCAACGCCAAGCCTGGTTACCACACCGTCGAGATGTGGGAGCGGTTCTCGACACCCCGTGCCAAAGGCGGAGACATCACGACGATCTGGGTGCAGGCGACCAACCCCGGCCAGTCACTACCCAATACACACAAGCTTTTTTACCCGAGCAGAAGAGATCCAGAAAAGTTTCTCATTGTTTCAGACGTATACCCTACGGAGACCACAAGGAACGCGGATTTGATTTTGCCTTCGGCTCTTTGGGTCGAGAAGAACGGCATGTTTGGTAACTCTGAGCGGCGTACTCAGCAGTGGTTCAAACAGGTGGAGCCTCCCGGTGAAGCACGCGACGATCTCTGGCAGATCATTGCAGTAGCGCGTGAACTCTTCGAACGCGGGCATCCTGGGATGAAAGACAAGGACGGGCAATTCTTGTTTCAGATGACCGAAGGAGGAAAGGAGGTGCCCGTCCACGAATGGCGCAGGTATTACGATATGAACGTCGACCGGGCTTTGTTTGAAGAATATCGGCCTTTTTCTACGAAAAAACACAAGGATTTGGCGCCGTATGAAGAGTACGTGAAGGCGCGCGGCTTGCGTTGGCCGGTCGTGCAACAGAAGGACGGTTCGTGGAGGGAGACGAAGTTTCGGTTCAGCGAATTCGACGACCAGTACGTCAAAAAGGGGAGTGGCATCGAGTTCTATCATTCACCCACGAAGGACGGTCGTGCTCAGATTTGGCTGCGAAAGTACGTTCCCCCGCCCGAGGTGCCAGACAAACAGTATCCGATGTGGCTCTGTACTGGTCGAGTGATCGAACACTGGCACACGGGTTCGATGACGATGCGTATCCCTCAACTGAGGAACTCGATGCCGAACGCTTATGTAGAAGTCAACCGACAAGATGCCTTGGAGATGGGCATCAAGAACGGTGATACCGTTCTCCTCGAAACACGCCGCGGCAAGCTACAGCTGCCCGCTTGGATCGACGGGCGAGGCGCGCCGCCGCGCGGGAGCGTGTTCGTTCCTTTTTTTGATGAACGGCTTTTGATCAACAAGCTCACCCTCGAAGCGCACTGTCCTTTTTCAAAAGAGCCAGACTACAAGAAATGCGCGGTGCGGGTTTCGCGTGCGCACAGGGGGTAGGCGGTGCCGAGTAGTACGACGGAAAAGCGCCTGTTTGGCCTCGGTGCGACGGCTCTTTTGACCGTAGCTGTGATTGGTTGGGTGGCCGGCACGAGGCCACCTAGCGCCCCTCGACCGCTGGCTCATCTGGATGGTGGTGACGCGCAAGGTCAGGTGGCGAAGAGCTACCAAGAGCGGCGGCAAGGTAGGCCTGGTTCGTCTCCTGGTATCTACGAGGGTGCCTTTGCATGGTTGCGCAGTCTTGGACCCAAGGTGACGGATCCGGTGGAGCAAACAGAAGAAGATCGAGCCCGTGCTCTAGAAGTGCGGCGCGCACGGCGCGCCTATGCTGGAGCGCCGCCCGTCGTCCCGCACCCTATCCAAGAGCGCGAAGCGGCGGCCTGCCTGGCTTGTCACTCTACCGGGGCCTTTGTAGGAGGGCTCCGAGCTCCGAGGATGAGTCACGAAAGCTATACGATGTGTGTGCAATGCCATGCGCCGATTCGTGAAGAAGCACCTCTCGCCCGTGCCCTTGGTCACGTAGGTGGCGAGAATGTTTTCGTGGGAGCGCTCGACGAAGGACGAGGTGAGACCGCATGGACGGGGGCGCCGCCTACTATTCCTCATGCGACCTTCATGAGGACGCAGTGCAGCTCGTGCCATGGCCCTTACGGAGCTCAGGGCCTCCGCACTCCCCATCCCGATCAAACGAACTGCGTGCAGTGCCATGCGCCGTCCTCGGAGTTTGACCAGAACGCGCCCCCAGGGCTTCATCCGGACGTGGGAGATCAAAAACCATGACAGTGTCTCTACCTGATCTGCAGGATGCGGAGCTCACCGATGAAGCACTTGGCAGTTACCTGGATGAACTCATCGGGACGAAGGTAAAAGTACAGATCAACGTCAAAGGATCGGTGCACACACGTTCTTTGCATTTTGAGAGCTTGGCAAAATTGAAGGAAGCTTTTACCCGAAAAAGCATCCATGCGGCGCAGCTCCGGTATCACTATCAAGGGATAGATTGGGTCGATACGGTGTTGAGGAAAGCACAAGGAGCACGTCTGGTGCGCATGCCGCTTTCGTGAAGTAGGGAAATTCGTGCAAAGTGAGCGGGCACTGCCTTCTTTGCGGCGTTGCCTGTAAAGTGGAAGCAGCATGAGATTCTTAGATGGGGCGCTGTCAGGTGTGGTGGGTGCTGCGAGCTTGTTTTGGGTTTGTCCGGGGAGCGGAGCGGCCTTTGCTTCGGAAGAGGCGCCATCAGCTAAATCCACGAAACCAAACCCTGCGGCCGAGTGGCGCCCCCTGATGGACCGCGTTCAGCTCGGTGAAGTGGATGTGGCGCTCACGGGATTCCGTGAGATGGCTGCGGCTTGTGGACCGAGTGGGGCGCCGGTTTGCAGCGATGAAGAACAGAGCATCATCTACGGCTGCATCGGAATCATCCTCGCTACGGAAGGAGAGCACAATCGCGGCGTTCAGGCGTTTCGAAAGGCGCTTGTTCTGAATCCGAACATGCAGGTCATCCCCGAATTTCAATCCACGCCGGTGATGGCTGCGTACCGTGAGGCGCAAGGGCGGCCCCCGTCTGCTGCATCTGCATCTGCGTCTGCGTCGTCCGAGGATCCACAATCCGCGCCTTCGGATGAATCGGACGAAACAGAAGTTTCGCCTCGGCAAGACGAGGGCGGCAAGGGCCGATTGATGGTGCTGGTCACCGGGCAAGCGCTCTACGGATCTCTCAGCCTCTACGAAGGCTACAGGATCGGCGAAGCGTTCAAGGGGACGGGCGGGGTTGTCATTGCGGGCATGCCGGGGACGACCTCCGGCTTTACGATGGGTCTCCGGGCCAGAGGAGGTGCCTATTCCTCCGCCGCCTCCGGCGCGCTAGGAGCGATGAGTCTGCAGTTCGCGCTGGGGGGGACGATCGGACCGCGGAAGAACAACCGTTTTTCCTACTTCTTGGGACAGTTCGGGCCTGAGTACTTTCCGGCGTTGAGTGGGGGTTCGTTCCTGGCGAGTTTTCAGGGTGGGACGAGCATTGGCGGGCTGGCCCTCGGCGGAGGGATCGACGTCTCCGCCGGCACTCACGGATTTTACGCGGGCATCGGACTGGAGTTGGGCTACGGCATGTTGCTTTAGCGCTGCGTGCTCGCAACGGTGGTTGCGTTTCGCGGCGATTGGAGGCCTGTCGCGGCAACAGGGTTGACGTTCAGAGGAGGCCATCAGTGAGGCAGCGAGCGCGGTAGAAGGGTTTCCTGGGAACTCTTCGTTTCGTTGGTACCTGGCACGCAGTGTGCATTGCGCGGACGGATGCTACTCGTGCGGTGCAAAAGACTCCTGCTCTTCAAGGGACTCCTGCCTTTCCTGGTCACTCAGTTGGTGGCCTGCGGTTACGACCAAGATGGGGATACGTTGCGGCGCTACGACAGGGGAACCGTAAGGACGTACGAGAGAGCTATTTTCTCAGGTGAGCTGGGCGAAGGCAACATTTTGCTTGTGATCGACAACTCGCCCAGCATGCTTCCTAGGCTCTTCTTTTTGGAGAAAATGGTTACTCAGCTGGTCGAGATTCTCAACTATGAGGAGGTGCGAGTGGGGGTCATCACCAGCTCTCTCGGCGGGCATGGGTCAGGTGTTTGCTCCAGGGATGACACAGACCATCATTACGACGACCGCGCACACCTCTTGCCATCCGTTCGCGCGCAGCTGGAAGGTGACGAGGAGTACGGCTTTGTCACCTATGAAAGGCGCGGCGACCTGGACGAGTTTCGCGAACGTCTTCATGCGCAGCTAGAGGCGGTGGGCACCAGAGGTTGTGAGTTCAAGGCACCCCTTGAAGCCGCCTATCGATTCCTCGTGGATCCAGAGCCGCCAGAGCAGGTTGTGGTGAACGCGGCGGGCCACACTGAGTCAGTAGGAGTCGATGAAGAATTGCTCGCCCAGCGGGAGGCTTTCTTGTTTCCTCAGGGACGGGTTGTGGTGGTGATGGCTACCGATGAGGACGACTGCTCGGTAATGGACGGGGGAAGCTACTACACGCGCGCGGAGTACGGACACCTGGCCCTTGACCCGGATGTCGTATTTCGTGAGCCCAGCCGGACCTGTTCGGAGAATCCAAACGACGAGTGCTGTTTTTCGTGCGGTGCGGATGTGCCATCCAACTGCGATGCAGCAGAGTGCAGAAGGGCGGGGTTTGTCCCTCGTTATGAGGACCGCCATCCGCTCCGTTGTTTCGATCAGAAGCGCAGGTTCGGAATCGATCTGCTCTACCCGGCTTCTCGCTATGTGAACGGGTTCACGCAGGCGAAGGTCCTCAGTGCACGCTCTGGAAAGGCTTTCGACAATCCGCTCCTTCGAGGTGCTGGACAGAATGCCGGGCAGGACCGCTCCCAGCAGAAGGTTGTAGTCGTTGGCCTGGTGGGTGTGCCTCACTTGGATGTCACAGATTGGTCCGGACAGCTCCTTTCGAGCTATGATTTGCGGTTGCCGCGAGGGCTGCCGCCAGACAGGTTCACCGGTTGGGATCTCGTGCTCGGAAAGCCTGGTCGCGATGCGGCTCTCCGGGAATGCGGAGGAAAGAACCCCGCGGAGGATTGCGGTGTAGCCCCCGTTCCGCCAGCAGATCCGTTTATGATTCAGAGTGTCGCTCCGCGACCCGATGCAATGATGCATCCTCTGGCGTCGGAACGAATTTTGGGGCCTGACTCAAGCCACTGGAACAGCATCAATGGACACGAGGTGGACACTCTCGTGTCCTGGCCAGAGTTCTACCCAGACAATGCGCCATTAGCAGACAGGCTTCAGTTTTCGTCGATGGGTTTTCTGCCCTCACCCGAACCCTGTGCCTTCGGAGACGGGCAGTGCCCGTGCGCGATTCCTGAGATGAAGAGCCCCCTTTGTCAGCGGGGGCCTGGGGCCGAGTACGAAACGATCCAATACCAAACGGGGGCGTTCCCCGCCCCTCGCATTCTGACTGTGCTTCGGGATCTTTGGGAGCAAGGCTTCGTAGCCCCGGTCATTGCCGAACCTTGGGCAGCCTATATCGATTTCGGGTACGACTCGATCCTGCGACAGCTCAGAAATTTGGCAGTCTCCGATCCCCTGAGAACGTGGTGTTCTCCCCGACTTCCGACTGAGTCGGATGGATCGGCGAGCTGCGTGGTGGTCGAGGCAAGAAGGGACTCCCAACGACCTCTCGATTGTACTGCTGCTGGTCGAGGAGAGATCAGTGAGACTGTTCGAGCTGCGACTGAAGCCTTTCTCGTAAGACTTTCCCTTTGTGGAAAAAAGTCAGATTGTGATGAATATATGATGTGTACTATCGATCAGCTCCGGGGAGAGAGCGCCCCGGCCTGCATCGAGCACGCGGGGGACCTTCAGACCTCGACCGAGTCGGGATACTGCTTCGGTTACGACTCAGGAGGCCTCTGCCCCGCCAGCAAACCCGGGCTTTTCAAGTTTGTCGGAGAGGACACGCCGCTCAGGGGCACGAGTCTCCTCTTCCTCTGTCAGGGAGAAGTCGTAACCCCGGACGGTGTGCCGGCCCCACCTTCCCCACCAGACTTCCCTTAGAGCGCCTTAGTCGCCTGCCTCTGCGAGCAGACTTCTTGCAGCAAAAAAACAAAGATAAGGTAAGCTGTCCGCATTGACAGCTCCCAGCGTTTTCGAAGTCGTTGTGCCAGATTCCATCTGGGTCACTGAACGTCCGGTATGGTTTGGCGGGGTTCGCCTACGATCGAGAACGACCGTCGTTCGACTCTCGGGTGGTGCCCTCTGGGTTCATAGCCCTTGCGCGCCCACTGACGATGTCTGCGCGGCGCTCGATGCGCTCGGCGAGGTGCGCTTCATCGTCGTGCCCAATCGGTACCATCACCTAGAAACTCCAGCTACGGCAGCAAGGTACCCGAACGCACTCGTTATCGGACCAGGGTCTGCAAAGGCGCGCAACCCACGCGTCAGTTTGAGCATGGGCGCGGACGATCCCGCATATCTCCGCGCTACCCCCGAGCTCACCTCTATTCAGCTAGGCGGCGTTCCTTTTCTTGACGAGACGGTCTTCTTCCACGCAGAAAGTGGCTCTCTGAGTGCGGCAGATCTACTTCTGTCCGCCTGCGCACGCGACCACTTTACCTGGAAAATGGCAGCATGCCTCTTGGGACGCTACGGAAAAGTCAGGACGCCGCCCGACGTCCGCATGCATACTCGCGCGAGCACGGCGGTAGCTGCATCCATTGCGCAGATGCGCGCACTGCCCCTAGAGAGAATTCTTGTGGCGCATGCCGATCCGATCACGGACAGGCCCGCAGAGCAGCTCGCCGAAGCTTGGAACTTTGCTATCTAGTCAGCACGGCGCACGATATCTTGGGCGAGTCGGAAGACGCTCTCGGGAGCGCAGCCTTCGGCCTTGTTGTTGATCAGGACGAAGGCCGAGACTCCGTGCTGAACGGCCTTGGAAACCAGGCGCGCGATGGCTTCTCGCGTGGTCAGGTCTTCAGCGGCGATACGGTTGAACGGCGAGAATCGCTCCCGCGCCACTCCATATTCGTCTCCGTGCCGCAGGAGCCAACGCACGATGAGCGGCCTGCGCGCGGCGGGCGGAACTTGCCTGGCTTGCTCCAGGATCGACGGCATGTGGCTCCAAGCATTGTGGCAATGGACCGCGCCTGTCTCCGCCAAGGCGGCGGTGTATCCTGGCGTGAGGAGCTTGCGATTGCGGAGCTCTACGGCGTACGGCACACCCGCAGGCAAACCTTTCAGGAACGTGCAAAGCCGCTGGGCGAAGGCCCGAGGTGAGTCGACCTCTTCTGGGGGGCACTGGAACACGAGCGCGCCGAGCTTTGCTCCCAGCCCTTCGACGACGGGTCCCACCACGGCCTCGGCTGCGTAGGAAGCATCGAAATAGCGCGGATTGTTCTCGCCGCGCTTCTTTCCGTAACGGGGGTGAGAGGGGAACCTGCGCACGGTGCAATCTTCGTGTGCTTTGACGAGAAAACGAAAACCTTCCGGGACTTGTGCTGCGAAGCGTCGCAGCACGTCCACCGAGAGCGGCTCGTAGTAGCTGCGGTCGATTTCCACCGCGCCCAGTAAAGGGTGCTGAGCGTAGGCCGTGAGTCCTTCATTCGCCAAGCGCTTCACGGGAGCGTCTGGCCCGTAGACGAGACCACGCCAACCGGGGAACGACCACGACATCGTCCCGAGTCGAACGCTTTCTGGAAGCCGCGTCCCGAGTTCGCGCTGCTCGATGTCCACTTTCGCGGCTCCGAGTTCCTGCTCGGGGAGTTCGAACAGACTCGACTGCGTGTGCTTGGCTCGCGCCCCCATGACGACACTCTACTCCTTCGAAAATCCCGTTCCCAGGTCGATTTTCAACGCGGAGGAGATCCAGCCGTGGAGATTTCAGGTGCGGAGATTTGCACTACGATGAGATGTCCGGAATTTTCGAGATCGGTTGGGCTATAGGGCTGAAATACACCGAGGATTTTACGCTGGCCACTTCGGCCTAACAATTCATCTGTCGAAGGCGGCTGTAGCTGTCGAAGATAGGCCATTGCTGGAGCGGCCGCGGGTGTGGGAGCGTTTGACCCGCCATGATCACGATCGAGACACGAAGGCAGTTCCTGCTCGGCACCTTGGGCGCGCTGGTGCTGGCGTGCCGTCCGTCAGGTGTTGCCGAGGAGCCAACCGAGCCAACCGGTGCGCTGCGTTCCCTCGCTGAGATCGAAAGGAGCGTGGGTGGGCGTGTGGGTGTTTACGCTCTGGATACTGCTACCGGACGGGAACTCGCCCTCCGGCCAGACGAGCGCTTCGCGATGTGTTCTACGTTCAAGTGGGTGCTCGCCGCAGCCATCCTTGCGCGCGTCGATCGCGCTCAGCTGTCGCTGGACGAGCACATAGCCTACGGCTTGCCCGACTTGCTCGAGTACGCGCCGGTGACGCGCGAGCACGTGGACGAGGGGTCATTGACTGTCGACGCCCTCGCGCAGGCTGCTGTTGCAGTGAGTGACAACACTGCGGCCAATTTGCTTCTTACGAAGATCGGCGGCCCTGACGGCCTTACGGAGTTCGTTCGCTCGTTGGGGGATTCAGTGACGCGATTGGATCGCGATGAGCCGATGCTCAACAGCAACGACCCTGGAGACCTGCGCGACACCACATCGCCGCGTGCGATGGTAGGTTTGATGCAGCGGGTGCTCTGCGGTGATGTCCTCTTCTCAGCGAGCCGTGAACTCCTGGTGGGTTGGTTGCGAGCCAGCGAAACAGGCAAAAACCGCCTCCGCGCCGGTCTGCCCCGGGATTGGGTGGTGGGCGACAAGACTGGCAGCGGTTCGCGCGGCGCTGTCAATGATGTCACCATCGCGGTGCCGCCAGGTCGGGCTCCGATCCTCATCGCTGCATACATGAGCGGGGGAGAATCAACGCTACAGATGCTGGAGGCCGCGCACGCGGACATCGGCAGATTGGTCGCGCAGGAACTCTGATCCGGGCTTATGCACTATTGCCCAAGAGCGCGACAGCGCAGCAGCAGGAAGTGACCATTGGTGCCGAGGGGGGCTGCGTAGTCGGGCGAAGCGAGACTCTTGAGTTGATGGAGCGCGAAGTCGCGGTATTTTTCCCTGTCGCTTCCCTCGACCCTATCAAAAAGTTCTAACAAGGCACTCGCTGAAATGGCGGCTGCCGAAGCATCGCGATGATTGGGAACGTCGTCGCGATGCCGGTCGTTGCTCGGTTCCAATTCATGGCTCCGCTTTCACAAGCGGATGGTGTTCGGTGAGGAGCCGTGGCTAGCTGCCGCGGCTGACGACCGCACGGAGTGCTCCCTGTACCGCATTCCGAGAAGATATGGCCCACCCGACCGGTCGCACATTGGTATGCATGCTCAGCCATGAACCTGCGCTGTATTTTTCAAAGGAAACTTTTTTCTTGGGGGTCAACTCTTCTCCTCTGCGGGAGTTGCGCGACGGGAAGCGGTTGCGCAGCGGGAAGCGGTTCCGATGAAGACAGCGGTTCCGATGAGGACAGCAGCCTCAACGAGGACGAGGAAGGGGACTCCTCAGCTGCGGGAGGGTCAGAGAGCACTTCAGACGGATCCGGTGGTTCTCCGAACCAAGCAGGTGGAAGTTCATCCAACCCGGAGGCGGGTGGCACAACAGGCAGCACAGGAGGTTCCCTCAGCTCAGGGAGCGGAGGTGACGGGAATGACGGGAGTGGCGGCACAGAGAGTCTCCCGCCACTCGAAGAGTGCAGCGCTCCCTCGATTGATCGGCTGAAAGATTGGCTCGCCAGCGGAGAAGGCCCGACTCTCCCCGCAACGGGAAGTCTGCTCCATGCGGAAGAGGACGGCTATGTAGCTCGCGCCACCTTCACCAGCTCCTCGGAATGGCACGTCCTCGTCATCCGCCTTGGAAACGTGCACGGCGCTTCTATCAATCTTACTGGCTCTACCGGGTTCACGCTCACTTATTCAGCCACTGCGGATTTCTACATCCAGTTGCGCCCGTCCAAAGAGTGGAGCGGAGGAAACAAATGGCACATGCCCATCCCCGCAACCAGCGGTGAAGTCGTCACGGCGTTCTTTCCTTTCGAGGCGAGCGCCTGGCAGGAGCGTTTGGGTACACCGCCCCACTCCTTCGCCCAAGCGCTGGCTGACGCGAGTGGCTTCGTTGTCGTTGGCAACAGCCAAAATACGCTGAGTTTCCACGGCCTCCGCATCGACAGCTTCGTACCGGACTGTCTTGAGTAAAGGCCTCTCGGGATTCGACACAACCACGGGTCATTCCCACGAGTTGGGTAGCGCGCCCCGAGTGGAGGAGCCGATCACTTTCCCAGTTGCAGGATTCCGAAGCGCTCGGGGGTGTGATTTAGAGCGTTCATGAGAGGAAACGCAAAGCCGCCCTCCGTGCTGGCGCGATTTCTCACCACCAAAAAGCCCAGCTCTTTTCCGGGGTGGAGGGCTGGTTTGCCCAGCTCTGCCCAGGGGATCGCGAGTTCGACGCTGTAGCCGTCTTTCCTCTGAGAAGTCTTGAGGTCGAACTTGATATCGTGTTTCGCATCCGTTTCTTTGCCGTCCAGAATCGAGCCTTCGGCGTTGACGATGATTTGATAGTAATCGTTCGCCTTGATATCGGGTCGAACGAAAATTTCCACTCCGTCATCTTGCCACTGAAGCGAGTCTCGTTGTTTGGAGTCGAGCCGTAGCTTGTCCATGTGAGCTTCTAGGCAGTCGAAGGCGAGATAAAGATGCGTGGAGTCGTAGTGCGCCCACACTTTGGTCTTCACGCTTTCCAATTGGAAGCTCTCTTCGTGACGAAAGTGAGTCGGCAAGGGAGCCTGCTGCCACATTTTTTCGTCCAGCTTGCCATCAATGGTGGGCGGGTTCGAGGTTCTTGCGGCTTGTAGACGAGAGCGCTCGTAGGTGAAGAGTAAATGAGAGCTGGGGAGCAAGAGCTCATTCCCGTAGTCGTCCCCGGCCTGAAGTTGGATTTTTGCTTGTGGCATAGGAAATTGTTCTCCGCTTCGATGAAGAACAACGCGCACTTCCTCTGAACTTCCTGGGGTGATGCGCCCCTCAGAAACACGCGGGGTGATCGACCACGTCGAATCGGCAGGCGTATGCCACTGCAAGTTATAAACCAGCGGGTGCGAGAAGGGATTGTCGATTTTTAGATCGAGTTCGACGGACTTTGCGTCGGCCTTCTTGATGAACTCGAGTCCCTTCTCGAACTTTTTCATGAGTTCTGTGTACACGGAATCGGTGAGGATCCCGTCCAGAGTCAGGTTCGCGATTTTGGGTCCGTCCTTCGTCATGGTGACCCACATGCCGTGGTCGAACTCCCCGTGTTTGGGTCCGCGAAGTGGGCTGCCGCCGCCGGTCGTGCCGAGGATATAGTAGTTCCGCTTGTGACGCTGGTACTTGGTGTAGCGGTGATAGTGACCTGCGAAGACGGTGTACCGCCGCTCTGTCAGGGCTTCTTCAATTTCGCTGAACCCGGTCTCGTAAGGCTTTTCGTAGCGATTGCCTTCTTCTTGATAAAGCCAAAGTGGTTGATGGAGGAAAACCATGGTCCATCGCACCTTGGGGTGCTCACTTAAGATCTTTTTCGCCCAAGCGACCTGCTCAGCGCCAAGTCCGCCCCGCACGTAGTGCTTTTCGCTTTCTTGAGAGTCGAGGCAGAGAAAAAGTACGTCTTTGTAGATGAACGAGTAGTAGCGCCGTCCAAACTGCTCTTCCCAGATTTCTGCTGACGCCTTGTCGTAGACATCGTGGTTGCCAGCAACGAAGAAAAACGGCATTTCCAGAGGCTTCAGGAAGCTCTTGAATTCGAGCCACTCACTTTCGAGAGTCTGCTTGTCTTCGACGTAGCCGTTGATCAAGTCCCCGACGGACATCACAAACTCTGGGTGGAGTAGATTCACCTTCTCCATCGCTTGGGGAAAAACTCCATCGCGCGGCTCACCAGTGCGATCGCTCACGATCGCGAATTGAAACATTTGCGGATCGTTCTGAAATGGCTTGTCTGTCCACGGCTTTTTTCCATCGCCATAGCTGTGGGTGAAGGGTGATTTTGGCGTCGCCTCTTCTGGAGGCATGGGCTCTAACGTTTGTTGAGAGCGGCCAGCACACCCCCCCACCAGAAGACACACAAAAACGAGGAACGGAAGAATCTTCATGGCTCGACTCAATAGCGTTGTTCGCCGTCAACCGCATGGGGAGCTAGCGTGCACGCGGCAAGACCTCATGTAACCGCATCCACAGAGATCCGGATTCCGGGTGACCTAGAGCCCTCCACACATTGGATCACCCGGCGGACACGGGGATGGAGGAGGTTTCGTCTTACGCGCCCGGGCCTCGTCCTCTTCGTGAGTGGGGACCCTTGGCGTTACCAGAGCTGCTTCGTCCTCGTGAGAGTCAGGAGGCATCTTCGGATCAGCCAAGATTTTCTCTGCCGGCTGGCGCGCGAACGGCTCAGCGGGCTCGTCCATGAACCAATACCAAAACGCAAGCAGCGCCAGAGCCGCGCCGATGGCAATACGAACCCCCATGCTGAAAAGTATATCACGGCTGAAAAGTATGACTGTGGGCCGCACTCTTGGTCAAAGTAGGAGTGGTAAAGACAGCGGAGATGATATGGGGCGGTTCTTTCACGCCGCGTTGACAACCATTGCTGTGCGGCGCAGAAGGCCTACATGTCAACGAAAACGACTTTGACCGCTCAGCCGGTCCGAGTTGAAGAACGGGCAGAAGTTCCCGTCAGTCAGCAAGTACACTGACCCCAAGAGCAACGCCGACGGCTCTGTGGACATCTATTTCGGACCGGAGATGCCCAAGGGTCAGGACAAAAACTGGATCAAAACCGTTTCCGGCAAAGGCTGGTTTCCGATGATTCGCTTCTATGGCCCACTTGAACCGCTCTACGACAAGACCTGGCGCCTGAGTGATATCGAGAAGTTGTGATGGGCAGCAAGTTCATGCGCCGGCGCGTCACTCTAGCCGACGCGGTTTCGCCTTCGTGAGCGCTTCCTTTTCTACCTTGTTCGGGGCTACGCGAGCGCTTGCTCTGGAAACGGAAGCCCGATGAGCTAGCATGCGCGCTGTGACGTCGAGGAGTAGCGAGCCGGAAATTGACGATCCTGCCATCTCGGAGCTGCGCAAAAGAATTGACGAAATCGATCAGCGCTTGCTTACCTTGATCGCGGAGCGCCTCGAAATCGTTCATCAGGTCGGAGAAGAAAAGCGTCAGAAGGGCTTGCGCGTTTTCGACGCGAAGCGTGAGGAACTTCTTCTACAGAAGCTCATCGTGTCTGCTCCCAAGGAGCTGGATGAAGCCGCCGTGCGCAACATGTTCGCCGCTATCGTCGGCGAATGTCGCCGCCTTGAAAGCCACCGCATCGGTGAAGACCGAATCGACGAAGAGTAAAGAGTTTTAGAGAGTCGAGGATCGAGCCGTCAGGTTCACTTGACGATTGTCTTGCACCCTGAAATGAGCTCCACCAGGTCCACTTGACCGCTCTCGATGCGGTCGCAGGCGGCGCCGTGCAGAGTGACCACGTTTCCGTTCAAGGTCCAGCCGTCCGTCTCGTCGGCAGGGATCGGCTCGGCATCGAAATAGACGTTGAATTCGTCGGCGTAGCGTGGTGGTTCCGTGAGTTCGATCTCACAGGATTGAGAAAGGTTCGCGCCAATCGCCCGCACCACGGAACTCAGTTCGCTGAGGCTTTGCACGTCGTAGTATTTCCGGCTGCCCTCCCGGGGTTGCCCTCCGGCTATGGCGAGTCGATTCATCACGTCGTCGAAATCTTCGCTTCCCAAAACCCCGATCACGTAAGTCTCGACGCCGTTGTTGCTCAAGAAGGAAAGGAGCTGTTCACTGGCGTCTACGTCGATGCAACCCGCCTGCGGATAGAGGACGTAGTCGCCGACGAGATCAGGATCGCAGCAGTTGAAGTCCTCATCACACTTCATGCTCTGAATCGTGCTTCCGAACAGATTGGCGCTGCATTCTTCAGGCCCGCACTCGGCCTCTGCGTTGCAATTGGGCGAGCCGTCGGTCAAAAGAACCACCGCAATGCGGCCCTCCTGGCCCAAAAGACTTGGCGTGAGCGCCGCCAAGGTGGGCGAAAGGGGAGTCCCTCCAAGCGGGGAGAGCGCATGCAAGGCCTTCTTGAAGCTACGCAGAACGGGACCGTTCGGGGCTCGATTCACGCACTCGATGGGATCTCCGGGCGCGACGGAAAAGACCTCTTGTCCCGCCGCGCATCCGAGCAAGGGAGGATTGTCTGGATCGAGGTCTTTGAGGTCAAAGTCGTCCTCGGCGGGAAACGCCGCGAGCCCATACTTGATGCGATGGCCCACTTCGGTGACGACCTGGGTGAGGGCCTGCTTGGCGGCGTTCAGCTTGGTCTCTGGGCCCTCGACGACGGAGTCAGACATGCTGCCTGAG
This sequence comes from uncultured Polyangiaceae bacterium, assembly GCA_964392575.1. Lineage (GTDB taxonomy): Bacteria > Myxococcota_A > Polyangia > Polyangiales > Polyangiaceae > NIC37A-2. Next base: position 54,774 of record CAYMQT010000004.1, read on the forward strand.
GTGTCGAGGACGAAGTAGAGAGTGGGCTTTCGAGCGACGAGTGACACCGTGTCGGCGCCGCAGGTGCCCGTCTTATCCACGACGGGCGGAGGCTCACACTCGGGCACCAGATCGTCAGGCTGCTCATCGACAGTAGGAGGCGGCGGGGCGGGCGGTCTCTCACCTCCATCGCTACAAGCAACCAGCCAGAGCAAGCTGACGGGAACGAATCCCCAAAGCGAAGTCGAAGCAAGGCGCACGGGACAAGAGTAGCAGAGGCGTGGGAAGAAACCCCCTCCTCCGCGCGTCGTTTCCCGTCGTGGGTTTGGTGGATGTATGGTCGGGTGTGCAGATGCTGAGCAAGTTCCTGAGGCAAGCCGCTTTTTGGGCTAGTTTGCTGCTCAGCTTATGCATCCTCGACGGCACCTTCATCAGTATCCTCGGCACCGACTTCCGGGGATCGGGAGACGTCGAGACGGCGACCTCGGGCCCTGCGCGTACGCATAGCCTCAGCGTAACCGTTTCTCTCAGTCCGAGCAAAGCCCTCGCTTCCCCAGATCTCAAGATCACCCTCAAAATTTATCGCGAACAGATCAGCCCCGAGGCGACTTCGTTTCCGATGAAGCCGCGCTATGAGTTTGCACTTGAGCGTGCGCTAGAAGCGACAAAGCAGACTGAGTATGTCCTGCCTGAGGGGACGTACTGGGTCCTCGTGCGTGCGGACGGCTTTGCTCGCGTCGCGGAGCGCGTAAAGCTCGAAGAAGCACGCAGCCTCGAGCTTGAGCTTTCGCCTGCCGGCAGGTTGAGCGTGCGCGTGCTGGCCGAGCAGGAGGGCGCTCTTTTACCCCTTGCGCGCGCGACGGTGCTTGTGGGCGAAGATGACGCGCTTCCGCTCGGCGCTCAAACCGACGAAAAGGGGGAAGCCCTCTTTGAGGAGTGCGGCACTGGCGCACAAAAAGTGAGAATCTTCGCCCCTGGCTTCGAGCCCTACGAAGGCCGGGCAGAAGCGGAGCTCGTGGTGAGGCTGCGCCCGGCGTCGACCTTGCTGGTGCGTGTGCTTTATGAGGGTAAGCCTCATGCGGGCGCTCACGTAGTGATTGCCGGCGTGCGACTTTGGCCTTCGAGAACCGTAGAGACGAATGCAGACGGGACGGTGCGGGTGTCCGGACTCAAACCCGGCTCTTACGCGCTTTACGCGGAAAGCGGTTTTTTGATTTCTCCGGTTTCGCGCGACGTTCAGGTGCTGAGTGAAGCCGGCGAACGCGAGGTGGTTTTGAACCTCTTACCTGGGGTTTTCAAGCAGGTACGCATCCAAGACGAGGAAACGGACAAACCCATCGCCCAAGCCCGGGTGACCTATAGTACGTCGGCACTAGGCGAGTTCTCGCGCCGCGGGATCTCTGATGCGACGGGTCACATCACCATGGGACCACTCGAAACACGCTATGGCGTGCTGAGCGTCCGCGCCATCGATTACGTATCGCGAGTGCTTCCCTTTTCAGAGGAGGAGGTCAACGCTGTGGGTCCTCTCATCGTTGCTCTCGGGCGAAGTGCGCGCGTGGTCGGTCGTGTCGTCGATGAAAGGGGATTTCCCGTCGCGGGCGCCACGGTCGAAGTCGTCGGTACGGATCGCTACGGGATGCCCGTGAGCGTGACTTCCCAAAGCGAAGTGATTCCGGATGCTCATTTCGACTGGTCGCTTTCGGCCGACAACGTTCTGATTCCGGCGGGAGAACTCGGTGTCATGCTGGGCCCGGTTCCGCCGATCCCCATGAGCGACTTGCCCACTCCCGATCATCAGCGCCTCTTCACCGACAAAAAGGGGCAGTTCGTGGTGACTCAGGTCCCTCCGGGCGACATCCTCGTGGTGGCTCGACATCCGGACTACTTGGACGGCAAGAGTGCGGAGTTTTCCCTCGGACCCGGGGGGGAGCGCAACGTAGAGGTCGTGCTGAAGACGGGATTGCCTTTGCGCGGTCGCGTGCTCGATCATCAGGGATTTCCCGTTGCTTTCGCCCGAGTGCGGGTGCTTGCGCGGGGCTTCGATCGCCGTGTGTCTGCTGAGAGCGATGGGACGTTTTCTTTGGGCGCGGCCCCTTTGGACGTCAGCTTGACGGTGAGCCGCGCGGAACAACCTTTGCGGGTTCTCCTTTCCAAAGACGTGAAGAAATCTGAGCGAGAGCAGGAGGTGACGGTAGAACTTCAGAAGCCGCGAGAGTCGGTTCAGATCGTGGTGGTTGACGACAAAGGGGAAGAAATTCCGCTTGCGCAAGTGAAGGTGGTGTCCCTCGACAAGGACATTCCTTTCAAGGAAACGGGTTTCACGAGTGATCGAGGGCTTATGCAGCTGCCGGAGGCTCATGGTCTGCGCGCGCGCCTTTCTGTGAGTGCACCAGAATTCGTGACGCGGGAAATGGAACAGTCTCTGAAAGCGGAGAACAAGGTGATCTTGACGCGCGCCCTTTCCCTGGTGGGGCGCGTGATGGGAGTGAGGGGCAGGCTTCCGGCCGGAGGGGCCTGGGTGAAGTTTGAAACGAACCGTTTGACGCGGACGACGGCGGCGGATGAATACGGGGAGTTTCGCCTGACGGGGATCCCGCCCGGAGCGGGGGTCCTTTCGGCGACTCACGACGAGTTCGGAACCGGTCAGCGTGCGATCACCGTCAAGAGTCGCGACAGCGAAGAGCCGGTGTCCGTGGGGGATCTGATCCTAGCGCCGGCCTTGACGGTGATCGGGCGCGTCGAAACACCCTCGGGGGCGGGCGTCTCCGGAGTCCTCATCGCTCATGACCGGCTTTCGCCGTTCCTTCCGTCGAGCGGCGCTAGTGGGGTCCTCGGACGGAGCGGCGCCGATGGAACGTTTGAGGTGCAGGTTCCCCGTCAAGAAGGCCTCTATCTCTACGGCGCGCTTCCTGGAAAGGCGTTTGGTTTCTCAGACCAAGTGCCCGTGAGCGATCGAGATGCCGTCGAGGGTGTGCGCTTGATCATCGATCATGAAGATCAAGCGCCGGCGGATCAACTGGGCACCGTTCTTTTTGGCCTCCGGGAGGAGCGCGGACAGCTTTTCATCTATGCGGTGGCCCGGGGAAGTCAGGCCTTTCTTTCCGGTTTCCGCGAAGACGACGTCCTTTGGGCCATCGATGGGCATAGGCCATCGGATCTCAAGGACGCCCGTGACTTGCTCTCGGGAGTCGTGGGCTCCGACGTGAAACTGAAGATCAAGCGCGCGGGTAGAGTCGAAGAAGTGCTCACCGCCCGCGAACCGTTTCTTCGCAACTGAGCTACCCTACCAGGGGAGGAAATACAGAAATCTCTCCCATGCCTCGTCGCCGTATCGGCCAGCGAGACAAGCAAAGACGAGGGCACTGATGATGAAGTTGACAAGCAAACATCCGACAGCGAACGCGATGGCGCTCACTTGCGATGTTGGTACATCAGGGCGAATGTTTTTAGGGCCGCCAACCACGCCGCCAGGATGATGGCGTGTCGTACGTAGTTCAGATTCGCCCATTGCAAGGCGGTCGCCACCGATTCGGATGAATTCTGAGCCTTCATCAAGCCGACCATTGTCGGAATGAAGTAAGCGAACGTGAACACCCTGTCGGCAAGTGCGATAGCACCAGCGATCAACCACCAGTGACGCACGGGCTTCTCGGCACGCCACGCGGCAATCAGATTCGCCACGGTCAGGAGGGTGAGCGGCACAGTGGTCACGAATGCCCAGAACCGCAGCCCGGTATCATCCCGCCTCGCCGCCTCAGCATCCCAACGGAGTCCAGTTTCGGGAGTTGAGATCAGCCAGTCGGAAACTACGATTCGATCCTCGTAGAGTCCGGCACCGAATGCAATGCCAAGATTGATGACGAAGAGCCAGAGCAAGACTCGGGAGAGTGATTCGGTCATAGCTGTGCCGAAAGCTTCAGCGCCCCGATTGTGCGAGCTCCGGCTCAGTCGGTATCGAAGATGTCTTCGGGTTCGTCCGTGTTGCCACCGGAACCGAGAAAGAGCAGCGGCACCACACTCATACAGAACACGAGCGTCCCCACAATTTTTGCGAGCGTAAACAGGCCTTCTTCGAACATGTCGGGGCGGACCCTACCCGGTTTTCCGCGCCACGTCACTCCTCTCTATCTTGTAGGAGGGGCAGGTGGAGTGTCCAAAAGTTGTCAAGTTGTCTTTACAACTTGGCGCGCGTCTTCCGTGTCACTCGCGGAGGAGCTGCTTGGCGATGGTCATGAGCTGCATGTTGGAGGTGCCCTCGTAGATCTTTCCGATCTTGGCGTCGCGGTAAAGTTTCTCCGCCGCGTAGTCCTTGGTGAACCCGACTCCTCCGAGCAGATCGACGGCCAAGGACGCGCAATGCTCGGCAACCTGCGAGGACATGAGTTTCGCCATGGCCGCCTCCATGACAAAAGGGCGACCCCGATCCTTCAAGCGTGCCGCATTGTAGACGAGCAGGCGAGCCGCTTCGAGTTGAACGCGCATGTCGGCGATCTGAAACTGAATCGCTTGAAACTCGGAAAGCGCGCGCCCGAACTGTTTGCGCTCCTTGACGTGAAGAACCACGAGATCGAGGGCCGCTTGGGCGATCCCCACCATCTGTGCCCCGATGCCGATGCGCCCCTCATTCAAGGTGTTCATCGCCACGAGATAGCCCTGGCCGAGTTGTCCCAAGACATTTTCCGGGGGCACGTAGACGTCCTGAAGCGTGAGGGGACAAGTGCTGGAAGCGCGGATCCCGAGTTTGTCTTCCTTGGGTTCGACGGTGAAACCTTCAAAGGAGCGTTCGACCAAAAATGCGCCGATGCCGCGGTGACCGAGGCTGGGGTCGGTGGTGGCAAAGACGATGAAAAGCTCGCTTTCCGCCGCATTGGTGATCCAGAGCTTGCCCCCACTCAAGCGAAACCCTTTTCCGTCCTTTTGCGCTTTCGTTCTGAGTGAGAAGGCGTCGCTTCCGCTCCCCTCCTCACTGAGCGCGTAGGATCCGACCCAACTTTGACAGAGCTTGGGCAAGTACCTTTGCTTTTGCTCTTCGTTGCCGTCACGCAAAATGGTGTTTTCGACCAGAGTGTTCTGAACGTCGACGAGGACCGACACGCTTGCGTCCACCTGAGCGAGGGCTTCAATGACCACAATCGCGCTGAAGAATGACGCGCCTCCTCCCCCATACGCTTCCGGGATCTCCACCCCCATCACCCCGAGTGCGAAGAGTTCGTCAATGATCTTCCTGTCGAGATGAGCCTCGGTATCCATTCTTCGGACATGAGGGGCGATCTCGCGTTTTGCGAAATCGAGGACGGTGTCTCTCAGCAGACGCTCTTCTTCACTGAGTTCGCTGAGCGCAGAGGGGTACAGCGCTGAAGGATGCAGTGCGGAGGGATGCTCGTTCATGGTTCTCTAGTTTTGCCCCATTCGCCTGGAGGAGGAAATGGGGGCGCGAGCGGGCGTATCTCCCGGCGCTGGGCACGCGGCTGTTTTCCCGGTGAGGTAGCTGGGCTCAGACTTTTGTCCCTTGGTGCGCGCGCCGACCGGGTGGTAAGGCAAGAGGAGCCATGGCAGGAAACAGTTTTGGGCAGGTGCTGCGCATCACCACGGCCGGCGAATCTCACGGACCGGGCAATGTGGTCATCGTCGACGGATGTCCGCCAGGGATTTCTCTTTCGGTCGAGGATCTGAAAGTGGATCTCGACCGGAGAAAGCCCGGTCAAAGCAAAGTGGTCACTCAAAGGCAGGAGACCGACACCCCGGAGATCTTGTCGGGAGTGTTTGAGGGCAAGACGACGGGCACCAGCATCGCCATTTTGGTGCGCAACGAAGATCAAAAGAGTCGCGACTACGCAGACATCAAGGACAAGTACCGTCCCGGTCATGCGGACTACACTTTCGATCAGAAATACGGCGGCCGAGATTATCGCGGGGGAGGTCGGTCGAGCGCGCGAGAGACGGTTGCCCGGGTTGCGGCAGGCGTGATCGCTAAGAAGATTCTACGCGAAAGGTGCGGCGCCGAAGTTCTTTGTTACGTCAAGCAAGTAGGGCACATCATCGCTTCGGTGGATCCCGCTCAGGTGACGATGGAGCAGATCGAGACCCTATCGAGCGGCGAGCCGAACATCGTGCGTTGTCCGGATGAAGCTTCTGCGGCTCAGATGGTGGAGCTGATCGGACTCATGAGAAAGGATCAAGACTCGATAGGAGGAGTCGCGGAGATCGTCGCGCGTGGCGTGCCGGCAGGCCTGGGGGAGCCCGTTTTTGACAAGCTCAAGGCTGATCTTGGCAAGGCCTTGTTTAGTCTTCCGGCGGTGCTCGGGGTTGAATACGGAGTGGGATTTGGTTGTGCGACTTTGCGCGGGAGCGAGAACAACGATGTGTTCGTTCCCGATCCTCTCGGCGCGGGAAAGGTGACCACTAAGAGCAACCGTCACGGCGGCATGCTCGGAGGGATCTCCAGCGGCCAGAACATTGTCCTTCGGGTGGCCATCAAGCCGACGAGCAGTTTGTCACGTGAGCAAGAAACGGTCAGTCGCGACGGGAGCACAACGACCATCCGCACCAAGGGACGCCACGATCCTTGCCTGCTCCCGCGCTTTGCTCCGATGGGTGAGGCGATGGTGGCGCTGACTCTGGCTGATCATCTTCTCCGCCACCGCGCTCAGAACGGCTAAGAGCACCGGTTTTCGGAGGTGCTCTAAACGTCCTCAGGCACCAGACTCAGAGGCGCCGGACGATGCGAACGCTGCTGTCGGCCGCGCTTTCAGGTACGTATCCGACGGCCCCGTCGAGCCTTTCCACGAGGCGCACGATCAATGAAGCGCTGTTCACTTGTTTGGGTGGTGGGTTTCCACCCCGAATCCTGCGATCGATCCAGTAACGGGCCACGTCGTCCGGTTCCATGCTGAGAACAGCGCGATCAAAGGCGACCCGCACGTCGTGCTTGGCCGGAAAGTTGAAAGGAACGACCCGCTTTCCGCCGTTCCAGGATTGACGCCGGGTGGTGAACATCGCCGCCAAATCTGCGTCTGACGGGTTGTCGGTGTTGGTCTTGTGAACGATGAGCACGAGGGGCTCGGCCCCCTTTGCGGGTGCGATATAGCTTGCAGTCAAATGCACGCACACGAGGCCACTGGTAAAGAGCAGCGCCCCGCGTCGAGAGATCAGTGCCTGAGAGTCAGTCTTGTTCTTCATCCGCCCTTGAGAACGTCGCATCGAGTCTTGGCTTGACCGCGTCCTTGAATGTCATCGTTGTTCATTCTTCTACTTACGGGGAACCTGCGCCAAAGTCTCCCTGAGATTCTGCGTTGCGCACCAAACTCATGAACTGTCCTTGAAACTCACTGTCATCGAGACCTTTGGGTATGGCTCCGAGTGCACCTGTGGAGCGGACGAGCCGTTGAAGCTCAGCGCTGTCCTTGCTGGAGTGTAAGACGATGTGAGTCTGAATTCCCCGGCGCCTGAGGAAGCTCGCGAGCTCACTCCCGGACATAGCCGGCATCATGATGTCGAGAAGAATCAACCACGGCTGATTCTGAACGATCCATTGCGAGGTTCCGAGTACCTGATCGCGCGTGATGACCTCAAAGCCGAATCCAGCCAGTCGCTCTTCAGTGATAGCGAGGACGATGGGGTCGTCGTCGACAACAAGAATGGAGCGCGGGTCTTTCGACATCGAGGTGCGGTTACTATCATGCGCTGAATTTGCGGTCAATTTGGATGACGGCCGCGAACGGGATTCTCGGCGCTCGCTCCGCTTTGAGGGAGCACTGCGGTCCATATTTTCGTTCATACGAGTCATAACGACCGCGCGCCCATGAGTCTTTAGAGCACATCTGAAAACCTGCTGCGCGCCCCGCTCAGTCGGTCGTTGCCCTCAAAATACCCGAAAATGAGGCGCCTATTCGGGTGAGAGTGGCATTCGGGGCCTCAATGGCGATGACTCCTATCGAAGCGGGGTGCTTGGCGCTGGGGGAATTAACATCGCGAGGAGATGGGCCGTAAGATGAACGTGCACAAGGAGTACATTCATGAGTGAAAAGAGGGGAGCCGCAGCCGGCTCAGCGCAGTTGCTCGACGACCAGGAGCGTTCGAAGATTCTTTCGACGGCGCGTCTCAAGGTCATCTTGTCGGTGTTCGTCGTAGCGCTGCTCTTGGGGCTCGGAGCTCTCGCCTTCATCCAGGTCAGTCGAATCTTCGAGCAACTCACTCCCGCGGTGGCGCGCGATCTGTCGTGGAAGTCCGAGCGTGGGGCTGCGGAATTGAGCTTCACGACGGAACTCGCATTGGCGCTGGGCGATTCTAGTGCAATCAAGACGGCGGCAAACACCTATCTCGTCGATGATGATGTCAAATCGCTCGTGGTGCTGGACGCGGAAGGAAAGGTTCTGTTCGCGCATCCGCCCGCGGCTAGCGAGCGCAAGGCTAGCTTGTTCTCTGGCGTAGAAGGCAAGGCTACGAATTCCGAAAATTCTTACACCACATGGCTCAAGGTCGATATCGAAGGGGCAGAAATCGGTAAGGTTGCGCTCGAAGTTTCCAAGGATCGTCTGGAGGCCGGGGACGAGCTACGGCGGGACATCTTGAAGGGTGTGGCCGGGGGTAGCCTCGTCGCCTTCATCATCTCCTTGTTTTTCGTCTCATTTTACATTGGTCCACTCGTCAGGGTGACGGAGCGTGCCTTCGTGGATCTGAAGCAACGCACGAATGAGGCTCTGGAGTCCGCCCGCCTCAAGAGCGAGTTCTTGGCCAACATGAGCCATGAAATTCGCACGCCCATGAACGGCGTGATCGGCATGGGAGAGCTGCTTCAGAAGACGGCGTTGACCAAGAAACAGCGCCGCTACGTGCGAACGATGTCGACTTCGGCTTCGGCCCTTCTCACCATCATCAATGACATTCTCGATTTTTCAAAGATCGATGCCGGTAAATTGGCGGTGCGTCCTGTCGAAACCGACGTCAAGCGACTGGTCGAGGAAGTGACTCAGCTTCTAGCCCCTCAGGGACAAGCCAAGGGCGTAGAGGTGATGTGTTCCATTTCGTCGGATGTGCCTCACGGAGTGATGGTGGATCATGATCGCCTGCGCCAGATCCTCAACAATATTCTGGGCAACGCCGTCAAGTTCACCATGAAGGGGTCTGTCGTCCTTAGGGTGTGGACTCAAGACGCGGGAGCGGGTGAAGACTCGTGCAGCCTTGGGTTCAGCGTGACAGACACGGGTATCGGAATCGCACCCGAAGACCAAAGCCGTGTTTTCGAGCACTTCAGTCAGGCCGACGGCTCTTTGACGAGGACTGCCGGCGGAACGGGGCTCGGCCTTTCCATCAGTCGGCACCTGGTGGAGTTGATGGGCGGGTCCTTGGGTCTCAAGAGTGAGCTGGGCAAGGGGAGCACGTTCAGCTTTTCTATCCGTGTCGAGGTCGTGAGTGGTGAGCGTTCGAGACCGAGTGGTGTTCTTCCACGCACGTTGATCGTCGACGACAACGAGACGAACCGCACCATCTTTGAAGAGATCTTTGAATCTTGGGGCGTGCCCAACGACAGCGCGCGCTCTGGCGACGAAGCCCTGCAAATGATCGAGCAAGCGCGCAAGGAGGGCCGACCTTTCGAGCTTGCCCTGGTCGATCATTTGATGGACGGCCTGACGGGTCCTGAACTTGCCACCATGATTCGTGAGCGCACCGGGAAGGAGGCTCCTCGATTGGTGCTTGTGACATCCATGTCAGAAAGCCAAATGGTGGATGATGTGTTCGATGGTGGCCTCACCAAACCCGTTCTTCAGGACGACCTTCGGCGGGTGGTTCAGGGTCCGGAGAGTGCGACCCGCACGGACGCGGAGGAGGACAGCGGGCGCATCAAGTTTGTAGGAAGTCCCAAGATTCTCGTCGCCGAAGACAATCCCATCAATCGTGAGGTGATGAGAGAAATCTTGGACGAGCTCGACATCCTGGCCGATCTCGTTGAAAACGGCGCTGAAGCCGTTGAAGCGCTAGAGCGAGAAGACTACCCGCTGATCCTCATGGACTGCCAGATGCCGATCATGGACGGATATGAGGCGACTCGACGGATCCGCAGGCGTGTCGATAAGAAGGGCGAGGTCCCCATCGTGGCTGTGACGGCGCACGCGGTGCAGGGTGAGCGAGAAAAGGCCCAGGCCGCCGGCATGAGCGATTACATCACCAAGCCTGTCACCATCACTCGTTTGGTGCGCATGATGGCCAAGTACCTAGAAACCACGTCGGTTGTTGGTCGCGAACCCTCGCATCATGAGGATGACGAACCTGCGCTCGATGCTCCTATCTCCGGTGAGGACGAACGGCCTGCGCTCGACCCCGGCGTTCGTCGTTCCAAAGCCGTCGTAGGACTCTTTCGACGGATGGTCCCCGATCAGATGGCGGGCATCGAGGAAGCAGTGGGTGCGGGCGATTCTGGTGAGGTGAAGCAAGGTGCGCACAAGCTCAAGGGCAGCTGCCTCGCCGTTGGAGCCAAGGATATGGCGGGCATTTGTGCGCAACTTGAGCCACACCCGGACAATGCTCACGCCCTACTCAAGGAACTCAGCCACGAACATCGGCGTGTTCTGCGGGCGCTCGAAGAAGAAGAGCGCGCGCAGGCTAGTTGACCGTGCAGGCTAGCTGACGACGCAGGCTAGTTGACCTCGCCTTCTTCGGCCCATGTGCTGACTTCGGAAAGCAGGACGCTGGCGTGGACGAGGCCGTTTTTCTCGTGAGTCTTCGGGGTGCGTTTGAGGCGGCCATCGGGGGTGAGCGCGTAAAGGCCGCCACTTTTCCCTACTTGGGCAAAGAGGCTGGAAGTGGAAAGGGGCGTGTCTGAACTCAGATGGAGCGTGGCGCTTGAGCCGGTGGCGCTCAGGCCAAACGCACGAAGCTTTCTCAGTTCTGTCTTGAGCTGCATGACTTCGGAAAAGCGCTTCGCCTCAGGAGGCAGGGGCCCAAAGCGATCCTCTAGTTCTTCGTCGAGAATCGCCACATCACTTTTCTCTTGAGCCTGGGCGTAGCGCTTGTAGAGACTCAAACGAACGCCGATTTCCGAGATGTAGAAGTCGGGAAGGAGTGCTTCGACGTCGACGGAGATTTCCGGATCGATGGTTGGGAGAGGCGCGTGTCCGGAGAGTTCTGCGGTCGCCTCTTCTAAAAGGTCGAGGAAGATTTCGTAACCCACGCGCGAGATGAATCCGCTTTGATCAGCGCCGAGGAACTCTCCGGCCCCGCGAAGTTCAAGATCCATCTTGGCGACGTGAAATCCGCTGCCGATGTCAGAGTAGCGCTCCAAAGTCTCGATGCGACTCCGAGCTTCGTCGCTGAGACGCGCGTCTGCCGGCAGGAGTAAGTGGCAGTACGCGCGCTCTTTGGAGCGCCCGACACGTCCTCGGATTTGATACAGCTGAGAGAGACCGAAAAGATCCGCGCGATCAACGATGATGGTGTTGGCGCGAGGAATATCCAGACCGCTCTCGATGATGGACGTGGCGCACAAGACGTCAAAGTCCCCCTTGACGAATCCCAACATGGTTCGCTCGAGTTCCGCCTCACTCATCTGTCCATGCCCAACGGCGACGCGGGCTTCGGGAACCAGACGTCTCAGCAGCTGAGCGCGTTCGTAGATCCCGTCCACGCGGTTGTAGACGTAGAAGATCTGACCTCCTCGCGAGAGCTCACGCAGGATGGCTGATCGAACGAGGTTCTCGTCGAAGTATGAAACCAGGGTCCGAATGGAGCGTCGACCTTCCGGAGGAGTGGAAATCAGAGACATGTCTCTGAGCCCGCCGACGGCCATGCTCAAGGTGCGTGGGATAGGAGTGGCAGTGAGCGTCAGGGCGTCGACGGATTTCTTCAGCTCCTTGAGGCGCTCCTTATGAGCGACCCCGAAGCGCTGCTCTTCGTCCACGATGAGCAGGCCCAGGTTTTTGAAGTGAACATCCTTCGACAGCAAACGGTGCGTGCCGATGACGATGTCTACGCTTCCGTTTTTCAGACCGAGCAAGGTCTCCGTCTGCTGTTTCTTGCTGACGAAGCGACTGAGGCCACGCACTTCGAGTCCCGTTTCAAAAAAGCGGCGAGAAAAGGTGTCCCGATGCTGCTCGGCAAGAATCGTCGTCGGACATAAGAGCGCCACTTGCCGGCCTTCGTACGCACAGAGGTACGCCGCGCGCAGAGCCACTTCGGTCTTTCCGAAGCCAACATCCCCGCACACGAGGCGGTCCATCACGGACGGTTGCTGAAGATCCGACACCACGTCGAAGATCGCCGCTGCTTGGTCCTCCGTCTCCTCGAAGGGAAATTGGGCTTCGAAGGCCGAGAACTCTTCCTCGGGGATCTTGATGGGGATCTTGGTCGCGTTCTTCCTTTCGGCGAAAAGGCGCAGAAGCTGGTCGGCCATCTCGCGAACCTTCTTTTTGACCGTCTTCTTGGCACGGGAGAAACCCCCGCTCCCCAGACGATCCAGGCGAGGCACACCTTCCGCAGAGAATTTTTGAATCTGATTGAGCCGGTAGACGGGGAGAAGGAGTTTGTCGCCCCCGGCGTATTCTAGGTGAAGCAGGTCGACGGCGTGGTCACCGAGATCCTGATGAACTAGTCCCAGATAGCGGGCGATCCCGTGCTCACTGTGCACGACGTAATCACCGACGGAGAGAGAACGGAGATCATCCAGGGCGTCCTTGAGGACTTGGGTTTGAGAGCGTTTCTTTGCAGTGCGTTTGCCGAAGAGTTCGTCGTCTGTCAAAAAGACGATGCCTTCGACGCTGCAAACAGCGCCGCGCGCCAAGGGCGACACACAAGCGGAGAGAGACGCCTCAGGCTGAGCAGAGAAAACACTGCTTTTGGGGCTAAGCCCACGATGACGCAAGAGCTCCGCGAGGTGCTGTGCGCGGACCGAAGTGCGAGCACTCAGGACCACGCGAAAGCCGCGCTCGTGCCAGGTCTTGAGATGTTCGATGAGCGGTAGGAGGGGTGCGGCGTCGGTCGCGCGAGCCTGGGTGAGCTCTGCGGTGAGGCTTGTCGGCGCTTCCGTTTCCAGAAAGCGCGCGGGCTCTAAAGAGCCCACGAGCGATGCGAACCCGCGCACGGAGGTAGTGCGAGTTCCCGTCCGATGGAGGCAATAGATGCGTTTTCCCTCCAGGCTTTGGTCCAGCTCTTCGAGAGAGAGGTAGTGCGCGTCCAGGGGAAAGCGCGCTTCTCCCGCCCGTTCGGCATACTCGCGCTCGGTGCGCTCCGCCCTCGTATGGATGGCTTCGACACATCGCTCAGGATCCTCGAAGAGCACGACTGTGCCCTGAGGTAGGGACGTAGCCACCGGCTTCAGATCATATAGCGCCGGGAGATAAGCCGCTCCTCCCAGAAAGAGTCGCCCACTCGCCACGTCTTTGATCAAACCCTGGGCCCGGGAGCTTGGGATTTGCTCTGCATCGCACAGGGTCTGCATGATCCGCTCGGCGCGTGCGCTGGTCTCCTCTGTGATGATGGCCTCGCGGGCAGGCGTCAGCAGGACCGAAGAAAGGGAGCTTTCGGGGCGGCGGATCTGGGACTGAGGGTCGAAGACCGTAAGCGACTCCACTTGATCGAACTTCATCGACAAACGTACGGGGTCTTCGAGGGAGGGAGGCCATACGTCAAAGAGGTCCCCGCGGGCCGAGAAAGAGCCGGGGTCCTCGACCAGAGCGACCCTTGTGTATCCGATCCGCTCCAGGTGCTCTGCGAGCCGTACGAGATCGATGCGTTCGCCCCGAGACAAGGTGCGTGCGCCGGCCGCAAGAGCATGGGGGGGCGCCCCCTTCCGCGCCCAGCCGTGGCTTGTCATGACCAGGATCTCGACTTTTCCTAGAGACAGTTCCGTCAGTACGGAGGCCCTTTTGAGAGTGACCATTCGGTCGGCGCGGACGGGCTCGTAGGGGCTCGTTTCCGGCGTCGGGAGCTCGAAAATTGCCGCGTCCGGGCAGAAGGCACTCACATCGTCGAGGGTCTTTTCGAGGTCGCGAAAGGAGGGCACCACGATGACCACCAGAGGTCGATCCGGCCTTTGACGGAGAGCTTGCGCCACGAGAGCAGTCGAGCACCCGGCGCCGCTCACCAGATCGAGGCGAGCAACATCTAACTCGGCAACTTTCCTGAGCCCGATGACGCGGGACGACTCATTCATCGTTTCTTTGCTTCAGCGCTAGGGCGCCTAGGGGAGTTCCTCGGTTTGCGCAGCGAGATTCTCTTTTGCGAGCAGAAGGTGGTTGCTTGCAAGGTGCGCCCAAGCGCCGGTGGGAAATTCCTGGAGGTGCGCTTGAAGCAACCCCAAAGCGCGCTCGGACTGACCTAGCTTGAGATGCAACATCCCTTGAGCGAGTTTGGTCGGATAAGACACATCTATTTTTCCGAGAGCCTCGGCGTGCTTCAGCTGGCTTTGTGTCCGTCCGATCCAGTCTCCTTTTTCTGCTGGAGGGTGCACGAGAAAAAGCAAGTGGTACCGCTTGAGTTCGGGCAAAGACGGACCGAAGAGCTCCGTGCGGAACACGCCCGTGAGCTTTCCCCAATGGATGCGAAACAAGAGGCGCATCTCGTCACTCGAAAGCACGAGCCTGCCCTCCTCATTCAGCCAGGCTGCTTCGGCGACACGTCTGAAGTCCCCGCCGAGTTCCTCGAGTTCGGTCTCAAGTCGGCCCTCTGAGCGGCCGTTGCTTCTTGCGAGCGCCCACTGATGCGCTGCCTCGATGAACAATTCGGCCTGTAAAGCTCGCAGCTGAAGCAGTTCTTCCGAGTGTCCAGAAGAAAGCAGCGTATTCATTTGTTTTCTCAGAAGGTCAAGCAAATGATTCGTGTCTGTCTTCTGATGGACCCCTGCGTATCCCACGCGGCGGACATACTCTCCAACAATGCGCACGCGCTTGTCGAGGGAACCGTCCTTCACTTGGACGGCGCGAGCCGTTTCCGCGCGCTCAAAAACTTCAGCTTCTGCCTCGTTGATTTCGGGGAGTGGGAGCACCGACGGGTAGGTGGGGTGAGGTGCGACGATGAGTGCACCTACGATCGCAAGAGCGACTGCGCCAAGAACAAGTTCTGTTCGGACGCGCTCTTTGACATATGCCCTAAGACCTGTGCCGGACGCTTGTCCGGGTTCTACGGATTTTGATTCCGAAGGCTCCGCTGGGCTCGCCATCTGTGCCGGAGAGGCTATCATTGAACTGCAACAGATTCTTCTCCTGACGGGAGAAACGAGAACGAACCTTGCGTGACAAGCGACAATATCTGCGGGCGGAATTTACCGTTCCGATTCACCTGAGCACGGAAGGTGAGCCGGAGTTTTACGCTCAATCTATCGACATCAGTCTGGGTGGAATGTTTATCGGCGGCCCCTCTCCGGTCCCCGTGGGCGCAGAGGTCTCCGTAAGACTGGTCCTGCCGCCTCTCGGTGAGCTGAAGCTCCCGGCCTTCGTACGCTGGTCTTCGGAACGCGGCTTTGGTCTTCAGTTCGGCCTCTTGGGAGCGAAAGAAACGCACGCCATCGGTAAGATCGTACGTGGAGGCAGCATCAGCGATGCTGCAAGCTAGAGCTAAGGCCTTTTCTACTTGGCTTTGGGTGGAGGGGCGAGGCCGCAGGCCGGGCCGAGGGAAGGCGGGCCGGTTTTTATCGGGGGACTGGCGCTCTTCTCACCGGTGGCCTTGGTGAGTTCATCCCGGGGGAGGGGTTCCCAGCGCAGACTTTGGCCGTAGCCGCTGGAGACTTTCTTCGTGGTCCAGCGTTTCAGAGAAAGGACGTAGAGCCCGCGCTCGTCTTTCGTTTCTCGGAAGAAGGCCAAGAGCCGTCCGTCCGGGCTGCAGGCGGGATAGCTGTTGTGACCCTGACCTTGCGTGAGGCGAGTGAGACCTTGGCCGCTCGGGCGTGACAGGACGAGGTCCTGGCGCCCGCCCCCGACGCTCACGGCGTAGATGAGAAACACGCCATCCTCTGTGTCACAGAAGGTAGGAGCGGAAGCCGTGAACCCGGCCGGGGATACGGCCTTCCCGTCGACGTAGACGCGCTGGGAGCCGTGGTTCTCATCCCCTCCCACCCAGGCGAGCTGACCTTCCGGAGAGAAGGCCGGGTGAGTCGCTAGCTCCGTTTTCGACACCTTGGTCATGGAAGAGCCGTCAGCCGCCCCCACGTAGATGGTGCTTTTTCCCTTCTCCGCCACAGCCACGGCAAGCCTCTGCTTGTCCTTGTCGAAGGCGCTCGCGTAGATGCTGCCAGAAAAGGAAAATTTGAATGCGGCAGTGCCTTCGAGGGCTGTCAGCTTGAAGGGAGAATAGTTCTTACTGTTTGAGTAGTAGAGTTCTCCCTTGAGACCGTAGGAAGGCGCGATCGCGGTGTGCTGTTCGTCGGTTTGAGGAGCGAGACCGTGTCCGTCCGCGTCCGCGGTAAAGATTCGTGACGTGCGCGCCCATCTACCAGCGTAGGCGAAGCGACTTGAAAATCCGCCGGGCCGGCCCGTCAGAGCGCCCAGGAGATCGTCGGTGATCTGGTGTGCTGTCTTGCGAGCATTGGCTTTGTCTACCACGAGCTTCGTTTCGTAAACGGGCTTTGTTCCGGCGCTCGGAAAGTACGCGAGCCCGAGAACCTCGATCCTGCCGCCTGCCGCGTTGCGCGCCGCTACTTTCACGACCGCTTCTGCGCCTAGACTTTGCCAGGCACCGACGTCCACTTTGTCTTCAAAACCGTACGCTCCCGGGGGAGCCTTCTTGTCCTCGATGACTTCGAACATCCCACTGAGTTCGAGATCTCTTCGGACAACGCTTCTGACGATGACGTCCTCGAACGCGGGCGAGAGGGAGGGCAAGATGCCAATCTTCGGGATGTGCTCGGTGACTTTCCCCGTGACGACAAACTCTCCGAGAACGTCTTCGTTCGGAACAGGAGCAGAGGACGACGTCTTGTCGTCTTCTGCTGCGTGAAGAGACGACGGATGGGCGAGGGCAAGGAGCAGCCCCAGAGCCGGAGCGAGGAGAGGTCCAGGATGATTGCGAGTGCGCCAAGACATGGCACGCTCATACTCTTTCACGCGGACTCGACCAAGCCGTGAGCGTAGAGCCAGGGCAGAGCGCCTCTGCTCTGTGCGCGAAACCCCCTATTTTCTGTCCAGATAGAGGTTGGACGGGCCCTTCGCTGGAGCCGGGGCGGGAGCTGGGCTCGGAGCGGGAGCGGTTTTTGGTGGGACAGCGGTTTTTGGTGAGACAGCTGGCTTCGGAGCGGGAGCGGTTTTTGGTGGGACAGCGGTTTTCGGGGAGACAGCGGTTTTCGGGGAGACAGCTGGCTTCGGAGCGGGAGGAGCCGGCGCGGGTTCGGGCGCGGGAGGCTTTACTTCTGCCACAGGTTCAGGCGCGGGAGGTTTTACTTCTGCCGCGGGTTCGGGCGCGGGAGGTTTTACTTCTGCCGCGGGTTCGGATTCCTTGGTCACAGGGGAGTCTGCGGCTTCTTTGACTTCTGGTTCGGATTCACCGCCGGAAAGAAGCGCGAAGGCAGAGCCGACGACGACCAGAGCACCGAGCGCGAGGAAGGGCCACTTGGCGCCTCCCTGGGTCGGGGGCGTGTAGTCCATCTGGGTGTGTGCGGCGCCGCCCAGGGTGGTCGCGGAGATACCGTCGGGGCCGCTCTCCCGCGAGGCATCTCTTCCGACGGGGTAGTCGTGCAGGGATCCGCGGACCGTGGGGGCTACGCCGAGGACCTTGCTGATGCGCTCCACGCTGCGAGCGCTGTAGACATCACCAAAGGGTGCGATGGCAGCCGCGAAGGAGGCGACGTCAGAGAACCGATTCTCGCGCTTCTTCTCAAGGGCGGTATTGATGGCTTCTTCGAGCCCGACGGGGGCCTCGGGTCTGAGGGTACGGAGGGGAGGGGGCGGATCCTGAAGGACTTGCGCACAAATCGCGGGGATGGTGTCACCCTGATAGGGCACATTTCCAGTCAAAAGCTCGTGAAGCATGACGCCCATGGCCCATACGTCGGTCCGGGGGTCGACGTTCTTCGACGACGTCATTTGCTCCGGGGACATGTAGTAGGGCGAGCCCATCATCGATGAGGTCTGGGTCATCGAGGCGTCGTTTCCCGACGTGACCTTTGAAATGCCGAAATCGAGAACCTTGACCGAGGGTGTTCCGTCACTGCGCAAGATCCGAAACAGATTGGCCGGTTTCAAGTCGCGATGAACAATCCCAAGCGAGTGTGCTTCCGCGAGGGCTTCAGATGCTTGGAGCAAATACCCGACGGCTTCATCGATGGGCAGGGGGCCGCGCTGCTCCAGGTAGTCCGAGAGGTCCATCCCGTTCAGGTACTCCATGACCATGTAAGGGCTGCCATTCTCAAGTGTGCCCACATCAGTCACGCGCGCTACGTGTTCGCTCTTGATCTTGACGGCGGCGCGCGCTTCTCGTTCAAACCGCCGCACCGCTTCACTGTTCGCGAGAGCTTCCGGCAGAAGAAACTTGAGGGCGACCTTTTCATCCAGCTGCACATGAGTGGCAGCCACGACGACGCCCATGCCGCCGCGACCGAGCACGCGCTCGATGCGAAACTTCCCCGCCAAGATCTGGCCGGGCTGCACGTCGGTGTCGGCAATCGTACTCATGTCTCTCTTGGCAGGAGGATTGCTCCGACCCATTTCGACCAATACCACCAAATGGGGCCGGATGGCGAAGACAAAGACCCGCAGTGGCCACTGAACTCAGTTGCAGCGGCCGCTGAGCCGTGGGGTCACGGATCCGCTCAGAAGGTCAGGGTACAGAGGGGGCGGAGGGGGCAGTTGCTGGCCCGTGAGCGCCGCCATGGTCCCCTGAACCCGGGCGTCGAAGGCCGGGTTCCCGCTGGGGGCGATGACCGAGAAGCCCGAGACGCGCCGATCTCCCCCGACCTGAACGGAGACAAGGGAGGACAGCTGCTTGAGCTCTTCACAAGGGACGGTGTCCGTGGGCTGATTGAAACGAGCGTTGAACCAAGCGGCGATTTTCATCCGGTAGAGATCGACCTGACGCGCCTTCAGGGGATCTGTTTCTGTCCCTTCGGCAGAGCCGTCGACGGCCCCCTCTTCGTTCATTTCTGGCTCTTCCTTGGAGTCCTCGTCCTCCAGATTCTGCGCCACCTCCTTGACGATTTCCGCGTCTTCTGGCGGGGCTTCGTGATCTTTATCCGCGAGTTTGCTCTCTGGGATTTTATCTACGGTGTCTTCAGCCTGAGCAGACGGGGCGCTGCGTTCTTCGTAGCGCTTCACAGGGCGTGGCTCTCGCTTCTGCCACATGTCTGGAAGTTTGGGGCGGAGCTTTTGTTTGCTGCCGAGTTTGAGCAGGGGGAGCTCATCGAGCACAGGCATCACCTCGATGGGCACCTCATCGGCGAAAAACTGTTTCTCGCGGATGACTTCGCCGCGTGAATTTCCAGCAAAAGCGAGCAGGCTATAAAACGCGGCCTGAACGATCATGGCGCCCAGGGCAGCCAGCCCCATCTCCCGACTTTCAAACGCGCGCGTGGTCACGGCTTGTTTTCTTCAGGGGCGCCTTCCTCGACCCCCTCGTCGTCGGCGATGGGCTCGAGCTCCGGCTGTACGAGCAAGTTGAGCGACGAGACTCCGCTGTTTCGCGCGGCGGCCACGACCTCGGCGACAACGCCGTAGCGCGCGTCCTTGTCCGCGCGAATATAGAGCTGCCGTTCGGTTTGCACGCGCGCGCTTTCTCGGAAGGCTTCGGGGACTTTACCGGTGACGTCCTTCTCACCGAAGAGCACATTGCCTTCCTTGGTTACGGTCACCAGCAGACGAGCGTCCTTCACGGGTGACTCTGCGGCCTGAACTTCAGGCAGATCAATCTTGAGTCCAGTCGTCAGCAGCGGGGCCGTGACCATGAACACGATGAGCAAAACCAACATCACGTCGACCAAGGGCGTGACGTTGATGTCTCGGAATCCGCCTCCGCGTCCCCTTCCCCCCCGTGCACTTGAGACAGATGCGCCCATGATTATGCTCCCGGGCCTTCTCGCTTTTCTGCCGCACTGAGAGCGCAGATTCTGGCTACCCAAACGTCGGAAGCCGCCTCCAACTCCGCGAGCAAGGTTCCGATCCGACGGTCGACGTAGTTGTAACCGATGGTGGCAGGGATGGCGGCAAAGAGACCAAAAGCCGTGGCGACGAGAGCTTCACCGATGGCTGGAGCCACGACGGGCAAGGAGGCGCTTTTCTCCGCACCGATCCGTTGAAACGCGATCATGATGCCCCACACCGTACCAAACAGGCCCACGAACGGTGAAGCCGAAGCGATGCTCGACAAAGTGGGCATGAGAGCCGAAGCCCGCTGCTCTTCGCCAGCAATGGCTCTCCGAGCCACGGCGGTGAGCAGATCCTTGGTCCACACGGTGTCGCTCAGACGAGCCCCGATTGCGCTCACCACCGACGAACCCGGGGCGCTTCGCATCTGCTCGGCAATTTCCACCATCTCCCTCGATGAGTCGGCGTGCTGAGTGGCGCGTTCGAAGCGACGAGCGAGAGCGGAGAGCCGTGTCAGCTGCATCCACTTCGCGAGCCAGATGATCCAAACCAGAATCGAAGCGATGAAAAGAAGCGCCAGGACTACGAGGCCCGGACCGGACGCTTCTCCGATGAGTTCGACGAGATCAAATCCACCGTTTTCAGCGGAAGCGAGTAACCCCATGCTCACCCTTCTTCTTTGAGCATGATGTCGACGCGGCGATCCTTGCTCCAGGACGCTTCGTCAGTGCCGCTTGCATCCATTTCGCCGCGGCTGGTGGTGGTGACCTGGTTTTCTGGCAGCCCGACGCTTGAAAGAGCTGTTGCGACGTTGTCTGCGCGCCGTCCGCCCAGCAACATGTTGTACTCATCTTCGCCTCGTGGATCGGCATGACCGACGAGTTGCATGACGCGGCCCTTCAGGGGACCGGTCGTAAAACAGTCAGCGAGCTTCTTGAGAATGCCCTTCTCGCTTTCCCGGAGTTTGGCCGAGTTGTAAGCGAAGTGCGCTTCGGTCTCGGTCAGCCCGCAAGCCTTTTTGATCGCATCGGAAATGTTGATGTCCGATTGTCTGGGATCGTCGCCCGGCTTTCCGCTGGGTTCGGGCTCAGATGCCGGCGCCTCTTCGGGCTCCGCGACCTCAGCGGGCTTCTGGGTAGAGCTTGAGCAGGCTGCTAAAGTGAGGCCAAGGGCCAGCGCCGAAAAGGCGCGCGAGTAGGTCTTCATTGTGAGTTCCCTTCCGTCTCCGTTTTCAAGTGACAGGCGATCTGCGCTGCCTTGCGGGCGCGCCGCAGCCCCAACGGCTGTGGCGTTCATTTCATTCCCACAGCCCGCCACCTACTGCGAGTTGCCCATTTGACGCAAGGAGCTTGCAGACAGACCATCGCTCGGAGACGCCCAAGTGGATCCCAACTCCCGTGGCACCGCAAAAATTACCGCCACATCAAAAGTTTATGCTAGGTGGGGGGTGAGGCACACCAGCCCAAAGGGCGAAGTGTGCAGCAGTCACCTCACACTACGCGAGCCCGCAGGGCGAGGAGTAGCGAAGCGCGCTCAGGACCGCCGGCGACTATGTAGCGAGGGGTGCGGCGTCCGCACCCCTATAAGAGATTCAGTCACCAGCGGTCACCTCCCAGCAAGCAGAGCCCAAGCTACGCGAGCCCGCAGGGCGAGGAGTAGCGAAGCGCGCTCAGGACCGCCGGCGACTATGTAGCGAGGGGTGCGGCGTCCGCACCCCTATAAGAGATTCAGTCACCAGCGGTCACCTCCCAGCAAGCAGAGCCCAAGCTACGCGAGCCCGCAGGGCGAGGAGTAGCGAAGCGCGCTCAGGACCG
>CAYMQT010000005.1:0-23849 GCA_964392575.1 uncultured Polyangiaceae bacterium
GAGGGAGCGCACGCGGACCGTGGGGTGAGCTTTTTGGATTCACTCCAAAAAGCGAGGGGGGCGGCCGCCGCACCCCTACAAGAGCAGAACAGCCCAAGCTACGCGAGCCCAAAGGGCGAGGAGTAGCGAGGCGCGCTCAGCACCCCCGCCGACCATGGGGGAGGCGAGGGAGCGCACGCGGACCGTGGGGTGAGCTTTTTGGATTCACTCCAAAAAGCGAGGGGGGCGGCCGCCGCACCCCTACAAGACAAGCTCAGCGCAACCTAACCCTACCCGCGTTTTCAGCGTTGACCCCACCCTCCGGCAGCGCCACACCGTGGGAGAGCAGCATGAAGTTCACAATCGACCAATACTCCTCGGAAGTGAGCGAACCAGCTCGCTTCGAGGGCATCGGCATGCGCGTGCTGACGTACCGGTAAACATCCGCAGACGTTTGAAATGGATCGCGGGAAGCCGCCCCAGGAACCCTGGTGAGCCGCTGCGTGCGCACCTGCCCCGGATTGGACAACTGCGGATTACCCTCCGCAGACGTCTCGTCCGGGTACTCGGGAAGCGCCCGGTACCCCATGATCGCAGGGCCGCTCGCGAGTCCTTGCCCTCGATCCCCGTGACAGACGGCACACTGATCCTGAAACAACCGAGCCCCCACAGGAGCGCTTGCTTTCGCCTGCGCGAGATGCGGATCCAAGGCGCCCCGAGGAGTCGACGAGCATCCTAGAGTCAAGCCAGCACCGACGACCATCAAAGACAAAAGCAAAGGGAGCGCAGCGAGGGACCGAAAGTTCGAGAGGGAAAGTACCATGGATGTTCCTTACAAGCGTTTTCGAGGGTGAGGAAACCCTCAGGGAACTTTACTTCGCTCCTCTATGGAGATGCTATCGCTCTACGGCAATGTTATCGAGATACACGTCGAATTTCTTTGGCGCCTCGGACCAAGTGCTGACGTTGATCTCCCAGGTCGTTCCCGGATCGAACTCATCCTTGGCAAACTCCCCGAGCGGAATCGACACCTGATGCCACTCGCCGTTGAGCAGTTCTGCGGCGTAGTCCTTCAGAGACACGGCGGCGCTGTCCTTCTTCCCCTTGCTACAACGGAGCGCCACGTTCAGAGCCCCGAGATCCGGCGCCATTTCCGACGACTCTGACGCCACCTTGATGTCGAAGGTCAACTTCCCGTAGCCGCTGATGTCGGTGCCGCCGTCTTCCGGCCACCAACCGATAAAATTCCACCCGAGCCCGATCCAGCCGGGACCTTCACCATGAAAATGGAGCGCCGTGGATCCCTCCACCCCAACGCTCGGCGCAGGCGCCAAAGTGGCCTTACAGTCGGGCTTTTTGTCGCAATCCGACCAGCCCTTGGCGGACGCACCCTCCCCCTCTCCGTCCCAAAAGACGTGCCTGGCTGCCGTCGGGGCAACGGCCGCACCCCCGGCCGGTGCAGCTGCCCCACCGCCCTCGGTTCCCCCACCTGCGGCCCGGGCCTCGCAGGGAGGACAGACACATCCGTTCAGTGTCGAAGCAGCCACGAAGCCAAAGGGCGCCAATGTCATACATTTTATAAAATACAGCCGAGCCATGCGAAACCTCCGGGTCGAGAGAGTCAACTGTTCCAAACGGTGTGTCAACACGTGCCGGAGCCTGTTAGAAGAACATTCGCGCATGACCGAGATCTCCCCTGTCCGTGAAGCCCGGCCAAGAGAAGCAGACGGGGTCGGAACTTCCCGATCTCCGGAGGTCGATGCATGGAAGCTTCGGATCGAAGCATGGCTCGCGGCGATGACGCTAGACGAGAAGATCTCCTGTCTCTCGACCTGCCCGGATCTTCCACGTCTGGGGCTCACCGGGACCGGGCATGTAGAGGGCCTGCACGGTCTTGCACTCGGGGGGCCAGGAAAATGGGGTAAAGACGATCCGATCCCCACCACTACGTTTCCACAAGCCCTTGGCATGGCGCAAACTTGGGAGCCTGAAGTCATCAGGCGCGCCGCCGAGATTGAAGCCATCGAAGCGCGTTACGCCTTTCATCATCTGAGGCGCGGCGGACTCGTGGTGCGGGCGCCCAACGCTGATCTGGGACGCGATCCGCGCTGGGGTCGGACCGAAGAGTGCTACGGCGAAGACGCTCATCTGACCGGAGTTTTTGCGGAAGCCTTCACCCGCGGACTGCAAGGCACAGACCCGAAGTACTGGCGCACGGCAGCTCTTCTCAAGCACTTTTTGGCCAACAGCACCGAAGACGGGCGCGAAGACACGTCCGCCGACATCGATGAACAGCTACTCCGAGAGTACTACGCCGCACCCTTTGAGCGGGCCGTGCGCCGCGGGGGCGCTCGCTGTTTCATGGCCGCCTACAATGCCGTCAATCAAGTCCCCTGCACCGTGCATGAAATCCTCGGACGGACTCGAACGGACTGGGGCGTCGACGGAATCATTTGTACGGATGCCGGCGCCCTTGAGATGCTGGTGACGAAGCATGCGTATTTTGATGACCTCGCCGTCGCCGCGGCGGCGGCAGTGAAGGCCGGCATCACACAATTCTTGGACAAGTACCGCGAGGCGGTCAAAGAAGCGCTCGATCGCAAATTGCTCATCGAGGCTGACCTCGACGTGGCCGTCGCCGCAAACTTGAAAACCATGCTTCGCCTGGGCGTTTTCGACCCGCCCGAGCAGGTGCCTTACGCCCAAGTCGACACCTCCCGCGGCGATCCGTGGACCTGGGCGGAGCACCGCGCGTGGGCACGTACCGTGACCGAAAAATCCGTCGTCTTGCTCAAGAACTCTCAGGACTTCTTACCCTTCGATCCGGGTCAGATCGGAAAAATCGCCGTCATCGGACCTCTTGCCGATCGAGTTTTGATGGACTGGTACAGCGGAACTCCGCCTTACTGGGTCTCACCCCTGGAAGGGATCCGGGCGCGCTTCTGCAAAGAAGGCCAGGTTCTGCCCGCGCTTTCCAACGATACGAGCGAAGTCCTGCGGGCGGCTCGAAGTGCAGACGTGTGCGTGGTGTGCGTGGGCAATCACCCGACCGGGGATGCCGGCTGGGCGGAGGTCACTCGAAAAAGCTACGGGAAGGAAGCCGTCGACCGCCAATCTCTCACCTTGGAAGACGAGAAGCTCGTGCAGGAAGTCTTTGCGGTCAATCCGCGCACGGTGCTCGTCTTGATCTCAAGTTTCCCCTACGCGATCGAATGGTCCGAAGCGAACCTTCCGGCCATCGTTCATCTCACGCACAACAGTCAGGAACTGGGCCACGCGCTCGCTGGCGTTCTGTGCGGAAGCGTCAATCCTGCGGGCCGTTTGGTCATGACTTGGCCGCGATCGATGGAGCACCTGCCCCCGCTCATGGATTTCGATCTGAGGCAGGGCCGCACGTACATGTATTCCGAGCACGAGCCCCTGTATCCTTTCGGGCACGGTCTCAGCTACACGTCGTTTTCCTACGGGCCGCTGCAATGCGAAAGCAACACCCTGCGCCCTCATGCTCCGCTCACTCTCCGCGTCGACGTCACCAACACCGGCCTCCGTGACGGAGAAGAAGTCGTCCAGCTTTACAGTACTCGTAAGGACTCGAAGCACTCGCCCGCCCTGAAGCAACTGCGCGCTTTTGAGCGTGTTTTCATCCCCCGTGGAGCGACCGTAGAGACCACGTTTATTCTGACGGCAGAAGATCTCTCGCACTGGGACGCAAGCTTGGAAGCATGGCAGCTGGAAGAGGGCGAGGTTTCTCTCCTCGTCGGTAGTTCGTCCGCAAACATCCGCTCAGAGACAGTCGTGACCGTCATTCAATAGGAAAAGAAGTATGCGTTTTGGAAATGGTGCCTGGGCGATGCTGCCCGATGTCAAGCCGACGTACCTTGCGCGGGTGGACGGAATAGAACAATCGGAGGAAGAACTCGTTCTCCATGTGTCGAGCGTTCCCCATCAAGAGCGATGGGCCACGCTCGAAGGTCACATGTTCACTCTGCGCATCACCTCGCCTCAAGAGAGCGTGATCCGGGTTCAAGTCACGCACCACAAGGGCAGGCGAAGGCCGAGCCTTTCGTTCGATCTCAAAGATGCACCTCAGCATCTTGTCGTCGAAAGTACGGACGAAACCGTCACGGCCACTTCGGGCGGCCTCGCTCTCACCGTGAGCAAAAGTCCCTGTAGTCTTCGGTTTTTTGACCCACAGACAGGACGAAAGGTCACCTCCAGTCCAGAAAAGGCGATGGGACTGATGGAGAAGGAGGGACACGGTCTTTTCATTCGTGAGCAGCTCACCTTGGACGTCGGCGAGCAGATTTACGGATTGGGTGAGCGGTTTGCGGCGTTCGTGAAAAATGGACAGACCGTGGACATGTGGAACGCCGACTGCGGGACTTGCTCGGACAAGGGCTACAAGGATGTTCCCTTTTACTTGTCGAGTAAGGGCTACGGGGTCCTGGTGAATTCACCGGCACGGGTCTCCTTTGAGATCGGAACAGAGCAGGTCACGCGAGCGCAGTTTGGAGTGCCAGGAGAAGATCTGGATTATTTCGTGATTCAGGGCCCGGATCCGAAGGCGGTCTTAAATCGACTCGGCGCCCTTTCGGGTCGCCCTGCCTTGCCCCCTCTTTGGTCTTTCGGGCTTTGGCTCACGACTTCGTTTACTACCAACTACGACGAACAGACCGTCATGGAGCACATCGAGGGCATGGAGGAGCGAGAACTCCCCTTGCATGTGTTTCATTTCGACTGCTTCTGGATGAAGGCGCACCACTGGTGCGACTTTCAATGGGATCCGGAGGTATTTCCTGACCCGGAAGGGATGCTCAAACGCTT
The DNA here is from genome assembly GCA_964392575.1 of uncultured Polyangiaceae bacterium. Lineage (GTDB taxonomy): Bacteria > Myxococcota_A > Polyangia > Polyangiales > Polyangiaceae > NIC37A-2. The sequence goes on from CAYMQT010000005.1 coordinate 4,804, forward strand.
GAAAGCAAAGGGCCTTCACATCTGCGTGTGGATCAATCCCTACATCGGCGAACGCTCGCACTTGTTCGACGAAGGTCTCGAGCACGGATACCTGCTGAGCCGCCCGAACGGTGACGTCTATCAGCGCCACAAGTGGCAAGCCGGCATGGCGTACGTCGACTTCACCAATCCGGCAGCAAAGAAATGGTATCAGGAGCAGCTGCGGCGCCTCCTCCACATGGGCGTCGACTCCTTCAAGACAGACTTCGGGGAAGAGATCCCGACTGACGTCGTCTACTTCGACGGCTCCGATCCTGCGCTGATGCACAACTACTATACGTATCTGTACAATCAGACGGTCTTTGAACTCTTGGAGGAGGAACTCGGCCCGTCATGCGCGCTGGTGTTTGCGCGCTCCGCCACAGCGACCTGTCAGAAGTTTCCCGTGCACTGGGGAGGCGACTGCTACGGCACCTTTGAATCGATGGCTGAAAGCCTGCGCGGAGGCCTATCCCTGTCCCTGTGCGGCTTCGGATTCTGGAGTCACGACATCGGTGGTTTCGAGAGCAAAGCCAGCGCCGCCGTGTACAAGCGTTGGGTCGCGTTCGGACTCCTTTCGTCTCACAGCCGTCTGCATGGCAGCACGTCGTATCGCGTGCCCTGGCTCTACGATGACGAAGCCACCCCTGTGCTCAAGCATTTCACTGAGTTAAAATGCCGCCTCATGCCGTACCTCTGGCAGGCAGCGCGGGTCGCCCATCAAACCAATCTTCCTCTGATGCGTCCCATGATGCTTGAATTTCCGGAGGACCGAACCTGTCGCACCCTGGATCGACAGTACATGCTCGGGGACGCGCTGCTTGTTGCGCCGGTCTTTCATGAGACGACGTCGGAGTTTTATCTGCCTGAAGGCACGTGGACACACCTGCTTTCGGGTGAGACACGACAAGGCGGACGCTGGTACTTTGACGTGCAGGACTTCTTCGAAATCCCCCTCTTTCTCCGTCCGGGTGGAGTCGTGGCCCTGGGGACCGAAAGCACAAAGACGGAATACGATCTGCGCGCGGGAGTCCGCCTCGTCTTTGGAGCGCTTGTGGACGAAAGCAAGAAGACCATCACGGTTTCGTCGGCGCTCGATTCTTCCCGTGAGCCGCAGGTTTCCCGTGAACCGCAGGTTTCCCATGAGCCGCACTCTTTCCGTGAACATCACTTTGAAATCGAGCACAGCAAAAACACTCTCTCGGTGCGCAGTCTCGACGGTCAGGGAGATTTCGAGGTTCACTTACCCGGGATCGGCTCTGCTCACTTGGCCGGCCTCGGCTCTGTGACTGACATCGAAGGCGGTGAGTTGGTCCCTGCGGTAAAAGAAAGAAAAGGCCCGCACGGACCGGACGCTCCCGTGGGCGTGCACATCAGGGCCACTTCTGACCGCGTAATCCTCCGTTGGAACTGACGATGGGCGAAAGTGGTGACAAGGCGCAGGACGGCGGACGCAGAGACTTTCTCTCCCTGGTCGGGGCAGGTGCGGGGGGACTCGTTCTCGGCGCTTGCGGGAAATGCACGTCGATCAAACGCACGGGCGGCACTGCTTCCAACGCAGTTCAATCCGCGGCCCTCCTACCTGCTTATCACCCCATCGAACTTCTCACGCCCGACGTCAGAGGAGAAGGGCCGATCCCCGACGGCTTTTTGACCTACCCAAAAGCGCAACCGGTGCGAGTCATCAAGACCAAACCCGGGCGCTCTGGTCCCGCCATCACGACCATGTCGGCTGTCTGGGGACCGAGCCCGCTTGGGCTCGGTCGCAACTCCTTTCTCGACTCCATCAACGCGGAGCTGGGAGTCAAGGTCAACCCCAGCTTGCAGGACGGACTCAGCTTTGCCGACAAGCTGAGCGCCGTGCTCGGAGCGCGCGACGTTCCGGATCTGCTCAGCGTCCCAAGCTGGGAAGTGGATAAGATTCCGCGCTTCTCTCAAGCGATCAAGGCGCTGTTCACCGATCTCACGGACCACCTCAAGGGGGAAGCTGTGCGGGACTATCCCATGCTCGCAACCATTCCCACTGCTTCCTGGCAGTACTGCGTGTGGGGCGAACGACTTTCCGCCGTCCCCTTTCCGACGGACGGGGTCCTGCCCTGGGCCATGTTCTATCGCAAGGATCTCACGGACAAAGCCGGCGTTTTACCCCCGAAAACCATCGATGAACTCTATCAGTTCGGAAAGAAACTCACGAACCCGAGCAAAGGTGTGTGGGCTTTCGGAGACACCTTCGAGATGCTTCAGATGTACTTCGGATGCCCGGGAGTTCAGGGAGGCTGGCGGAAGAAACCGAGCGGTGGCCTTGAACACAAATACGAGATCAAAGAATACCGAGAATGCTTGGAGTTCAGTGCGCGCCTGTACAAAGAAGGACTGGTTCACCCCGATCTCGTGGCCAGCAGTGGCGCCGACGGCAACCAGCTCTTCAAATCTGGACGCATCCTCATGGTCCGGGACGGCGTCGGAGCTTGGTACAACACTCAGCGGGATCAGGTGAAGATCACGCCCAGCTTCCACATGCAGCCACTCCCGCTTTTTGCGGCAGACGGGAGAGACCCCGTCGCCTGGGGGAGTCAAGCTCCCATCTTCTATACGTTCATCAAAAAAGACGTGAGCCGAGAGCGCACTCAAGAAATCCTGCGCGTGCTCGACTGGTTCGCGGCGCCATTCGGCAGCCTGGAGCGCGAAATGACCTATTACGGGGTCGAGGGAAAACACTTCACCCGCGCTCCCGACAACAGTCCCATCGCGACGGATCTCGGACGAAAGGAAATCGCCAATCAGTTCTGGCTTCTGGGAGGCAGAGCCCCGGTTCTGGTCGGGAGCTCCGAGGTCCCGAGCTATGTAAAAGATCTGCTCGACTACACTCAAGAGACGGTCAAGCACCTTGAAGTCGACCTTTTTCAAGGCATCAAGATCGAAATGCCCGCCTCCTATTCGAAGATCATCATCAGCACGGAAGACAAGATCAAGGACATGGTACGCGGCAGGCGTCCGTTGTCTGATCTCGATCAGATCGTGCGCGAGTGGCGCCGCTCGGGCGGCGACGATGCCCGCGCATTTCTAGAAAAGGCCCTGGCCGACAATGGACGCTAAAACCGACCTCGTGCGCACGCGAAGTTGCGGAGAGCACCCCTTCGACGGGCAAGGGAAACTGTCGCTAGCGAACGAAGCGGCAACCCCCGTAACCCGCGTACGACTCGGGTTCCTCCTCGAAGTCGCACGGATCGGGGAACTCATCTTCGACGAGGGGCGCCCGGCAGGAAATGTCGCCCGCCTTCACCTCGTAGTGACCACAATACACAGGGATGTCTTCCCAGGTGCGGGCGCCGATGATTTGCCCACCTCGAAAAGCAAAGGACGAGCCGCCGAGCAGCGGTTGTTTCGGACCGTAGGCCGTCACTTCGTCGCAGGTCCCGGTGCTCAATCGGGAGTATTCACGTTCCATCGTCTCGATGAGTTCTTGTTCGATTGGGCACGAAAACCAGTCGCAATAGCACCCGAGATCGATCACCAGATCGAAGCTGTTGCTGTCGATGGAAGGACAAGGGCATTCCTCCTCAACCGAATCGGACACCGCATTGTCGAAATCTCCGGTGGCAGTTTCCTTATGCGACTCGCCGCCCATGGGGGAACACATGAAAATTCCACCCGAGGTCAGAGCGAGGAGGAACCAGCGCATGGAGATCATCCTAGCTCCGAAATCGCTCTACGACCACTTTTTATAGCCCGAGCGGCGAAGGCAATGCTTACGCTACCGCGGCCTCATTTAATGGATCGGCGGCGTTCCATCCCCAAGCCCCTCCGCAAGACGCAATCTCAACTGTAAAATGAAGCAAGAAACCGCCTCAATCCCTGTGAACACCCCCGGTGTCATCCGCTCAAGCCAGCGACGGCGTTCCTTTCGTGCTCGCCTTGCCCGCGACTGGCCCCTGTTGGCCATGACAGCGCCCGCTGCACTTCTGCTCCTCGTTTTTCATTATGTACCGACGCTCGGCAGCGTGATTGCTTTCCAGGACTACAACCCGTTCCTCGGCGACAACGCCTTCGAAGCATTCTGGAACAGCAACTGGGTCGGAGTCGATAACTTCTTGATCCTGTTCGAAGATCCGTCGTTCTGGGAGGCCTTCAGAAACACGCTTTCCATCACGATGTTTCAGCTGCTCTTCTTTTTCCCGCTCCCTATCGTCCTCGCCATCCTCCTGCATGGAGTCGCTTCTCCAAAGTTGAAGAGCTTCATTCAGAGCGTGGTCTACTTGCCTCACTTTTTTAGCTGGGTGCTTGTGATCACGTTCTTCGTCCAGATGCTCGGCGGCGCAGGCCTCTTGGCGCAGGAACTCCGCGCGCACGGCTTTTCCCCGTGGACGATCATGAGCAACCCTGACACTTTCATCGTCCTCGTCACGGCCGAAGCCGTATGGAAGGACGTGGGCTGGGGGTCCATCGTCTTCTTGGCGGCGCTCTCGGCCATCGATCCCACTCTCTACGAGGCCGCTGCGGTGGATGGCTCTGGACGATGGCGACGCCTGTGGCACGTGACGCTGCCGGGTCTACGACCGGTCATCATCCTGATGCTGATCTTGCGACTGGGCGACGCACTCAGCGTCGGGTTTGAGCAATACTTGCTTCAGCGGGAAGCCGTGGGACGTCAGGCGGCCGAGGTCCTCGACACCTACGTCTACTACCAAGCCATCATCCCTCAACAGTGGGGGGTCGGCGCGGCAGCCGGCCTCTTCAAAGCACTGGTGGGGCTCCTTCTGATCCTTGGCGCCAACCGACTCGCGCACTCTCTGGGAGAGAGCGGGATCTACTCAAAAGGATGAGCATGCAAGAGACCTTCCCTCGCACAGCCACTCGCCCCGCTTGGGAGGAGAAGCCTTCTCCGTTTCTGATGCTGGGCAAAGGGACGGTCCTGACCTTCGCAGTCTTGGCCGTGCTCTTTCCCATGTGGTCGATCCTCGTGACCAGCTTTGCATCCCGAGAGACGATTGACCTCGTTGGCGGCATGGTGGTCATCCCGCGCGAATTCGATCCGTCCGCTTACGTGATCATCTTCTCCGGCGGACAAGTCAGTCGGGCTGTCGGGGTGAGCGTCCTGGTCACCCTCGTCGGCACTTCTATCAGTCTTTTGTTGACCGTCCTGGCTGCCTACGGGCTTTCGAGGCCGGGCTCACTCTTCCATAGCCAGCTGCTCTTTTATTTTCTCATCACATTTCTGATCTATCCGGGCCTCGTTCCCAGTTACCTGGTGGTGACGGGTCTGGGGCTCAAAAATAGTTTACTTTCGCTCATCCTGCCGACAGCCATCAGCGTGTTCAATCTGGTTGTGGTCCGGTCTTTCTTCATGAGCATCCCCAGCGAACTCATCGACGCGGCGCGCATCGACGGCGCCGGAGAATGGGGCGTCCTGTTTCGAGTGATCTTACCTTTGTCCAAGGCGGTCGTGGCCGTGGTCGGACTCTTCTACGCCGTGGGCTACTGGAACGCGTACTTCAACGCCGTGCTTTACATCGACGACAGCGATCTATGGCCCATTCAGCGCGTCCTACAGAGCTACATCCTCGCGGGTCAGTCTCCCAGCCTTTCGGGCGCCGCTGTCAGCCTCCCGGGTGTCAACGCCTACCCGCCGACCTTGGCCGTCAAGATGGCCGTCGTCATGGTGACCATCGTCCCGGCCCTCATCATCTATCCCTTCGTCCAACGCAACTTCACCAAGGGTGTGATGGTGGGCGCGGTGAAGGGCTGATGGGTGCTTTTTGGGTGCATCCTGGCGTCTCCGACGCTCGGGGGTATGATCACGGGTATGACTCAATCCGCTTCGAGCACAGCCAGCATCGACGATTTTTGGGCCATTCCTGAGGGCGAGCGTTTTCACGAGTTTTTCGTGGAAGGTATCCTGCGGCGAGCCGAGCCGAGCGCGGAGCACGGCGACGCGCAAGCTGGCATCGTCTCTGTGATCCGGCCTCCCTACCACCGCCGTTTCGGGGGAGGTGGCCCCGGGGGTTGGTGGATCCTGACCGAGGTCGAAGTCTTCTTGGAAACTGGCAACGTAGTGCGACCAGACGTGGTGGGGTTTCGTCGGGAGCACTGCCCCGAGCGGCCGACAGGCACTCCGCTCAAAATTCGGCCGGATTTCATTTGCGAGATCGTGTCAGAGAGCAATGCGCACGTCGATACGGTCAAAAAACTCCGTCTGTATCACCAGGTAGGAGTGCCCCATTATTGGATCGTCGATCCACGAGATTTCACGCTCACGGCGATGCGTCACAGTGCTGACGGTTACGTGACTCTTCTCCGGGCGGAGCGCCACGAAGTGGTGCGTGTGGAGCCCTTCGACGCGATCGAGATCCCCGTCGGCACGCTGTTTGGTGATGACCCCCCAGAAGATCCGTAGGGGCGCGGTCCGTAGACGGGATCCGTCTTCTACCGTGACCAAAGGGCTGCCAGTTCGAGTTCCAAAGCTTCAAAGGGCTCGACCTGGATGCGCGCCGACCCATGCCAAACACCCAAGAGTCGATAGAAAGCTCCATCCTTTCGAAATGCTTCGAGCGTCTTCAAGTGAGGCTCGACGAGCCAAACATGAGAGACACTTTCACGCAGGTTGAGGGGTAGCTTGCTTGAGCGGTCCATCGAAGCAGTGGAAGGAGAAAGGACCTCACAAACCCAATCGGGGGAGAGTTCAAAAGCGGCCGTTTCAGGCATTTCGGGCATGCGTTCACGTCGCCAACCTGCAAGATCGGGGACGAGAACATCGCCCGAGAGATGAAGTTCTGGTTCATCCAGGATGATCCATCCACCCGGTCCGCCCTTGCCACGGTCGAAGGGGCCGTAGAGTTCACCTCCCAAGCTGGAGGCCGCTCGCGCGTGGAGAGCCGCCGGACGAAGGCTTGTGATCAAGTCCCCGTTGATGATCTCAGCGACAAGATGCTGAGGGACCATCAGGAGGTCCTCGTAAGTGGCGCGGCGCGTTGCAGGATCCGCCATGTGTTTCAGTCTAAGCTGACGCCAGGTGAAGTCCAGTCAAGCGCACGCCATCATCCCCGGGCGAGAAGAATAGCGCCCGGCTCATGTCGACGAAGATCGGCACCGTTTGCTTGGCTTTGATCTCTGAGTACCCGTCCACCGACGCCACAATTCGAGCATGCTTTTCGGTGCTGAGAAACACATGCAAACAATCACCCAGCATCTGCACCTGGTTCACTTTCATGGTGAGGCTGTTCCCCTCGGTCGCGAAAGGAGCGCTTCTCTTGTCGCTGAGCAGCTCGGGTCGCACACCGAGCACCACTTCGCGTCCCGCCCACTCTTCAAGCTGCGCGGACGCTTCCACCGGCACCGCTAACTTGCCTGTGCCCTCATCGAAGTAGAGCGCGCCGCCCTCCTTCACGAGCTGACCCTCGAAGAAATTCATGGACGGACTGCCAAGAAAGCTGGCTACGAAACGGTTGCACGGATTGTGATAGATCTCAGAAGCAGCTCCGATTTGCTGAGTGATCCCGTCCTTCATCACCACGACCCGATCTCCCAGAGTCATGGCTTCCTCTTGATCATGGGTGACGTAGACGGTCGTGCTCTTGAGCGTTTCATGTAGCTCACGGATCTCGGTGCGCATCTCCACCCGGAGCTTGGCGTCGAGATTGCTGAGCGGCTCATCGAACAAGAAGCACTGTGGATCGCGAACAATGGCTCGACCCAAGGCAACGCGCTGCCTCTGACCCCCGGAGAGCGCCTTGGGTTTGCGACCCAGAAGCGCCGTGATGCCGAGAATCTCCGCGGCGCGGCTCACTTTCTTCTCAATCTCCGCCTTGTTCATTTTGCGGAGCTTGAGAGCAAAGGCCATGTTCTCGAACACGGTCATGTGCGGGTACAGAGCATAACTCTGAAACACCATGGCGATGTCGCGATCCTTGGGCGAGACGTCGTTGACCACCCGCTGACCGATTTCAATCGTCCCGCCCGTGATGTCCTCCAGACCTGCGATCATGCGTAGAGTCGTCGACTTGCCGCAGCCCGAAGGTCCGACCAGCACGATGAACTCCCCGTCCTGAATGTGAAGATTGAAGTCGTCGACAACCTTGGCCCCACCCTCGTAGACCTTGTCGACATTCTTCAAAATCACCTCTGCCATGGTCGTCGGATGATAGTTCAGCGGGCTGTTCGGGCAAGGAAAAGGAAGTCAGACGAGGTCGAAGGCAGCCGTCACGTCCGCCCGTGAACTCCCCCCGACGAACACCTGAAAGGCGCCGGCTTCGACCGTGTGCTTCATGGTTCTGCCCACAAACTCAAGCTCGCGAGGCGTAAGGGTAAAGCGGACCTCTCGCGCCTCACCCGGAGCGAGGAGAACCCGAGAAATCCCCTTCAATTCTCGCACGGGGCGCGTCACCGAAGCGACCAAATCTCGTACGTAGAGTTGCACGACTTCTTCAGCTGTGCGTTTTCCTGTGTTGGTCACGCGGACGCTCACCTCGACAGAACTTCCGAGCGGCGCTTTTTCAGGAGTCACCCTCAACTCGTCATAGGAAAAGGTACTGTAACCAAGGCCAAATCCAAACGGGAAGAGCGGACTCACTTCTACGTCCAGGTAGATCGACGCGAACCCCACCGGATCGAGCGGCGTACCTTCGGGAATGCCAAGAAACTCTGAGGAAGGGGGACGACCGCCGTTTCGGCTCGCGTAGTAGATGGGAATTTGTCCCATGGTGCGCGGGAAAGTCACCGGCAAACGGCCCGAGGGTGACACGTCGCCAAACAGAAGGTCGACGAGCCCGGGACCGGCTTCTGTACCGGGATGAAAAGCAAAGAGGACAGAAGTTGCGAGATCGCACACAGAGCCGATCACGAGAGGACGACCCGCCATGAGGATCACCACGAGCGGGGTTCCCGTCGCTGCCAGGCGTTCGAGCAGCGCGTGCTGTGCGCCGGGCAAGTTGAGGAAAGCGCGGCACTTCGACTCCCCGCTGACGGCTGCGTCCTCGCCCAACACAACCACCGCTACGTCAGCCCCACGCACGGCCTCCTCAGCCTCATCAAAACCGGAAGTGTCGCCGGAGCGCGCATCGAGTACGCCCCTGGCAAAAGCAACCCTTTCCTTCCCCAGTCGCTCTTCGAGCGCGGTCCTCAACGTCACCGCACGATCCGCCCACCCATCAAAGGCCCAGCACCCCAGCTGATTTTCCTTGTCGTCGGCAAGCGGACCAATGAGAGCCACCTTCTTCTCGTGGCCGGAAAGCGGCAGCAGATCTCCCTCGTTCTTCAAGAGCACCACACTCTTGTGGACTGCCTCGCGCGCGAGACTTCTGTGCGCCGAGCAAAGAGCCACACTGGACTTGGGCTCTTCTACGTAGGGTTGCTCAAACAGTCCCAGCCGACGTTTCACACGGAGAATACGCCCCACGGCTTCGTCGATTCTCTCAAGCAAGGAGCTGTCTTCGGCGACCAGACCCTCCAGCTGCTCCATGAAAGTGTGCGTGGCCATTTCCATGTCGAGGCCAGCCTTGAGCGTAACCTGCGCCACTTCGCGTTCATTTTCACAGAGGCCATGACTGATGAGTTCATGAGCCGACGCCCAGTCACTCACCACCAGTCCGGAAAACCCCCACTCTTCCTTCAGGATCTGACGCAGAAGCAGCTCGTTGGCCGTAGCGGGAACTCCGTTGAGATCATTGAAACCGCTCATGATCGTGAGCACGCCCGCCTCCACGCAGGCCCTGAAAGACGCCAAGTGGAGCTCTCGCAAAAGTCCTTCCGGGATCCACGTCGTGTTGTAGTCTTTGCCTGCTTCCGAGGCGCCATAGCCGGCCATGTGCTTGGCGCAGGCCGCCATCCGTCCCGGCAGGCTCGGATCTTCACCCTGAAATCCGCGAACCATGGCCGCGCCCATCAGCGCCGCCAGGTACGGATCTTCCCCGGGACTTTCCGCGATTCTTCCCCAACGAGGATCGCGCGTCACGTCGACCATCGGAGCAAACGTCCAGTCCACCCCGTCCTCGGAAGCTTCGGCGGCAGCAGCCTCGCTCGTCCGCCGGACGAGCTCCGGATCAAACGAAGCACTCAGACCGAGCGGGATAGGAAAAATCGTGCGGTAGCCGTGAATGACATCACGCCCAAAGATCAAAGGGATGCCAAGGCGCGTCTCAGTGACGGCGATCTTTTGCAGTTGATTTCTGAGAGTGAGCGGCGTGGCGTTCAAAAACGATCCGACCTTGGCGTCCCGCACCTGCTGCTCCGCTTCCAGAGGCTCACCAAGCCCGTAGGCATGCTGGCTCATCTGACCGAGCTTTTCCGCAAGGGTCATCCGCGCAAGGAGAGAGTCAACGAAGGGGTCGGAGGGCAGAGCGCGGTCGGAGGGCAGAGCGCGGTCGGGGGACAGGGCGTTTCGGGAGGTTGGAGCGGTTGGAGCGGTTGGAGCGGTTGGGGCGGTTGGAGCGGTTGGAGCGGTTTGGGCGGTTGGAGCGGTTTGGGCGGTTGGAGCGGTTTGGGCGGTTGGAGCGGTTGAGTGCACTTCGGTCATGAGTTCTTCGCATTTTTATAATATATCTAGGTGTCGCGTACCAGCCTTGGTGCCCTGGTTCGAGGATGCTAGGGGTCTCTCTCATGGCGCCCGTTCTCGCTTCGTCGACCCCGCTCCGGATCCTCTTCGGAAGCTTGGCACTCTTGGCCAGCGCCTGTCTCAACCCGGCACTCACACCGAAGTCTACCCACTCCATTCTCGAAGACCCCCCTCCGGCTACGGAAGAAGCCGCTTTCGCAGAGCCTGCGGAAAGCGATGCGCTCGCCATCACCTCGAACGAAAAGGTCGTCGTCCCGGACCCGCGCCCTTTCACCCACACGTCGAAGGAGCTGCTTTCCGAACTCAAACTCGGATGGAATCTCGGCAACGCTCTCGACGCTCCCGAAGGAGAAACCGCGTGGGGAAATCCGCTCATCACTCCGGGACTTCTCCGCAAGGTGAAAGAGGCCGGGTTCAAGCTGGTCCGGATCCCGGTGACCTGGACCAAACACATGGGCCCAGGTCCAGACTTTGTCATCGAGCCGAGCTTCCTTGAGCGTGTTCGTGACGTGGTGGGCTACGCCCATGCTGCTGGACTCTACGCCATCATCGATATTCATCATGACGGGGCCGATGGCTTCACTGAAGTCGAATGGATCACGCTGAATGACGCCGCAGGAAACACCACGGAAGAAAACAACAGGCTCGTGCGAGCCCGCTTCGTGACCGTGTGGACGCAGATCAGTCAGGCCTTTTCAGGCTTTGGAGAAGAGCTGCTCTTTGAATCGATGAACGAAATCCACGACGGCTACGGTCCTCCCGACCCTCGTCATCTCGCGTTCATCAACGAACTCAATCAAACGTTTGTCCGCCTGGTGCGTGCCAGTGGCGGCAAGAACGAAGAGCGGCACTTGGTCGTTCCGGGATACAACACCAACATCGAGCATACTCTTTCCGCCTTCAAGGCTCCGGCTGATTCGACGAAGGATCGCCTCATCCTTTCCGTGCACTTCTACGATCCTTATCTGTATGCGCTCCAGGCCAAGATCCATACCTGGGGCGCCGAGTCACCAGGGCGTGACGACTGGGGTCAGGAGGATCACGTCGTTTCTCAGTTCGACAAGCTGAAGGCCACGTTCATCGATACCGGTCTTCCCGTCTTGATGGGTGAGTACGGAGCCACCTATCAGAGCGGCTACGAGGACTACCGTCGCTATTACATGGAGTACGTCACCAAAGCCGCGGCAGACCGAGGGATCGTCCCGGTTTATTGGGACAACGGCGGGCGGACCAGCGGAGCCGAAAGTTTCGGACTGTTCGATCGCAAGAGCGGAGCCGTCCTTCACCCCAAGATGCTGGAGGCGATGGTGCGAGGAGCGAGCGGCAAGGGCTCCCTCCAAGACATCGCGCCCCCACGGCCGGCCCAGTGAATCGCCCGTTTTATACCTGATCCTCGCCTAAAAGGCGGGCTCGTTGCACTAGCGCAGATCCCGTATAAAATATAAATTATGCTCCAAGACTCCGCTAGCAAGGGCCCGCATCCGTCCATCCCCCTCCCGCCGGTTCAACGACGAACCGTGACCGAAGAAGTGCTCTCTCGCCTGCGGGATCTGCTCTTCCGGGGGATCTTGCGACCGGGCGCTCGCATCGATCAGGCGGAGCTCGCAAAGAGCTTCGGCGTCAGCACCGTACCGGTGCGCGAAGCCCTGCTCCGGCTTCAATCGGCCGGACTTGTTCAGGTCGTTTCGCATCGTGGAGTTTTTGTGTCCGAGGTCTCGGTGGCGGAACTCGTCGACATCTATACGACGCGCGAATTGCTCGAAGAGCAGGCCGCACGACTGTCCGTTGTTCATTTGACTGCGGAGGATATGGAGTTCCTCGAAGAAACCGCGAGCGCCATGCAGTCAGCGGCCGACAAGCAACAGTTGGACGAGCTTCTGGCTCTCAACCGGGAGTTTCACTTCACGATCTATCGCGCCGCCAGGCGGCGTCACCTCTTGCACCTCATCGAGCAGCTATGGGATCTGAGTACCCGCTACGCGCATTTGCAGCTGCACGCGGTGCCGGATCGAGCCTCAGAAGCTCTCTACGAGATCCGCTCGATCCTCTCGGCCGGAAAGCGCAGAGACGCCGACGCCCTAGGTCTCATGATTCGCTACAAGGTCCATCAGACCACCGTCGGCTTGATGCAGCACATGAACCTCCCCAACACCGACAAGACGACGGAGTTCTTGGAAAAATCCGCAAAGAAGGCACCTGGAAAAGCGGCAAAAGCCAGGACGAAAACCGGCAAGGCCAGCGCTGCAAAAACAAGACCCGCAAAGCCCAGCGCCGCAAAGACGAAGACCGCAAAGGCGCAACCACGCGGCCAAGGCCGCGGCGCCAAGGTCAAAGGCAAGCGTGGAACGTGAGAGGTTTCTCGATGCGGTCGCAGAGCGTTTAGGCCGTCCTAGGCTGAATTTCGCCCCAAAACGCCTGCCCCTCCAGGCGCCTTGGCCCCCTTTCGAGGGTCCCTTGGAAACACGGTTCGCCGCCGAGCTCACACAGGTCGGTGGCACGGTGAGTCACGCAAATTGTGTCGAAGAGGTGATGACGCAGCTGGCTTTCGCCATTTTCAAGGGAGAAGGAGCCGTGACCGTTGCTTCGGCCCGTTCTGAGTTCGAAGCGCTGGGGCTCGACACTCAGGATGAACGCTTCGCTGAGGTCTCGTTTTACGGTGACACTTCCTGCCGCACTCCCGATCTGTTCCGACAGAAGGCCCTCAGCGCGGATCTCGGCCTCACCACGGCCGTGAGTGCCGTGGCGAGTACGGGCACCCTGATCCTGACCGCAAACACAGCCTCCCCACGCTCGGTGAGTCTCTTGCCTCGGCGTCACTTGGCTGTGCTCCACGTTTCACAGATTGCGCCCGACCTCGGCTCAGCCTTGGCTCTTGGAAAGGCCTGTACGCCGTCCCTCTCACGGATGCCCTCAGCGCTCCTCTGCATCACCGGACCCAGCCGCACCAGCGATATCGAAAACGACTTGAGCATAGGCGTCCACGGTCCGGCGGAAGTCCACGTCATCCTCTACAGCGGGTCTCTGGCATGAGGGTCACCTTGTTTGCGACTTGTCTTGGCGAAGAACTCTATCCCGACGTGGCCAGGAGTGCCGCCCGGGTCCTTGAGCGCCTCGGGTGCCAAGTCCTCCTTCCCGCTCAGGCGCCCTGTTGCGGACAGCCGGCCTTCAACAGCGGCTACACGCAAAAAGCCAAGGAAGTGGCCCACGCCTGGCTCGAAGCATTCTCTTCGGCGGACTACATCGTGGCTCCTTCGGGTTCGTGCTCGGGCATGATCCACCACAACTACGAACGTCTGTTCGCAGGAGATCCTGAGCGCCTTTCTCTAGCAAGGAGTCTGACGGCACGGACCTACGAGTTTTCGCAGTTTTTGGTGGATGTTCTCAAAGTAGAAACGCTCAACGCCAGTTTTCCTCACTCAGTCACGTACCACGCATCGTGTCATGCCACGCGCCTACTTGGGCTCAACCAAGCGCCGCTCACTCTCCTTCAGGCGGTGCCGGATCTCACCCTCACACCCCTGCCACGAGGAGAGGATTGTTGCGGATTCGGCGGTTCCTTCGCCGTCAAGTTGAGCGGTATTTCCACGGCCATCGTCGACGAAAAGATCGACCACATCGAAAGCACCAAAGCTCCTTACGTGACCAGCACCGATTTGGGCTGCCTCATGAATATCGCCGGTAGGATGGAGCGGCGCGGCGTTTCTGTCATTCCGCTTCACCTTGCTTCTCTCGTGGACCAAGCGCTTTCCGAGGGGGAGGTGTCCGTCTGATGTCGGAGAATGCGGCCTTTTCGAGCAACCTCGGGGCGCGCAGCGCTGAGGCTTTAAGCAGCAATCACCTGCGTCAGGCGGTGCGCTTCACGGTGGAACGGCTGCGCACGGCCAAAACAGCAAGCACCGATGCCTTCGGCACATGGGAAGAGTGGCGCAACGTCGGTCGTTCGATCCGCGCCCATACCATCGACCATCTCGATTACTATCTGGCTGAGTTCAGCGAAAACGCCCGCGCCCAAGGAGCGGAGGTCCACTTTGCCGCTGATGCGGAGGAAGCCCGCGAGATCCTTTCCGACATCATCAAGAAAAGCGGCGCCAAACGGGTAGTGAAGTCGAAATCGATGGTCTCAGAAGAGCTGCATGTCAACGAAGCTCTGAGTGAAGCAGGCGTCGAGGTCACGGAAACGGATCTGGGTGAGTGGATCGTGCAGCTCGCCGAGGAGACCCCCTCGCACCTCATTCTCCCCGCCATCCACAAGCGTCGCGCGGAGATCCAGAAGCTCTTCGAAGACGAGGGCGGGCAAACGCTCTCTCCGGAAACGGAAGTGCTCGCCGGGTATGCTCGTCAAAAGCTGCGAGCGAAGTTCGCGGCCGCCGATCTAGGGATTACGGGCTGCAATTTCGCTATCGCGGAAACCGGGAGCGTCGCCTTGTTCACCAACGAGGGCAACGGTCGCATGGTCACTACGTTACCGCGGACTCAAGTCGTGCTGATGGGTATGGAGCGCATCCTGCCGACGCTCTCGGATCTAGCGGTCATGGCCCAGCTTCTTCCTCGCAGCGCCACCGGCCAAAAGATCACCACCTATCTCAACCTCATCACCGGGCCGCGCAAAGAGAGCGAAGCCGACGGGCCGCGCCAACTCCATGTGATCGTGGTCGACAACGGCCGCAGCCGTCAGCTCGGAGATCCTGAGTTTCAGGAGATCCTGCACTGCATTCGCTGTGGCGCGTGTCTCAATGTGTGTCCCGTGTACCGCCACATCGGCGGCCATGCTTACGGCTCCGTCTACAGCGGACCCATCGGCGCGGTGCTCACTCCGCTCCTCAATTCTGATCCGCGAGCGGGAGAGCTGGCTCAAGCATCGACTCTGTGTGGAGCCTGCCACGAGGCGTGCCCGGTCAAGATTCCGCTTCATGACATGCTGGTTCAGCTGAGGCAAAGGCACGTCGCGCGGGGAGATGCAGAGGTCCCGGAGCGTGTCGCCTTCTCGCTCTACGGTTTTTTCTACGCGCGCCCGCGTCTTTTCGCCCACATGACGCGAGCGGGACGGCGCCTTTTGCGCTGGCTAGGTCCCGCTCCCCGACGTCTGCTCGGAAAACTATTGGGCGGATGGACGAAGTCTCGCTCCTTGCCGGTCCTCGCGGACCGTTCCTTCTCTCAGAGTTGGCGCGACGAACGCGCCGGGAGGTTCCGTGATGTTTGACTTAACGGGGAAAACTGCCGTCGTGACCGGCGGCGGCTCGGGCATCGGCCGCGCCATCGCGCTGCTCCTGGCGGATCGCGGCGCTCACGTCTGGATCCTCGATCTGTCGGAAGAGGCCGCCAAGGAAACCCTGGAACTCATGCAGAAGAAGGGCCAAAGCGCAGACTTTGCCCTGTGCGATGTGAGCGCTGCGGCCTCTGTAGAAAGCGCCTTCAAAAAAGTCGACACGAACAGCGCGAAAGTAGACATCCTGATCAACAACGCCGGCATCGGTCACGTCGGAGCTCTGCTGCAAGCGGACGAGGAAACCTTTGACCGTCTCATGCGCGTCAACGTAAAGGGCGTCTATCTTTGTGCTCGCGCGGCCGTCGCGCGCATGGAGCGTTCCGGTGGCGGCGTCATCGTCAACATGGCGTCCATCGCGTCTCTCATCGGAATCGAGGACAGATTCGCCTATTCTGCCACCAAGGGCGCGGTCCTCACGATGACCCGTTCCATCGCCGTCGACTATTTGAAGGCCGGCATCCGCTGCAATTGCATCTGCCCCGCCCGCATCCACACCCCTTTCGTCGACGACTTTTTAGCCAAGAACTATCCGGGCCGCGAAGCGGAGATGTTCGAGAACCTCTCGAAGTATCAGCCCCTCGGACGGATGGGCACACCTGAAGAAGTGGCTGCCCTCACCCTCTACCTCTGCTCCGACGAGGCCGCGTTCATCACCGGACAAGCGCTCCCTCTCGACGGCGGAGTTCTCATGAAATGAAAGTGATAGAAAAGGAGAACCGATCGTGAAGATCTTTAGACACGGCGCGCACGGAAATGAAAGCCTCGGTATCGCCCTCGACGACGGGCGTCTGCTCGATGCTGCGGCCTTCGGCGAGGACGTGAACCCCGCCTTCTTTGCAAGTGAAGGACTCGCTCGACTCAAGGCGTGGTACGAGCAAGACCCGTCGAGGTGTCCTGAGATCAAAGAAGTGAGCCGTTTCGGCTCGCCTCTCACGGCGCCGGGAAAGATCCTGTGTATCGGACTCAACTACCGAAAGCACGCCCTCGAAACCGGCGCGGCCATTCCAGAAGAGCCCGTGCTCTTCATGAAGGCAACTTCAGCGCTCTCTGGGCCGAATGACGATGTGGTGATCCCGAGAGAGTCCGTGAAGACCGACTGGGAAGTCGAGCTGGCCGTCGTCATCGGCAAAAAGGCCAAATACGTCTCAGTTGAAGAAGCCTTGGCCTGTGTCGCGGGCTTCGCCCTACACAACGACTACTCAGAGCGCGCTTTTCAGATCGAGCGCGGTGGTCAATGGGTGAAGGGCAAGAGCGCCGACACCTTCGCCCCGCTCGGACCGTTCTTGGTCACTCCGGACGAAGTGGATCATCAAAACCTCGACCTCTGGCTTACGGTCAATGGGCAGGAGAAGCAGCGGAGCAACACCTCGGACATGGTTTTCGACGTGGCCTTCATCATCAGTTACGTCAGTCGCTTCATGTCGCTCTTGCCGGGTGACGTCATCAGTACGGGCACGCCCGCCGGCGTAGGCCTCGGGCACGATCCACCCGTCTACCTCAAGCCCGGCGATGTCGTGGAATGCGGGATCGAAGGCCTCGGCCGTCAGCGCGCAACGCTCGTGAGCGAGTAAGGGCCAAACCACAAAGAGACCATGGACCCGATCGAGCAAGCCCTCCACGAAAAGCCCCTGTGCCAGGCTTGGCCCACGCCGGAAAACCCGTCACCCGTCGTCGGGATCGGCGCAGGGAGCATCGTGCGCTCCGCTCATTTGCCCGCGTACCGTCGCCTCGGTCTACCCGTCCTTGGCCTCTTTGACACGAAGTTCGAGGTCGCCGCGTCCCTCTGTGCCGACTTTGAGGTCCCTCATATTTACAAGAGCCTCGAGGAGGCGCTGAGCGCCGCGAGCGCGATCTTCGACGTGGCGGTACCGGCTGACGCCCTCCGAGGCATCCTCGAACGCGTCCCCGAAGGCTCCACGTTGCTCATTCAAAAACCCTTCGGGCGAGATCTTCCGGAGGCGCGCGTGCTTTGCGCCCTGTGCCAGGAAAAATCTCTGCGCGCGGCCGTCAACTTTCAACTCCGCTTCAGTCCCTCTGTACTCGCACTCAAAGACGCCATTTCCCGCGGTCTCTTGGGAGAAATCATCGACGCAGAAGTCCGCGTCAACGTGCACACGCCCTGGCAAAATTGGGACTTTTTGCGCGGAATTCCGCGTCACGAGATTCTTTATCACTCCATCCACTATCTCGACCTGTTTCGCTCGCTCTTCGGCGATCCCAAGGGTGTCTACTGCAAGGTCACGCGAAACCCCACTCTCGTCGACTACAGTGATACCAGCACCTCGATCGCCCTGGACTATGGCGAGCATCTGCGCGCGCTGATCTCTACGTTTCACGGTCATGACTTCGGTGACAGGCACGCGATGAGTCAATTCAAAGTCGAAGGAACCCGCGGGGCAGCCGTTCTTTGCATGGGCGTCAACCTGGACTACCCCCAGGGCAAGCCAGATCGACTTGAACTCATCAGCAAAGATGGCAGCACCTGGCATGACATTCCCCTCCGGGGCGGATGGTTCGATCACGCCTTCGAGGGCACGATGTCGAATCTCCAGCGCCACGCGAGTGGCGAAGATGACAAGCTCGAAACGGAGGTCCGAGACGCCACGCGCACGATGGCCCTCGTCGAAGCCTGTTACCAAAGCAGCCAGACCGGCGCGACCCCGCTCTTTTACGACACCTAAGCCGCAGTTCTATTCATAGCTGCAATTCCATTTACAGCCGCACTTGCCGCACTCGACCTGCCTTTCTCGGATCTAGGAAATCCCTTCAATGAAAATCACGAACATCGACACCTACCTCCTGCGCGTGCCCCTCAAGCAAGCGCCCATCACGGATTCTCAAACTACGGTTCACGTGGTGGACTTTCTCCAGATCGCTCTCCGCACAGACGCGGGACTCACCGGATGGGGCATGAACTGGAGCTACACGCCCGGTCTGCACGCGGCGCACGCGGTCATGCTGCACGACTACTCCCCCATCCTCAGCGGACAGGATCCAAGACAGCGCAAAGAGCTCGTACAACGCTGCTACCAGAGCAACCATTTCGTGGGGCGTCTGGGCGCTTCTCAGGTAGCCCTGGCTGCCGTGGAGTTCGCGCTCTGGGATATTGCTTGTAAGGAGAAAGGGTTGCCCCTCTGGCGCTGTCTGGGGCCCGCAAAGGACAAGGTTCGTGCCTACAGCACCGACGGCGGTTGGCTTGCGGCACCTGTCGAGCAG
>CAYMQT010000005.1:23859-39456 GCA_964392575.1 uncultured Polyangiaceae bacterium
TCGACAGGTGCCGCAAGCCAACCGCCGTCGGTGCTGTAGGCACCTGTCGAGCAGCTGATCAGTGACGCTTGCGCCCTGGTCGACCGTGGGTTCGACGCCGTGAAGATCAAGCTGGGGCGCCCCGATCCACGCGAAGACTACGATCGCGTGGGAGCCGTGAGAAAGGCCGTCGGTCCTCACATCAAGATCATGACCGACGTCAACTGCGCCTGGAGTCTAGGTACGGCTCGTCATTGGGGGAAAAAGCTAGCGGATCACGACGTGTTCTGGCTGGAAGAACCGCTGCATCCCTTCGACAAGAAGGGCCACGCTGAACTTGCACGCGCGATCCCTGTTCCGATCGCTCTCGGCGAAACCGTGTATACGAAATGGGACTTCCGCGACTTCATCGAGGCCGGCGCGGTTGACATCGTGCAGGCAGACGCAACCAAACTCTCCGGAATCGACGAATGGTTAGAGGTAGCGGCGCTGGCCGCCGCCTACAACAAACCGGTGGTGCCTCACACCAACGTGCAGCAGAAGCTCCACGTGCAGCTCGCTGCAGCGACACCGGGCGTCTTGATGGTCGAAAACTGCTACGAATCCCTGCTCGACATCTGGGAGGAGCCGATTCGCGTCGTCGACGGTTACTATCAGCTGCCTGAAGAGCCGGGAGTCGGGCTCAAGCTGACCGACGAGGTTCTCGATGCCACCCGCATCGCATGAGGGAAAGGCCCGCGCGGTGCGGATTGATGCCCACCAGCACTTCTGGCGCTTCGACCCGAAGGTGCACACGTTCATCGACGAAAACACCCCTGTGCTTCGGAGGGATTACCTTCCGGAGCACTTGAAAGATCACCTGGACGAAAAGGAGATTTCGGGTTGCGTGGCCGTACAGGCTCCTCAGTCCCTGGAGGAAACCCGCTTCTTGCTTTCGCTTTCCGACGCTCATGATTTCATCCAAGCGGTGGTCGGCTGGGTGGACCTCCAGGCAAAGGACCTCGACGAAGTGCTCGCGGAGCTCTGCCAGCATCCGCGGCTTCGAGGGATCCGCCACATCGTGCAGAGCGAGCCGGACGACTTTCTCTCCAGCTCGTCCTTCCGAGCAGGTGTGGCCCTCCTTCCGCGCTATGGTCTCACCTACGACATGCTGGTGTACGAGCGACAGTTGCCCCTGGCTCGAAATTTCATGGCCGCTCTTCCCGACGTATCCTTCGTCCTCGATCACGTCGGAAAGCCCGATCTCCGCCACCCTGATCTCGAATCCTTCCTCCGCCAGCTCCGGCCCATTGCTGAACTCCCGAATGTAGTCTGCAAGCTCTCCGGTCTCGTGACAGAAGCTCATTTCGACACCTGGACGCCGGAATTGCTCCGCCCCTTCATCGAAGGGGCAGCCTCTCTCTTCGGTACCGAGAGGCTGCTTTTCGGATCGGACTGGCCCGTGTGTCTCTTGGCAGCCAGTTACGATGAAGTCTTCTCGGTCATCGAACAAGCCTTCAAGGATTTTTCCACACCGGAGCGCGCGCGGATCTTCGGAGAGAACGCGGCGCGCGTCTACGGAATCGTTCCTGGCGCTAGGTAGGAGAGCCCAAAGGCGGAGGCGAAGCAGCCAGCTCGGAACTAATATCTCCCGTGACCACCGCAGAAGAAGCCGAATCCCCAAACCGCTCCGTCTCGACACCGAAGGCCTGAGCGATACTGACCAAGATGCGATTGTTGGGGATCGCGCGCCCTTCGTCGTAGCGCAGATAATTCCCACCCGGCCAGCGACCACCTGCTCCACCTAAAAGCAGGCTCGGAACATGGCGAGAGCTATGGCGCGCGGGATCGCCCAGATCCGAAGAGGCGTACACGATGCTGGTTTCGAGTAGTCCCGCCTCATCGAGCCTTTGCGTCAACCGGGCCAGCTTCGAGTAGCAGTAGCGGTTCTGGGTGGCGAGCGCCTGCCACGTCTCTTCGCGGCCGGGACTCTTTTCGGAGCGCGCCTGGTATTTGTGAGCGACCCCTTGATGAATGTCCGCGGGTAGACCGGCTCGGTTGGTTCGCGATAGATCGCTGAGAAAGAGCGTCGAGAAGCGGGTCAAATCACAGGCCATGGCCCGAACACTGAGATCAATCATCAGATTGGTGATCTCGTCGAAGTAGATTTCTCCTCCTCCGTAAGCCCGAAGACGTGGAAACTCTCGGGGCTCCAAAGGACGGTCGCACTGAGGTGCGCTCTGTGTGAGGCGCTTTTCGATGTCACGGAGGGCCGTCTGGTGTTGTTCGATCTTCAAGCGCGCGGTCGCCGGGGCACGTTTTTGCAAAGCTCGCAAATCGCTACGCGCGAAGTCGAGGACACTCATTCCTAAAGCGCGCTCTCGGGCCAGAGCCTCCTTTGATTTTCCGCTGATGGGAGTGCCGAACAGATCTGCAAAAAGGGCGCGCGGATCGATGGTCTTCGGAAGTTCTATCCCCCCGCGTGCGTAGCTGATGTTGTTGTCCGGTCCCGATTGATCGTTGCCGACACCGAGCACGAGGGAGGTGTGAATCGTCTCGGCGCCCAGCCCCTGATCGACGGCAAGAAACTGATCGATGCTGGCGTTTTTTCCGTCCGCGCCGCTCCCGGTCAAGATCACCCGCGGAGCTTCGTGCCCCACAGTCCCCGTGAGAAGGCCGGCACTCAGATCCACTCCGTCAACGACGGTCAGCGCGTCCTTGTAGCGCTTGCCGAACGTCGTCTCGTCCTCAAAAGGACCCAAGACAGCATGCTCATAAGCGAAACTAAAACCCTCCTCGGGAGGGAAGTATTCGTAAGCCGAACCGTGGGGCGTGTACACGCCGAAGAAACGGAGCGGCTCTTCTGCACTTGCGGATGTTTTTGTGTTCGGAAGGGCAGGGCCTCCTTTAACCGTAGGGCCTCCTTTAACCGCAGCGCCTTCTTCAGCCGCAGCGCGAGAGCCGGTCACAAGTGAACTCATGCCCGCTCCAAGAGCGGTGAGAAACGAGCGGCGGGTTCGGATGAGACTCATGGCATGCTTCGACGGTAAAGGAACAGATCACTTTTGACGTAAGCTACCAGATTTTCAAGTAAGTGGGGACGGGCGGGCTCGGGCAGGACCTGAACGAGTTCGTCAAAAGCGTCGGCGTGAGCCTCCGATGCATCGGCCGCGAAGAATTTCAGCGCATGTCTGCGGAAACAGCGGGTCGCTTCAGGTCTTTTTGCGAGATAGCGGCTGAGTTCGACGCTTCCGGAAAAAGTGGCGTGAAATTCTTCAAAAGCGAAGGTACCCCGCGCATCGACCGGAGCCCCATTTTCCGAGCTGCGAAAGTGCCCGGCCGCATCAAACTGCTCAAACGCGAACCCGAGCGGATCGATGGCGTCGTGACACGAAGCGCAGCCCTGATTACTAACGTGAGCGGAGAATCTCTGACGTGTGGTCTCGGTCTGGGTGACGGGAGGGATGATGACCTCGATGCCGATCTCATCAGGGCGCGGCATGTCGATGCACAAGACGCGACGTAGGATGAAGTCACCCCGTCTGATGGGGCTCGTCCCGTCCGGGTGCGCGTGAGCTGCGAGGAAACTCGCTTGCTGCAAAAGGCCGATCCTGCCTACCGACTCCGAGGACACACGCGGTCCCCACGCAGAAAGGCCATAAAAACGCGCCATCGTCGGATCGACGGAAGAAAACCCAGCCGTGAGCAAAGCCGACAGAGACGCGCCCCGGTGCACCATCACTTCATCCACAAAAGCCGACGTCTCCGCCAGCATGCGCGGCTTGAGATCCTCGTAGTACGGCGTGACCGCCTCGTCCTTCGAAGTAGCGGCCAGCCCATCCACCTCAAGCCACTCTTGAACGAAGCGGCGAAACTGGTGGCGCGTCCCTGAGAGAGACAGGAGTCGACGCGCCTCCATTTCACGCTCAGCTGAAGAAAGAAGGCGCCCGTTTTTTGCAGCCTCGATGAGCGGCTCGTCGGGGGGCGCTCCACGCAAGGTGTAGGAAAGGACAGCAGCGATTTCGTAGGGTGAAAGGACCCGGACCTGTGGATCCTCCGTGGGCTGTCCAATTTCACTCACGTACAGAAAGGAAGGAGAGGAAAGGAGGGCCGTGACGACCCAGGAAAGAGCCTCTGTGTGGCTTTTCTCTGCCGTTCTCGCGCCGCGGTAGATGTCACGAAGGGCCGTGACCTCCGCCGCGGTTGCGGGTCGCCTCAAGGCTCGGAGAGTCCATGCGGAGATGAACGTCTCGGCGCCCTCTTCCTCTGCCCGGTCCCCGCACGCGAGCACGTCGCCTCGGACGCGCACGAACTCGCGCGCCATCTCCTCGGCGAGAACACGGGCACGAGCATTGTAGGCGGAAGAGACTGCTGCCCTGTCATTGCGTGTGTAGCCGTCCACTTTGAAGTCCGAGGGCAGCTTGTCGGCGACCGAAACATCCAGTCCAAGCAGCTCCCGGACCGTGTTTTCATACTCAAAGTTGCTCAAGCGACGCATCCGCGCCGGGATGAAGGATTCGACCTCTGCCTTGGCAAAGTCAGACCGGGGAGCCTCGGAACCTTTAGGCGGACCGGAAGCGCACGCGACCGAAAGCGCTCCAAGGCCGAAGGAGACCAGGCCCCGTCCGCAAAGGCGATGCATGCACCTCCGCAGAAGCTGGTTCATTTCCGGCCGAGGGAAGCAGCGCCCACGTCAGGGGGCGGAGCGCTCTCGTCTTCGGGCGCGAGCGAAGAAGTCTCGGCAGGCTTTTCGCCTTTCTGGATGAAGGAAACATCATCCAGCCAAAAATCGACCGGGAGCATGCCGGGTCCCGCCGTGAAATTCAGGGCCAACAAGCGTGTGCTGTCGAATTTCGAGTCTGTCCCCCAGCCTTCTTGCTGAAGCTCGTCAAAACGGACGAAAAACTCTGTCCATTCCTCTTTGATCCGGATGACCTTGGCGTGAGAATCCCAGCACTTCTCCCGGCAAATGCCGCCATTTTCCGCCGGGGTCGTCTCCACGGTGTTGATCTTCAACTTGATGGTGGCCGGCCCCTTCGCGCGAAACCGGATGCCTTCGAAATGCGAGGCGTTGAAGGGACAACTGAGTCCATCCTTCTTCCAGCGCAGCGTCGTCCCCCAACTCACGCCCCAGTCATTCATCCCCTCAGCCTTGAGGTGGACGGCCATTTCGTTCTGACTCGTCGCTTGCCCTTCCGGAAGCGACTCCGCTTTGAAGGGTGACGCCGATGAGCCCTCGCTGCCGTCATCCGCCGCAAACCACCAGCCCTCCCGGTGATAGGTCTTGAAGAGTTGATGATCTCCGTCTTCGAAATCGTCGAGGATGGCTTCCTCTCCGGGAGGAGGAGCGTCAGCGCAAGGTCCGATCATCCTCGGTCGATCATCCACCTCGCCCAGAGGTTTCGAATCTGGACCCTGAACGTCGGCCCCCGCTCCACCGAACACCGTCTGTTTTTGAGACTCCTTGGGAGCACAACCGGAGACCGAGATTTGAGAAAATGCGCTCAGCGAGCACACGACCATGACCTGAGTCTTCCTCATCATGCTCCAGATGATGCCACGCCTCACGCCTTTTCGCAGCCCTGCTGTGTTCACGAAAAACGGAAGAACGGATACGGAGGGGGATCGCGTCGCTTCCATCGCGCAAGCCCCGAGAGCGGCAAAATCCCTCGACGAACGGACCAACTCCCTCGATAGTGGCCTGCTTTCGACCACTCGCCGGCTCGGAACCTGCGCCGCAACCGACTTCATGAAAAGTGATCCGCTCGTGCATGACCTCTTGAAGAAAATTGGTCCCTTTTTCGTCCTCGTTCTTCCGCTTTTTGGCTGCGGCGACCATGACCCGGTGGACAACAAAGAGGACGACCGCCTGAAGGTCACGGTCACGATCGATACAGAACAGGTACTCCGGATCGTCCCCCCTTACGCCTACGGAATGCATGCGTCCGTGTATGACAACGCTCTCCAGGATCCGGCTCTGAAGGAGGAACTGGATGGTGCGGGGATCGCGCTTCTGCGTTGGCCGGGCGGAGGCTATTCAGACAATTATCATTGGGCGACGCACACCATGTCCGCTTGGAGCAACGGCCAGCGGGGGTATCTCGCACCGGAAACGGATTTCGGGAACTTCGTCAGGATGCTCGACCGCGTGGAGCGCGTCGCAATGATCACCGTCAACTACGGTTCGAATCAGTACGACGATGGTCCCGGTGAACCCAAAGAGGCGGCTGCCTGGGTGGCTTACGCCAACGGAGATCCGGCGGACGAAACCGTCATCGGAGAAGATTCGACCGGTTTTGACTGGCAAACCGTGGGATATTGGGCAGGTCTGCGCGCCTCGGAACCTCTCCCCGCAGACGATGGCTTCAACCCTCTCCGCATTCATCGCCCGGAACCTTTGGGCATCGAATACTGGGAGATCGGAAACGAAGTCTTCGGGAACGGCTACTATCAAAACGGGGGCAACGACGGATTCGAGCTCGATTTACACGTTCCCTACGACGGAACCCCACGGCGCGGTCATGAAGACCTCTCGCCTCGCGCCTACGGCGCGGGCGTCAGGGAGTTTGTCGCGGAAATGAAGGCGGTCGACCCTTCAATCAAGGTCGGCGCCGTCCTGGTCACTCCTCCGGCCGACTACAGCTGGGCCCCCACCTACAACCGCGATGTCCTGTCGGAATGCGGCGAGGAAATCGACTTCGGCATCATCCATTGGTACCCCCAGGGCAACTTACTCACCAAACCCGCAGAGGAAATGGAAGTCATGTTTGAGACCCTGCGTGCGGAGTTTGAAGCTCACGCGGGGGACAACGCCGAAAACCTGGAGATCACGGTGACGGAAGTCGGCCCGCCGCCTGGGTACAGTGACAAGCAGGCGAGCGTGAGCGGTCTGTTCGCTGCCGATGCCTACCTCAGCTTCATCCGCCACGGTGCGTCCAACATCGACTGGCTGGAGCTGCACAACGGCACGTTCTTGCATGAAGAGTCCGACGAGCCCGGACGAGCCTACTACGGCATCAAGTTCGCTCATGATCTGGCGGGACCCGGAGAAAGGATCGTCGCAGCCGAGGCTGATCAACCGGGTGTGCGGGTCCATGCCGGCGTGCGTGAGGACGGAAGTCTGGCGGTGATGCTGATCAATCCCGCTGTCTTCCGGGTTTCCGAGGTCACCATCGTTGCCCATGAGGCTTCTCAAGATGCCACCATCCGCTCTTTCAGTTCGTCCCAGTCGCGCACGCCCGACAGCGTGAAAGGGCCCGAAGCCCTTCAGAAAGTGGACGGCCAAGTGATCGTGACCGTCGGTCCGGAAACCCTCGTGCTGATCGAGTTTACGCCCGCCTAGGGCATGTTACGGTCCGAGCCAAAGCATGATCATGCCCTCCTCCCTCGCACATCGAAAAACTGTCCTCCGTCGCAGTGCTGTCCTCCGTCGCAGTGCTGTCCTCCGTCGCAGTGCCCTCCGCCACATCGTCCTACTCTCTGGCGCTCTCGGTCTGCTTTTGCTCTCCTGCCAAAGCACTACCCCGAAGCCGGCTTCGCCCGAGCAGAACGCCCAGACCTCCGAAGAGTCTGCCGTACAAGCGCCCGGCGCCACGGAAGAGATCCGCCTCGACGCTTGGTCCGCCGCAGCCGTCATGAGCCCAGGCACCAATATCGGCAACACCCTCGAAAACACAACCACCTGGGAGACCGGGTGGGGCAATCCGGTCATCACGCAAAAATACGTACAAAGCCTGGCCGCTCTCGGGTTCAAGACCGTGCGGGTCCCCGTCGCGTGGGACACGTACGCAAAAGACGGCACGATCACGCCCGAGAAAATGAAACGGGTCGCCGAGGTCGTCGATTGGATCCTCGAGGCAGGACTGTTTTGTGTCGTCAACATCCATTGGGACGGCGGCTGGATCGATTCCAGCGACAAGAAAAGGTTTCCCGACACCCACGCAACATTCAGTCAGGACGCCGAGCAAAAGTTCCGCTCCTATTGGCAGCAAATTGCCACCTCTTTTGCCGACCGAGGTGAAAAGCTCATTTTCGAAGGGCTAAACGAAGAAACCAACTTTTCTGGCGCAGGCTCCGACGAAAAGGCCTACGCGACCCTCACGCGCGTCAATCAGCTGTTCGTCGACACCGTGCGAAAGACAGGTGGCAAGAATGCAACACGCCTGCTCATCGTGACAGGTTACCACACCGACTTTGAAAAGACCGCGAGCGATCTCTTCAAGCTACCGACGGATACGGTGCCAGGAAAGCTCTTCATCTCCGTGCATTACTACACGCCATGGAATTTCTGCGGACTCACAGAAGACGCGGAGTGGGGCAAGGTAATGCCGACTTGGGGCAGCGAGGACGACGTGAAGAAGCTGAATGAGCTCTTCGATCAGATGGAGCAGTTCACCAAGAAGAACAACATTCCTGCCTTCATCGGTGAGTACAACGTCACCGAGAAGAGAGAAGAAGCCTCGCGCATTCGCTGGCTCACGGCGGTGACCGAAGCCTCTCTCGAGCGCAAAATGATCCCCGTGCTCTGGGACGTCGGCGGCGAGGTCTCCCGGAAGCCCCCTTACGAGGCAAGCCCTGTCCTTCAGGCAGTGCTGAACCAGACAAAGAAGGACGGAAATCCACCCCAAGGAACTGAAGGCAGCGTGCAGTGAAACGTTTCGCGGTCATCGGTGTGGCCGGATACATCGCCCCCCGTCACCTGCAAGCCATTCGCGACACCGGAAACTTGGTCGTGGCAGCGTGTGACCCGCACGACTCCGTCGGAGTTTTGGATCGTTACTTCTACGGAACTCAGTACTTCCAAGAGTTCGAACGACTGGATCGTCATGCTGAAAAGCTTCGCAGACGTGGCGAAGGCATCGACTATGTAAGCATCTGTTCTCCCAACTATCTGCACGATGCGCACATTCGATTCGCTCTGCGCATCGGGGCCCACGCGATTTGCGAGAAGCCCCTCGTCGTCAACACATGGAACATCGACCCCCTCGAGGAATTAGCCGGTGAACGCGGGAAGAAAATCTACCCGATTCTTCAACTTCGCGAACATCCGGTGATCATCGATTTGCGCCGAAAGGTCGCGCAAGAGCCTGATACCATCCACGATGTCGACCTGACCTACATCACTTCACGCGGGCCTTGGTACCTGTCCTCTTGGAAGGGGCGGATGGAACACTCGGGCGGCTTAGCCAGCAATATCGGGATCCACTTCTTCGACATGTTGATTTGGATCTTCGGCGACGTCAAAAATCACGAAGTTCATCTCAATACTCCCACTACGACGGCCGGCTACATCGAGCTTGAGAAGGCGCGGGTCCGGTGGTTCTTGTCCATCGATCGCGAAAACCTTCCAGCCGCCTCAGAGCAGGAGAACAAGACGACCTATCGTTCCCTCCAAATCGACGGCCAAGAGCTTGAGTTTTCAGGAGGATTTACCGATCTTCACACGGAGGTCTATAAAAAGATCTTGGCTGATGACAGCTACTCTGCAAGCGACGCTCGCCCTGCGATCGAACTTGCTCGACAGATACGTCTCGCCCAGCCCGTCAAACCCACCGTGAGCCCCCTTCGTCAACGATCCAAGAGCTAATCATGGAGTTCATGGATCTTGCGAGGCAACAGCAGAAAATCCGCATGAGCCTCCTGCGGCGCATCGAACAGGTTCTCGATCACGGAAAGTACATCCTGGGTCCGGAGGTGTCTGAGCTTGAAGAAGAGCTGCGAGCTAGAACAGGAGCAAACAACGTCGTCAGCTGCGCTAGCGGGACCGACGCCCTCGTACTCATCCTGCGAGCCGCGGGGATCGGCCCCGGAGACGCCGTTTTCGTGCCCGGCTTCACCTTCGTGGCAACGGCCGAAGCCGTAGTGAGCGTTGGTGCAACCCCCGTCTTCGTCGACGTCGACGAGCAAACCTACAATCTCGATGTCGAACATCTGCGTCGGAGGCTCGACCTCGTACGGCGAGACGAGAAAGTCACTCCCGGCACACCCGCGCACCTTCGTCCCAGAGCCGTCATCGCCGTCGACCTTTTCGGGCTCCCCGCGGACTATGACGAGCTGGTGCCGTTCTGTGAGCGCGAGGAGCTGCTTTTGATCGGCGATGGCGCGCAGAGTTTTGGCGCTCGTGTCCACGCTCAGTCGCCTTTGGGGTTTCTAGAGTTCGCGGCGACAAGCTTTTTCCCGACCAAGCCGCTCGGATGTTTCGGCGACGGCGGCGCCGTTTTTTGTGCGGACGACGAAAGCGCGAGTGTCATTCGATCGCTCCGCGCACACGGACAAGGCCGCGACAAATACGACCATGTCCGACACGGCGATAACTCGCGTCTCGACACCCTCCAAGCTGCCGTACTTCTCGAAAAACTGAGCGTCTTCAACGAAGAGCTAGCGGCAAGGCGAGAGCTGAGTAGCTTTTACACGACTCACCTCGAAAACCTGAGCCCGGACCTTGTAGTCCCCGGCGCCTCTGGGGAAGTCGAAAGCGCGTGGGCCCTCTATACAATCAGGGTGCGAAATCGGACCGAGTTTCGTGAGACCCTGAGCCAAGCCGGGGTCCCCACCTTCGTCTATTACCCCACGGGCATCCATCTCCAGCCGGCCTATGCCGAACTAGGGTACAGGGGAGGATCTCTTCCCGTCACGGAACACCTCTGCCGAGAAGTCGTCAGCCTACCCATGCACGCCTACTTGACGGACGAGGAGCGAAACCTCGTCGTGTCCACCGTTAAAAAAGCGCTCTTGCGGGCCACATGAGGAGGGCCGTGATTTTCCGCTCTAGACCGAGACTTTTCTCTGGACTAAAATGAAAGGTCGTTTCTTCCTCGCTCGTCTGGGGAACTTGTCAGTATCGAGTGAAAGAGACGGCCCCTTGTGGATCTCATCACAAAAGCAAGGCTAACTCATACCCGTACACGGAACCCTCACCTGAAACCCACGCGATGAAATCACAAGGACGCCCGGCGACATGAAGATTGAGAGGTCCGCCCTCCGTGCAATGGCCGGGCGCCCAGCGCGAGCGGGTCGTAGGGCCGCGGTCCTCGTGCCCCTCGTCGGTCTGCTCTTGATCTCTTGCGAGGGACGGCTCGGCCAAGAGGACAGCCGCGACGACGGCACGGTGCCTGACGATGGAGATGGAGATGGAGAGTGCGTTCCGAACTGCAGCGGCCGCGAGTGCGGGGAGGACGGCTGCGGAGGAGTCTGTGGAAGTTGTGCTGCGGGTATTGCTTGCAATCCTGTCCTCGGCACCTGTGCGGTCCTCTGCGATAACGGCAGGCTCGACGTAGGGGAGACCTGCGACCCTCCTGGCTCCTGCCCGCTCACCTGTCCTGATAGTGATGGCATCGCCTGTACCAGAGAGACCTTGATCGGCACGGCAGAAAGTTGTTCTGCCGCGTGCGTGTCCTCTCCCGTCACGACCTGCACTCCGGATGACGGCTGTTGTCCGACGGGCTGCAACGCGGCGGACGACAACGACTGCAATCCGGTCTGTGGCAACGGCGTTTTCGAGCCGGGCGAAGTCTGCGGCGACGGCGGTCCTGTATGCCCCACCACCTGTGATGATGAAGACCTCTGCACGACCGACGAGCTTCTTGGAACCGCCGGCACTTGTGATGCTCATTGTTCGCATGTCGTGATCGATCCGTGCGCCCTCGATCAAGCCCGCGGGGTGACTGTCGGCAACATCACGGCGGATCAGGGCCTACGCATCGTCATCCGAGAAAACGAGGACCTCGTCCCCCTTCAAAGTCGCAACGGCCCCTTGATCGTTGAACGGCCCATGCTCGTCCGCGCCTCCTGGGTGATCGAGGACGAACAAGATTTCACCCCAAGACCGATCCGCGCCGTTTTGACCCTTTCCTATGCGGACTTTACGACAGACTCTGTCGAGATCACGAAGCAAACCGTCACTTCCCCCTCCTCCGCCTACAACTCCGGAGATGCTTACGAGTTCGTCCTCTCCGCCGCACAGGTGAAGAAAGGGATGCGGATCGCAATCGAGTTGTTTGAAGTCGATGACAGCTTCCGCAATCAACCTCCTCCCCCGACGCCTTCGCGCTTTCCTGCCGTAGAGGGCAGTACCTTCAACCTCGGAGTCGATACCGACCCTTCACAAATTGACGTCGTCCTTGTTCCTCTCTTTCACAACCTAGGCGGCAGCTGTCCCGCCGCGCCCGATCTGAACTCAATGACGACGCGGGGCGGAAGCCCCATGCCGGAGCACGAGTACTATCGGCAGCGACTTTTAGCGCAGAACCCCGCCAGCAACGCCACCGTGACCGTCCATGAGGTTGTCGAGCACACGGGTACGACGGAGACGTACCCTCAACTTTTCACCCTTCTTCGTCAGGTGCGGGAAGCCGACGACGCGGAGCCGTGGGAATTCTATTACGGCGTGATCAATCCCTGCGACGAGGGACCGGACTTCTCGGGTATCGCCAACGTCCCCAATCACGGCAGTGACAATCTGCCTGACATCGGCGACGCCAATCAACGCACAGGCTGGGGGGAATACCGGGATGATGGCAGGCACGCGGGCACCTTTGTCCACGAAATCGGTCACGAACAGGGGAGGGATCACGTGGGCTGCGGCAATCCCGAGGACCCTGACCCCAACTACCCGAACAGCACGGGGAACATCGACGAGTGGGGATGGGATATTTTCTCCGGTGACCGACGCCCACCGACCCACAAGGACTACATGAGTTACTGCAATCCCACCTGGATCAGTCAGTACGGGTACAACCTGATGGAGCCGTGGATCGCCGAGGTCACGTCTTGGAAGACACAACAGGCCTTCAGCCGGGCCGCTCCCACTCGCATGCTCTACGCCACCATCGAACCCGGCAAAGCGGATAGCTGGTGGACCGGGCTCGTCAAACACAAGGTTTCGCTCGATCCCTCTCCGCACACGGTGCATTTTTACTCGGGCAGCACCTTGCTCAGCACCGCCGTCGCCGCATACGAGGAAGTTCCCAGAAGCCCAGGCTCCTACTTTCTGTCCATTATCCTTCCTCAGGATTTCAGCAAGGTGACTCACCTCGTCCACAACGACGGCCTGTCTTTGACCTCCATCGACAAGGCGGACGTCTTGACTGTCCGCTGAGAGGAGCGGCGCGGAGAGGTGCGCGCTGAGACAGGCGCGCTGCGGTCGCTCTCCCCTGAGAGCCAACTTCGCTTCAGGACTGAAAAAGTTTCTTATGCCTGGAAACCCTTTGGGTTGGAGATGAACACAAGGGTGAAATGATCGGACAGAGACGCCCCGGCGTGGCACCTTCTGAGCAGTCGCGCGGAAGCGCTGCCTCACTTGCAAATCAACGTGTTCAAGAACCGACCTCTCCTCCTTGGCGCCCTCTCTTTCGCTCTCCTCCTCGGAGCTGTCTGGCTCGTTCAGGAACCAAAATCAGGGCGAACCGCAGCCGCTGTGTCCAAAATCTCGCCTCGAAAAATGCCGCGACCGGAAGAAGGTGAGCGCGCACGCTCACCTGTGAGCACCTTGAGAGAACAGGCGAAAGACGCAAAAACAAAGCAGAACAAAACGGAGTACAACGAAGCAGAGTACAACGAGATGCTTCGTGAGCTCGTTCGGCTGGAAGAGTCCGACAAGAAGCAAGCACTCGCCTACGCCCGAGCGACCCAGGATCGCTTCGCCAAAGAAGGCGTGCACGCTGAAGCGCGGAGCGCCAAAGAAATCACCCTCCTCGTTGACCTGGGTCAGATGGAGGAGGCACGCGCCCTCGTGCGCGACTTCCTTCAACTGCACCCGAGTAGTCGCTACCGCCCGCTCGTCTCGGGCGTGACTGGCATTCACCCTCGCCCCACCGGACCAACCTCCCTATGACCTTCTTGAGAATTTCCCTCGCCGCTCTTCGCGCCACCTTCCCCCGCGCCCTACCCCTCACCACTCTCTCCCTGTTTTTGGCTCTCGGCGCCTGTAGCGGTGAAGGCACCGGTGATACCGGGGACGGCGACGGTGATGGTGACCACGTGAACGGTGCAGGCGGAAATCCAGCCGGCTCCGGCGGCACGAGTGGAGGAAGCGGCGGCAGTGGTCTGGTTGCCTGCAATCCGACCTGCGGCGCAGGACAGACTTGCGTCTCCGGCGTCTGCACTTGCGGCGAAGGCACCACCGCGTGCGGCGCCGTGTGCGCGAATACTTTGGCGGATGGAGCGCACTGTGGGGGCTGCAACATGGCCTGCACGGATGGTCTGGTCTGCTCCCTTGGAAACTGCAGTGATTCGTGCGCCCTGGACCTGACCGAGTGCGGTACGAGCTGCGTCGACCTCCTGTCCGACGCCGCGCACTGCGGCGGTTGCACTCTCGCCTGCTCGCCTTCAGAAATCTGCGACGAAGGAGAGTGCACCGCGACCAGTCAGCCCACTTCCTGCGAACAAGTCACGGACGCTTGCCCGGTGACCGCAGGACTCACCCACGCTTGTGTCTCGCGCTTCGCCCTCGGCATCAACTACGCCTGGAATAACTTCGGGGCTGACTTCGGGGGTCTAAGCGCCTGGGGACAAAACGGCGTAAGCGCCGCCAGTGCCGATGTCGCCGCCGACTTGAATCACATGGGGGCAAACGGAGCCAAGGTCGTGCGCTGGTGGATGTTTCCGGATTTCCGGGGAGACGGAGTTGTGTTTGATGGCGCCGGAGATCCGTCGGGCCTCTCCACAACCGCCAAAACGGACATTCTCACGGCCCTCGATCTCGCCGAAGCCGCCGGGGTAGAGCTCGTCCTGACCATTTTCTCCTTCGACAACTTCCGCCCCACCCGCAGCGAAGGTGAGGTCCAGATTCGAGGCATGAGTCCGATGGTGACCGACGCCGGACGGCGCGCAAAGCTCGTGAGCAACGTCGTCACCCAAATCGCGCAAACCGCCGCCACCAGCCCCAACCTCCACCGCCTACTCGGATGGGACATCATCAATGAGCCCGAGTGGGCCGTGTCTGCCGAGGCCGGCGCGCCGCCAAGCAATCAGTTTGAGCCCAACTCAGAATTGAGCGCCGTAACGCTGAGTCAAATGAAGGCTTTGATCAATGAATCGGCCGCCGCCCTGAAGGCGGCCACACCCGGCGCACAAGTGAGCGTCGGCTGGGCGGCTGCGAAATGGGCCTGGGCTTTCTCTGACGTCACGGCCGTGGATTTCCATCAACCGCACATTTACGGCTGGGTGAACACGTACTGGCCCTACACCAGTACGCCGGCTGCGCTCGGGTACACCGGCAAACCGACCGTCATGGGCGAGTATTATCTGACGGCTATGCCCTTCGAAAACAGCACGACGTTCAATCAGATCGTCACCTCGTGGTTCGACAACGGTTACGCGGGCGCGTGGTCCTGGCAGTACAACGAGAATGCCAGCAACATCGGACTGATCAAGACCTTCGCCGACGCGAAGGGGTGCAGCGTCGATTACGAACAGTAATCGACCACAAGTAGCGTCGATTACGAGCAGTAGAATTCTTGGCAAATGTGACTAATGCTCAGACTCATGAGCAACACCCTCCTGCTTTCCGTCACCACGCCCGGACAGGCAGAAGTGTTTCACTCCTTGCAGGGAGAGGGACCCTTCGTCGGGCGGCCCAGTACCTTCATCCGTACTTCGGGCTGCAACCTCTACTGCTTCTGGTGCGACACTCCCTATACG
>CAYMQT010000005.1:39466-75993 GCA_964392575.1 uncultured Polyangiaceae bacterium
CGCAGCTCCTGTCCCTCTTTCGTGAACTTGGATCTGACCCTGACCCTTACGTCTTTGACGTAGAAACCAACGGCACCGTGACTCCCGTCCCCTCTTTCGACGACGCCGTCTTCGCCTATGTCGTCTCGCCCAAACTGAAGAATTCCCGCGTGAAGGACGGGCATCGCCTCCGCGACGAAGCACTCCACTTCTTCGCCGACTCACGGAAGGCGTACTTCAAGTTTGTGGTCGATTCCCCCGAGCGCGACCGTGAGGAAGTGATGAGCCTCATCCGCGCCTATCAGCTCCCACGCGAGCGCTGCTTTCTCATGCCTGCGGCCACCTCACCCCAAGCGCTCGAAACCCGCGCTCCAGAAATCGCTCGCCTGTGCGCCGACGAAGGCCTCCGCTTCAGTGATCGCCTTCACTTGCGTCTCTACGGCAGCAGTCGCGGCACTTGAAGGCCAAAAATGAGCAACTTAAGCGCTTAAGTTGCTCATTTTTAGGAGCTTTTATTCGACCGCTCAGCGGCTTTTCTCGGAGCGGCTCTCCTCGGAAGCACCGTCGCGCAGCTCGTAGCAATAAGGTCCAGGCTCCGAGCCCTCAATCACACAAGCGCGCACCGTTTTTTCGTAGAAAGCGCGCGCCTCTCCTACGTCCCCGATGATCCCGTAAGCGTGACCGAGCTCCTTGAGACCGCAAAGCGCCTCGACGAGTAGGGCCTCCCCGAGGCCCCGACCACGCTTTTCACTCGTCACTCCCATCGGACCAAGGAAGCCGCGAAAGGTGCAATCGTAACAAGAAAATCCGGTGATCTTCCCGCCTTCAATGGCAAGGAAACATCGAATCGGGTGGGAAGAAAAGGCAGCAGCCGCCTCACTCGACCAGCGACCGTGAAACTGCTCCCGGACGAACTGAACCACTTCCTCCCTCTCGTAGGCCATGGCGCGCCTCACGAGCACGCGATCCGAAAGAGCACAGCGCGCGGGAAGGTCATAAAGGCTCACGAGTAAGTCGACCATGCCTTAGACTTTACGACCTGCGTGAGAAAATGAGGAGCCCACTCTCGCGCAGGCCTATTCACCTCGGAGCTGCGAGTAGATGGCGACGTCCCGTCGCTCACCACGACGCGAGATGTGGCTTCTCAGAATCCCGTCGAGGTGCAGATCGAGTTTTTCGGCAAGGCGTCGACTACGCCAGTTGCCTGTCATGATGGGCGCAAAGATGCGCGCGGCCTGCGTCCGGGTCCAAGCGACGGAAAGGAGACAGAGACACGCCTCTTCCATCAGCCCCTGACCCCAAAACTCCTTGTGCAGCACATACCCGAGTTCAAGCACCTTCTCCGCTTCTGGATTCCAGACCACCTCCACTCCGCCGATCGCCCGCTCTGGTGCTTCCTTGAGACCGAGGGCGTACGTGAGCGTCTTTTTCTCGTACTTGGGTGCGACGATTTCGTCGAGAAAGGTCGTGGCGTCGGAAGCCGAAGTATGCCGGTCCCAATCCATATGCTCAGTCACCAACGGATCGCTGGCATAAGCGTACACCGCATCCCGATCGGACGGCTCCCAACCCCGGAGCATGAGTCGATCAGTGGTGAGGGGAGGGGGACGCCAATCGACGTCCGCTAATGTTCGGGCCATTAGATGACGATGTTACTGGCCCTTTTCGACGGCGCATCTTTTTTCTGAGCCGATTGAGTCGGAAAGTACATAGAGGAAAGGATGACGTCCGCTCGCCCCCCTTTTTTCGTCCTCTCCGCACCTTTCCTCGCTCCCGTCGTCGGGCTCTTGGTGCTCGCTGCCTCCGCTTGCTCCTCAGAAGGAGACGCTGATGACTCGGGTGAAGAGGAGGACAGCGGAGCAGCAGCAGGAGGCATGAGTGCAAGCGGAGGCGCGGAAAACATGGGGGACGGAGACTCAGGCACAGGTGGCGCGGATCCTTCCGGGGGGACTGGAGGAACCGGAGGCGACGGTCACGAGCCGACTTACTGTGAGCGCTGGCACGCTCTGGCCGCTGGGAGCCTTCCGGGCTTCGCCACCGATTCCGTCTGCCATGATTTCTCGGAACTCGCTTTCGCTGGCGCGGCTTGCTCGGGTGACGAAAACGGAACCGCAACCATCGCGAGCGTCGAACTCGCCCAAAATCACGTCCTCACGCCATCTGCTCTCGACTACACGCACAATGAAAGCGGCTCGCCCCTCGCGGAGAGCTCGGTCCGGCCGCAGTTTCGCCTCATCAGTCACCGGCCAGCGCTCCTCTTGGTCACGGTGACTGGTAGCGGCGCTTCGCCTGAAGTCCGCGTGAACGCACGTCGCAACGGTGAAACGCTCGGCAGCCTCTGTCTCGTCGGGCCGGAAACTCTCC
Organism: uncultured Polyangiaceae bacterium; assembly: GCA_964392575.1. GTDB lineage: Bacteria > Myxococcota_A > Polyangia > Polyangiales > Polyangiaceae > NIC37A-2. The sequence continues at coordinate 41,810 of CAYMQT010000005.1, forward strand.
CAGAACAGGCGCCCGAGGCTCCGGATCCCTCTGTTCAATTTTCCCTCCACCTGCCCGCCGAATGGATCCGCGCTGGACTGAGTCTCGAAATCATCGCCGGCGCAGCAACCGAGAGCATTTCAGAAGATGAACTTCGCGTCGCTGCGGGCACGCGCCACATCGTGATGGAAGGGAGCATGGTGCTCTACGGCCTTGCACCTCGCACCGTGCCGATGGACTCACCGGACGTGTATCTCATGGCTGACGAGCTTCCCGTACAGAGCGCTGTCTGGGCTCACTTTCCGGTTCCCATCGTCATGGACCCGATGACCATGAGCGCCAGAAGTAGCAATCCCGCCCGCATCCTGACGAGCGCCGAGGGCGGATTCGACGAAGTGGGTGAATGCCTCGACATCTTCGCTGAGATCCGCCGCGCCAACGGACACATCGAAGACAGCGGTTATTTCGCCGCCTTACCTGACGGATGGGGTGGGGGTCTCGGGGGAGGAAACGGATCTGCCGGCCCTGCCTCTCAACTCATGATTCGCCATGAGGGAGGACATGCCTACGGCCTTCCGCATCTCGAAGACGCCTACGCACAAGGACGCTATCCCTTCGCCAAGAGAAGCAACGGCAGCGGTTGCGTACTTGGCGTTTCCGGGGAAGACGGCTGCGGGGTCGGTCCCGCCTGGAAGTATTTTCAAAGCCAGGGCCTCTTTGAGTCCCCCTGGGAGGACGAAGATGCCGGGGTGTACAAGCGCGATCCGATGGCCGGGGGCGGCAACAACTGGTTTGGTGCGTACACCGATCAATGGCTGCTCGACTATTTCCGAGCGCGACCGTTCTTCGATTTAGAAAGCGGGCATTACATGAAGTACGATGAGGCGACGGGTGAATATGCACCGGATACAGAGGTCGTCGCAGACAACTGGTACCGCCGCCCCGAGCAGCGCGACACCCCCGTCTACACCTTGTTTGGAAGCTACTCGGACGAAACAGCCGTCGTGAACGTCATTCAGCCCCCTCTTCATTATCGGGGGCATCTCCTGAAGACCATGGACCCGACGAACGACGATCATCTGACCTGGATGAAGGAAAACAGCGTTTCCGGCGCCTGTCAGAACGACTGCGATTTCGTCCTCCACGTCACCTTTGAGGAAGGCGAAGAAATCAACGTTCTCATCAACCGAAACGCTGGCAGTTACACGCGCTGGGCCGTCAATGTCCCGGCTCTGGGGTCCCTCACGCAGGCGCAGCTCTTCCGCCGGGATCTCAACAATGGAAACATCGGGGCCGCAACCGCCGCAAATTACTTTGACACGGCTGTGCTGGTAGCCGAGCGCAGTTTCTGAGAACCACCCGGACGCTGAGCCAAGAAGGGTCATCAAGCGCCAGCGGACTTGTTCACCGTGAGCGGTACGACCCCTGGAAATCCGCTGCTGTCTGAAGCGCTTGAACGCTTTTGATGATCGGCGCCCCCCTCTCACGCATGTACGAGCGGACCCTCGCGACCTTGTTGTCTGGTGCTGCCTCGTTTGCTTGGTGGCGTCTGGTTTGTTTGGCGCTGCCCCGTTGCTTGGTGGCGCCCGGTTGCTTGGGAGCGCCTCGCTTTTTCAGTGCCACTTCGTCACGACCTGCTTCGCCCTCAGAAAAGAGTTCTCATGTTCTCATTGCTCCCTCGCACTCTCATCGCCCTGCCTCTCTCCCTCCTGCTCCTCTCCTGTAGCGGAACTGGTCCGCGCCAAGGAGATAGCGGGGACGGCGACGGCGACGACAGCGGCATCATCAGCCATGGGCAAAGCGGGGGAATGTCGGGTCTCATGAATCCGATCCCGGAAACCGGAACGGGAGGTCTCCCAGGAACCGAGGAGCCCGAGCCCACGGTCTATGAAGAAGTGACCCTCGTCATTGAAGAAAACGGAGCAGGATTCTGTCCCTTGGGTGAAGAAATTGAAGTCGAGCACGCGGGGTACGTGGGGGATGGGTACGTCAACACGGCCAATCTCCTAGGAAGCGCCATCGAGTGGGACGTCGTGGCCCCCGTCTCGGGATCTGTAACGCTCACATTCCGCTACGCCTCGGAAGCCTCCGATCGCCCCGGCGCCCTTCTCGTCGACGGGATCTCTATGGCAACGGTCGCTCTCCCCGCCACCGGCGCTTGGACCACCTGGAACGAGAGCAGCACATCCGTCGTACTCACCGAGGGGATCCATCGTCTCCGCCTCGAAGCGACGATGGCGGACGGTTTGCCCAACATCGACAGCGTGTCGATCACCGGTTTTGGAGTGAGCGCCGGAACCTGCATGGATGAGTCCTTGGAGCCCGTGTGCACGCCCGGCGCTGTGAGCTGTCTGGATGAAAAAACGCCTCAGATCTGTAGTCCTGATGGTCAGTGGCAGGCGCAAGCAGCCTGTGCGTTCGCGTGCCAAGGAACCGGCGCCTGTACGGGCGCTTGTACTCCCGGTCAGCGTCAATGTCTGAACGCCGAGACTCCGCAACTGTGCGACGCCGGGGGCGCCTGGCAAAGCGAAAGCCCCTGCCCGTTCGTGTGCCAGGCCGGAGGAACGTGCGGCGGCACCTGCACTCCCGGTCAGCGCCAATGTTCGGGTACGACACCGCAAGTTTGTACCGCTACCGGGAGCTGGCAAAACGAATCCGCTTGCGCCGTCGCGTGCACCGCTGGTGTGTGTTCGACCTGTAGTCCAGGCGCCAAACAATGTCTGGACGCCAACACGCCACAGACCTGCGCAGAAAACGGAACTTGGAGCACACAGAGCGATTGCCCCTACGTCTGTAGTTCCGGAAATTGCACCGGCTCCTGTGTCCCGGGCGCTCGGGACTGCCTGGATGCAAACACCCCGCGCCTTTGTAGCGCCGGGGGCGCTTGGCAAAATCAAACAGACTGCGCTTACGTTTGTAACAATGGAGTGTGCGGCGGCTCGTGCGTACCCGGCGCGAAACAATGCTCCGGAAGTACTCCGCAAACCTGTAGCGCGACAGGGAGCTGGTCCAGCGGGGCGAATTGCGCGAACGGATGCACCAACGGCGCCTGCAATGTCAACGATTCGAGCACGATTCGGGTGACGGATGCGGTGCCGGGATGGGCCTCCGTCCCGGTCTCGGGTCTCGCAAACGGGACGACGGGCGGCGGACAGAACGTGGGAAGCGCCACGACCGTTTCTTCCATGTCGTCACTACAAAGCGCCGTCTCGGGCACAGGTTCCGCCATCATCTTGGTGCAGCCCGGTACTTACTCCGGTACTCTCAACGTGGGCTCCAACAAAACCATCATTGGCACCGGCCCAGGCGTGACCATTCAAGGCAACGTGCGGTTCAATGGCTCTGTCAACGTCATCATGCGAAACATGGCGGTGCGCGGGAACACCTGCAATAGCTATGACGAATGCCGCGACGGCACGGACGCCGTCGGCATCGAGAATTCCGCCCACCACATCTGGCTCGATCACATGGACATCGCTAACGGCCAGGACGGAAATTGCGACATCACCAAGGAGGCTGACTACGTCACCGTTTCCTTTGCCAAGTTTCACTACACCTACGCCAAAGAGCATCGCTTTTCGAACTTGATCTCAAGTTCCGACACCTCCACCGCGGATGCGGGCAAACTCCGCATCACGTACATGAATAGCTGGTGGGGGGAGCGGGTGAATCAGCGCATGCCGCGCGGACGCTTCGGCAAGATCCACGTCCTCAACAACTACTTCAGCTCTCAGGATTCAGGGCAAATCATTCACGGTCCAGGGGTGCAGGCCTCCTACATCATCGAAGGTAACTACTACGAAGTGCCCTCGGGAACTCAGACGGTCCGGATCTACGATTCCTCTGCCACAGTCCGCGCGATCAACAACTCTGGTACAGCCTCCGGGATGAATCAGACGAGCGGCACGGTGTTCAGCATTCCTTACAGCTTCACACCCATCAACTCCTCTCAAGTCAAAGCGCGCGTCACTGCGACCTCCGGAGGAGCAGGCAATACCTGTACCTTCGCCAGCTGAACAAGCTCAGGTACTGAGGAGATCGGGCAGCGGATTTCCTACTTGGCTCAAGTCATAATCGACAGGCCAAAGGGAGGAATCACGCCCGCTGGTGGAAGTCGAACCGTAACCGGGACTGCCGTCGATTTCATAATCCTCGGGGCTGAGACCCATGGCTTGAAGCACAGAGACGAGGAACTGGTTGTGCGGGATCCCCTTGATGACGTTGCCGTCCTCCTGAGAAAAGTAAGCATGTCCGTCCCAATCGATGTAGTCGAGGTAACGTCCGCTCTTCACCGCACCGCCGGCACTCCCGGCCATCAGACACGGGACGCTGTAGGCGATGTGATTGAAGCCGAGCTCATTTCCCCAATAGACGAGTGAGTTGTCGAGCAGAGTCCTTCCGTCGGATTCCGTCACTGCGTCCATCTTTGCGATCAGTTTGGCGAACACTTCTTCCGCGACCCATTGATTGATCCCCGCCAGCATGCGCCGCGCGTTTTCATTGCCCCAGTCATGGGCCAGCCCATGCCAAGTTCCACCGCTCGCATCCTCCGAGTGATAGTGCCCACTGAGCGTCGAATTTTCAGCATCAGGTCCGGGACCCAGAGCCTTGTGCACGCCGATGGTTGCCAGACGTGTACGGTCACAAGCAAGGCCGAGCACGACCAAGTCCAAAAGCACGTCCCACTTTTGAGCGATGTTCGTGGGGTCGGTCCCGTTGTTGTTGGCGAGGGAATCGGGTTCCATCGGCTTGACGCAGCTGTAGGAAGTGACGGCACCGAGCCGGGCCTCCACCTCCGCGAGTTGATTGAGATGCGCGTCGAGTTTCTGCCGATCCGCCGCGGAGAGCCGGGGGCTCTTCTTCAACTCCCGGTACTGCTCCATCACGCCGTCGACCAAGAGCGCGTCGGGGTTGGGCCCGGTCTCACCCTCGCCCTCTTCGCTGACCACCAAGGTGGAGAACAGATCCGTCCATACGTCGAGCGGGTTGGTGCGGGCCTTCATCTGCTCCACCGGGCCGCCCTTGATCCCGTAGTCGGTGTAGCTCATCGCGTCCTCGACTCCTTGAGAGACGTGTAGGGCGCGCACGGCGGGAGTTTGCGCGTAGAACTTGGATGAATAGGCGAGCACTTGATCGATGGTGGGGACATCGAGAAGTGAATCCGCGTCGCAAGGCGTGGCGTTCGTGCACGAAGAGAAGTTCCCCAAGAGGCCACCAAAGTTGTGATTCACCGTCGGAAGGAAATCCAGTCCGCGAATGAGCAGGAGCTTGTCGAGGAAGGGATTGAGCGCGGGGCCGAGAATCGAGGAAATCCCAGAACTCGTTTCAAAGTCCCTCAGAGGTGCTTGAGCGCCCCCACTCCCGGGCAAAGACGCGGTGAGCAGGGTCGTCCCGTCCGCTTTGCTCCCGGAATACACTGCGTTCTTCAGCTGATAACCGTTTCCGTTCAGGGCCGGGTACCAACCCCGAATGAGTTGAGTGCTGAACGTCTTCAGACAGATGAAGCGCTTCGGATCCGTGGCGTCTTGAGCACGGGCAACCCGAGGCATGAGAGATTCAAGATAGGGAAGGGCCACCAGAGTCCCCCCGGCAGCCCCCAGAAACAGACGCCGCGAAAGAACGTCGACGCGTGTGCCCCGAGGAACCCGACGACCGACCAGAGAAGTGAGTTTCACTTTGGACCAACCTTTCGTGTAAAGAAGGTGGACACCCGCGCCATTCTCGTGAACGCGCTCGCCAGGCCTCCGTCCTTTTCCTTCAGCACCTGTGCCAGATCCTCGATCACACACGCATCCAAGGAAGACTTCACCCGCGCGCGTCGAGCAAAGTAACTGAAGTAGCTCTCAGCCATACAGATTTCCACGCGCCCGCTCTCGGCGATGCGCTGATTCATTTCCGCCGCATCCTGCACCGGGGGCTCATCGGCCGACAGAATCAGAACATCGCCCGTGGTGTCGATGGCAAGCTCGGAAAGGAGCTCCCCGCTCTGCTCATCAAAGACGCGCTCCTGCGTGCGGAAGCGTCCGAGCGCGTCGTAGGACTCAAGCACATAACCGATGGGACTGAAGGCGGTGTGGCAGTTTTCGCACAGAGAATTGCCGTCCACCTTGGCGGAAAAGCGCTGACGGGTGGTCTGCTCAGGATCAAAAGGCGGCGGATCCAGAGCTCCGGGAGGCAGATCATTGGTGTCTGGCTGAGGAAGAGGATCGCAGAGCATGGCGCGCCTGATCAGGGCTCCGCGATGAAAGGGATTCGTCTGCTCCAAGTTGGAGACGAGAAGCGCTGCCCGCTGAAGAAGCCCGGCACGCTCGCCCTCGGGTAGGAGAGGAGGAACGCCCAAACCGCCGTAAGGTTCGACACCGTAAAGGTCGGCGAGATCCGCCGAGCGGGTCACGGAGGCGCGCGTCAGCAGCAGATCGGAAAGAGAGCCCTTCTCTTCAAAAGCGATGAAGTCCGTCAGATCGTAGACTTCTTGAACCATGTCCCCGTAATAGTCGTGCCCGGCTTCGGTCAATCGAGTCCCTTCCGCGAGAGCGATAAAAGCGGGGCGAGCCGTCTCGAATCCGGTAAACTTTTCGAGCTTCAACCATTCATTCCAGAAGCGGCGCACGGTTTCGTGGCTGCGCTCGTCGTTGAACAAGCGCTCCAGCTCGGCCGCGTAGGCATCTGGTTCGAGAAGCGAGCCGTCCTCGGCCTTCTGAAACAGCTCTTCATCCGGCATCGTCTGCCAGAACGTGTACGAAAGGCGCGAAGCAATCTCATAGGCGTCGAGCCGGAGAAGGTCCTCCTCAGCGGCGACCTCCGATCCATCGATCTCCACATGATAGACAAAACGCGGCGACGACAGGGCAACGATCAGTGCGCTCCGGAGCACTAAGACCGTGCTCGTTTCTCCTTCATTCAACTGCCGGAGCGAATCCGACTCTTCGTCCCGCAGCGGCCTTCGGTAGAGCGAACGGAGAAAGCCGTCCCGAAACTCCGTCCAGCAGGCGTCCGTCATCGTGTCCGAATCACCGCAGGCTGTCGCAAACTTGGAGGCGAGGGCCGGCTCGTCGCGAAGAGCGTTTCCTACGGCGAGCCCCAGATTGAAGAAGGCCTGCACATGCTCAATCGCCACCCGCTCATCGAGACCGCGAAATCCCTCGCCCAAGCTGTCTTCGGGGACACCCGAAAGGAGCGATTCGATCTGCTCCTTGAGTTCAGACAGCTCATAGCGATCAAGTAAGTCGCGGACGGTGTTGCGGTACTGGTTGGTCGTGAGCTTCAGGAGGGGAGAAACAGAGATCGTGTCCTTGTCACAAGAAATTTCCACTCCGCCTGGAGTCTCGCCCAAGAGGTCATCGATGCGGGAGGGCTTGCCCGAACGGTCCGAGTCTGCGTCTCCAACAAGGTCAGCTGTACAGCCAGACAACCCGAAAACACCACAAATGACAAGGAAACCGCGGGCGACAAAGGCACGCGCGAGGGAAGAACAGACCGAAATGCCGCGCAACGGCAGAGACTTCGTGAAGCGCGAACAGCGGGGCAAGGGGGCCATGCTGTCCTGTGAGAACCCCTAGCGGCAGCAAGCGGGTCATTTTTCTTTCCGGTGGGGCGGCCCCCAAAGGGTCCCAACCGCGGAGGCGGAGGCAAGGGTCCCAACCGCGGAGGCAGAGACCAGAGGCCGAGGCAGCGCTACCCCTCTCCGATGAAGGAATCAAATCTGACGAAAGAATCGAGGCAGGAACAGGTCGTTGCCATTGCACAAAGTGCGAGATCCGCGCTCGCCTCGCCAAGCTCTGACAGGCATTCTAGTATCTCTAGGCATGAAAAAAGCGCTGAGAGCAAGCGTCTGCACGCTGACGATAGCCTTGGGACTCTTGGTCTCTTCAACCTCCTTTGCCGATGATAAGTCAGCCGCCAGAAGCCTGGCCCTTGAGGGAAAGAAGGCCTTCGATAGCGGGGAGTACGAAAAAGCCATCGAGTACTTTGAAAGGGCCGAACGGCAGTACCACGCTTCGACTCATCAGGTTCTCATGGCCCATGCGCACGTCGCGCTAGGTCAGTTGGTTCAAGCTTTGGAGTGCCTTTACACTGTCGTGAACGAGGTTCTTCCTCCGGACGCCAACGACGTCCTCAAGAACAACAAGGAACAAGCTCTGCAAATGGTCGGAGAGCTCGAAGCGAGAATCAGCAAACTCACCATCAACGTGAGCCCGCCCGGTGCTCCTGATCTCGCCGTCGTCGTAGACGAAAGAGCCCTTTCGACCGATCTGCTCGGGGTTCCGCGGAGGACCAACCCCGGCAAGAGAGTGATCGAAGTTTCCGCAAGCGGCTACGAAACGGCCAGGATCGAGGTAGAGCTTTCCGAGGGGGGTACCGAAACAATCGATGTCGAGCTCACCGTTTCCGCACAAACCGAGGCATCAGAAGCTCCTCCGAAGGCCCCAGAAGACGGAGGCGCGCCGAAGTATCGCGTGCTTTCCTACACCGCTCTCGGTGTGGGTCTTGCCGGGATCGGAACCGGCGTTGCGTTCCTGGTCATGGGGAGTTCCGACAGCGGAAAAGCCGACGAACTCCTCGCTTCAGACTGCAACATCAGCGGAGATCCCCCCTTGTGCACGCAAGCCACTTCCGATCGCATCACCAGCCTGGACAAGAGCGCCGCTACAAAAAAAACCGTCGGCGTCGTAGGACTCTCTGTAGGAGCGGCGGCTCTCGCCACTGGAGCGGTGCTGTGGGTCCTGGGCCGGGACGGGGGCAATGAAGTTGCGCTGGGTCCACATTTGAAAGCTCGCCCGTGGGCAGTTCCGGTGCGCGGGGGTGCTGGACTCGGCCTGACGGGGCGCTTCTGATTTCCGACTGCATTTTTCTTACGATAGCTGGACAAAATTGATGAACCTGACGACACGCCCCCGCATTCTTAGAACGCATCCCATAACCCGAAGGGTGGCGGGATGTGTTCCAGACAAGAAACTCGCCCGCTGGATCGGCGCTCTTTCCTTGATCGCTCTTCTGATGGGCGCTTGCAGTCCCGAGAAGCGGAACATCCAGATCGTCGATGACCCTTTCGCGAGTTCGGGCGACGGTGACGGTGACGGTGACGGCGATGGTGACGGTGACGGTGACGGTGACGGCGATGGCGACGGTGACGGCGACGGCGACACTCAATGCACCCAGAACGACGACTGTTCTGGATCGAGTCCGTTCTGCGACGAAGACGCCGGCACCTGTCGGGGCTGTCTCGACTCCGAAGAGTGCACCCAGCTCAATCTGGGCGTACCCTATTGCATTTTCGGCGCCTGCAGAGAGTGCGAAAACAACTCTCATTGCGACACGGAGACTCCCTTCTGTGGACAAGACAACACTTGCCGAGGTTGTCTCGATGGAAGCGATTGCGAAAGCTCCGCGTGCGACCAAAGCACGGGGCTTTGTGTAGCCGAAAGCGATGCTGTTTTCGCTCTCGCTCAAACAGGGTCGCTTGACCCCAATGCGTGTGGGACGCTCTCTTCTCCTTGCCGGTACCTGGAGGTTGCCTCCTCGCGGCTGACACCGACTCGCAACAACCTCGTTCTTCTACCGACCGTTTCCGAGTTCAACGGCTTGGCCATCACCGTTCCGGCGGGCGTTGACGCGAAGGTGTACGGCAACCATGTCGGGATCCAGGGCCCCGCGACCGGCGCGGTCGTGGTCGCGGGCCAGACAGTGCACCTTTATGATCTGAAGCTCACTGGTTCCGCTCAGCCCATGAGCTACCTGATCCGTTGTACCGACGGAGCCGTCTACCTAGAAAACTCCACCCTATCGAACTCGGCTACGGGTCTCGATGCAATGGATTGTTCGGTTCACGTCAAGGCGAGTGAATTTCGAGATCTGACGCTGAGTGGCATCTACGGTAGATGCACCTCCACGAAGTGCACGGACAAAACCATGTCAGTAGAGCGAAGCTACTTTGAGGAGAGCTCCGAATCCGTCACCCTGGACGCGGACGGCGCCCTCGTACAAAACAACGTCTTCGTACGGGTAGCGACTACGTATTATCAGACAGGCATCCTCCTCCGCGGGAGCGGTTCAGAGATCTCGTTCAACACCTTCTACGGGAGCGGCAACTGCGCTGCCGGCGGGCTGATCAGTTGTAACAGCAATAACAATGACGTCAGGGTGAGTAGCAATCTCACCTACGCCAGCACCGATTATGATGAAGGGGGTTCCGGTCCCTGCTACAATCAGGTCTTCTTCAGCTGCGCAAATATCACCTGCACCTTCGCTGAGACGACCTGGCCCGGAGCGGCCAACCAAAGCGGGGATCCCCTGCTCGCTGATCCAGAGAATGGCGACTTCACCCTCCTTTCGAATTCTCCTGCCATCGACGCCGGAGATCCCAGTAACCCGCCCGCCGTCGACTTCGCAGGCAACCTCCGCACCGTCGGAGCCGCACCAGACGTGGGAGCCTTCGAATTCCAGTAAGTGCGTGTCCGAAGAGCGTCACGATACAACCAGGAGCCAAGCACTAGTTATCTGACCGGCTTGCCTTCCAACGGGTAGTTCACGCCCGTGAGTCGTTCCGATACGTCCCATAACTTTTGCGCGATCGCGAGTTCGTACGAACGTCGGTTGGATTTCACGCGCTTGGGGTTGCCGCGTATCTGCATGAATCCGCTCGGTCCGTAGTACTCGCCGCCTTGAACCTCGGGATTGGTAGCGGCGTACAACGTCGGGAACGCCCCCTTCGTCGAACTCTGGCTGATGATGAGGCCGAGCAACTTGACGACGGATCCTCTGACGACGGATCCTCCGCCCATATGCTGTCCGATCTCCGTGTTGGCGAGCCCCGGATGGGCCGCGACCGCGAGCGTCGTGCTGCCGGCGGCTGTCAGTCGTCGTTGCAACTCGTATGTGAAGAGCAGGTTGGCGAGCTTCGACTGCCCGTACGCGACACCGCGCTTGTAGTTGTGCTCACCCTGGAGATCGTCAAAGTCGATCATTGCCCGCTGATGCGCCACGCTCGACACGGTTACGACTCGCGAGCCGGGCGCAGTCATGATGTGTTCGAGTAGCAAGCCCGTGAGTGCGAAGTGGCCAAGATGATTCGTGGCGAACTGGAGCTCGTAGCCGTCGACGGTCTTGGCGTACGGCGCCATCATGACGCCTGCGTTGTTGACGAGGAGGTCAACACGTGGGTGAGCCGCTCGGACCTTGCTCGCAGCATCGCGTACCGAGGAGAGGTTGGAGAGATCCAACTCGAGGACATCCACGTTCGCACCGGCGGCTGTCTCTTTGATGCGAGCGGCGGCTTCGGTTGCCTTCCCCACGTTCCGGCATGCCAACACCACGGTGGCACCACGTTCGGCGAGGACGCGTGCCGTCTCGAACCCAATTCCGGTGTTGGCCCCAGTCACCAGGGCAATACGCCCCGATTGATCAGGGATTTCAGCTTCGATCCATGTCGTCATGGTTGGCTCTTGTCACGGCTCTTGGCTCTTGTCACTCGGCAGCGGGTGAGTTCACTAAGAAAAAGCATCTCCAGTTGCCTTAGGTTTTGGTACTGCTCGGGCGCCTTCGTCCCGCGACTAGACTAGAGCGATACCCGATAAGCCTCCTCGAAGTAGCTCTTGACGGCTTTCCATTCGTCGAGTGTCGTCAGTTTTGCGACGTGGCTCACCGCCATCTTCTCGCCCGTAACGATCTTGGAGAAAGCAGGATCCTCTACTCGCCGACGCAGATGTATCACCAGCCGAACGCAGCTGGTCATCACGGTCAAGTCGGCAAAGATGCGCACGCTTCTAAAAAGAGCATAGCGTTGCCGCGTGACAATCTCGATTGATCCGAGTGTCTTCGCATACTCCTCGATGAGCTCATAGATATGCACTAGCACCGCGGGTCGATTGCGCAGAACCTCCTCGCGAGAACCAGTGCCACATGCGTGCCGCTGGTTGACCTGGGTAAATACACGATGACACTTGGGGCAACTCCAGGAATCCTTAGTCATACGCGGCATGAACCGGCCGCACGTCTCGTCGCGGTGTAGTACTGAGTCTTCATGACGTGACTTTGCCTTTGCTCGAGAGCCAAGAAAGCTGGAGCTTCTTCTGGTGCGCAGCGCAGTCTCGAAGGTAGAGATTGATGAGCGTCTGGTACGGAATCTCGTTCTCCTCGGCGAGAGCTCGAAAGTACGCGACCGTCTCCTCGTCTAGCCGGATCGTGACAGGACGCTTCAATCGCTTGGCGTATGGGTTCTTCTTTGCAGTGGAGAAGTCGTATTCTTTTCTCATGATTTTGCCCTTTCTCGATACTGTTCCTGCTCGTGTCGTGTTGCGCGTCGTGCCGAGATAATTCGGATGACTTCGCCATCGACCCGATAGCAATGGCAAACGACAAGGATTCGAAGTGACGCGGAAAGCCCTAGGAGAATGAAACGATCCTCCGATGCGGAATGCTCAGGATCGTCTCGCAGGAGTGCGTCCTCGTCGAAGAAAGCCGAGCAGCCGAGCGGGCTTCTTCGAACGAAACTTTGTGCTTCTTCTTGTTGGATGCGTTCTTACGCTCATCCCAGTCGAAGCGAAGAGACATACGTACATTGTACGTACTGAGCGACTGAGCACAAGAGGCGCCCCCAGACCCCAAGTCCGGAAATCACAGAAGCCCACCAAGGGGGGCTTAATAGTGGGTCATGAAGGACTTGAACCTTCAGCCAACGGATTAAGAGTCCGCTGCTCTACCAATTGAGCTAATGACCCGGGAGGTTTGCGGCCTTTTCGCTTCCTTTTGGGTCGCGTCCAGGGTCCGGGCATCTACCATGGTGAAGGGGTAGGTCAAGACCCCATGAGCGCGCACGCCTCTCACGCCGATCGGGGCTCGAAACAGCCCCTCGAAGCGCCCGCCGTTCCGCTCCTCGCACAAGCCCGTTAGGCTGCCCCAAGACCCCGTGCAAAGATGGATTTGGATCACCCTCATCGCCGTCATCGGCATCTTCACGGCCGCCGCCCTCTGTGTGGGTCCCTGGGCCAGAAGCGTTGCGCGTGAGCAAGCGGCAGCTCGAGGACTCGTGCTTTCGGCACGTAAGGTTTCCGTGGGCTTCATGCGGGCTGACCTCTACGACGCACGAGTCCTGCTCGAAGGCGTCGAGGGCGTCGAAGGTCTCTTCCCGCACATTCGCGTGGACCTCGGATTCACTTCCCCTCGGGTTCGACGCGCGGTGGTGTCGGGGGGCGAACTCCGCCTGCGGGGGGACGTCGATGCCCTTCGCAAGCGCATTGACGACTGGCGCGCTCGAAGGCCGACGGTGGCCCCTTCTCCGGAGACCACGGCCCCCGAGCAAACACTTCTTGGCAAAGACATCACCATCATCTGGAAGAATGCGGGCCTTTCCAGCGACGACCAGATCGTGCGCGGCTTCGCCTTTGAACGCACGGCGGATAAGTCCCGCGTGGGCGCGCACCTGCTGAACCTCTCGGTGGGAGCCCTACGCGCCGAAATCGCAGGTGCGGAGCTTGAGTTTTCAGAGACCTTGTCCCTCGACGGGGCGAAGAACATCGGCGCCGCCGAAGTGCGCCTGACTTACGTGGCGCAAACCTCCGTTCCCGCTGAAGAACCCGACAAGGCGATCCCACTTCGGGGAGCCAACAACCCTGATTTTCCCGATGAGTCACCAGGGGGGCCCGAGGGTTTGGGAGAGCGCATGACGCGAGACCCTGCGCGCGTGCAGAAGGTCCGCGCCGCACTCAAACTCCTGCGCTCAGACATCCTCCCCCGCTTGCCTCCTCAATTGATGGTGAAGCGCTTGTGGCTCACGGCCAGCGAAGGTGACGACGAACTGCATGTCGGCCCCAGCACCCTGAGTGCTGAAAAGTCAAAAACAGAATTCCGCGCCTCCATCCAACCCAAGGGAGAAGCGAAAGGGACTCCTCTGTCCGCATCCGTCGTCATCCCCTTCGCGGAGGACACGGACGAAGAGGCGACCCTTTCCATTTCTGGCGGTCCGGTGTCGCTCGGCACCCTAGGAATCGAGGAGGGTGCCTTCGGCCTGAGCGGAGTAACGCAAACGACGGTAGAAGGTGCCGTCACCGCCCACCTTTCTCTGGACGGCACACAGATGAGAGCAGGGGGTCAGGCGGGGATCCACGGGCTCACCCTCGACAGCCGCAAGCTTGCAGACGACCGCGTCAGCTTCCCTCAATTGTTCATTCAGGGGGATCTCGAAGCTTCGCTCGATGGCTCCCGATTCAGCCTCAAGGAGTCAGAATTCACCTTTGGCGAAGCACGGTTTTTGGGCGCCTTCGACATCGAACGCAAAGGGGAAGAGGTACTTTTCGACGCGCACGCAGAAGCCCCCCTCGTCTCCTGCCAGGCGCTCCTCGATTCAGCCCCCCGCGGCCTGCTTGGTCCGGTCGAAGACATGCGCCTGAACGGAACGTTCTCCCTCAAAACGAGCGTTCAAGCCAGCAGCAAAGACCTCAACAAAATGAAGGTAGAGTTTCACTTTGAAAACGGCTGCCGCGCCTCTGCCGTTCCAGAATCTCTCGACCCCGATCAATTCCGCGCGCCTTTTCGCAAGGAAGTCCTGGGCGCTGGGCAGTTCCCGATGGAGGTCGAGTTTGGTCCGCTCTCGCCCAGCTGGGTTTCTTATGACGACGTGTCGCCCTTTTTGGAAAAGGCGCTTTTAGTCAGTGAAGACGGCCGCTTTTTTCGGCACAACGGGATCGATGACCGCGCCATCGAGAGCGCCATCCGAGACAACACCCGTGCGGGTAAGTTCTTGCGCGGCGCGAGCACCATCAGCATGCAGCTGGCCAAAAACCTGTACCTATCTAGACACAAGACGCTCGCGCGCAAATTTCAGGAAGCCGCTTTGACCTCGCTGCTTGAACAAAGCTTCACAAAAAAACAGCTGCTCGAACTGTACGTCAACGTCGTAGAGTTTGGGCCAGGGATTTACGGAGTGAGACGCGCTGCCGAGCATTACTTTTCCACGGATCCGCATCGTCTCACGAAGGCGCAATGTTTCTTCCTCGCCTCCATTTTGCCGATGCCTTCGCGGGAACATTTTTCAAGCTCCGGAGAGCTGCTGCCCGCACGCGCCACTTACATGCATCGGCTCCTTCAGATTGCAAAGGCCCGCACGTACCTGACGCCAGAAGAACTTGAGGAAGCGCTGGCCGAAAAACTCATCTTCGGTCAGCCGAACACATCGCCCGATGACGCGGGTAAGGAGACGGACGAGCCGAAATCTCCCGACCCACCCATAGTCCCTTCTCCAGAAGCAGCCCCATGACGACAGACGAAGACTGGATGAGGCTCGCCCTCGAACAGGCCGACTTCGCCGCCTCTCACGGAGACGTACCCGTGGGAGCGGTGATTGTAGATCCGAAGGGGGCGCTGCTCGCGAGCGGTCGCAATCGACGTGAGATCAACGGCGATCCCACGGCCCACGCAGAAATCGACGCCCTCAGAAAAGCAGCGCAAACCCTCGGCCACTGGCGCGTCGAGGGCACACTCTATGTCACCCTAGAGCCGTGCCTGATGTGCGCAGGTGCGCTCATCAATGCTCGCATCACGCGCGTCGTGTACGGCGCGAAGGACGCAAAGGCGGGCGCCACGGAAAGCCTGTACCAGATCGGTGCCGACACACGGCTCAACCACCAGTTCTCGGCTGAAGGAGGGGTGCTTTCGCTTGCGGCCGTGGAAAAACTACAGCGGTTCTTCCAGGCTCTGCGGGCTGATGGACAAAAATAGCACCCACAAATCCCATGGGCGGGCACACGGCTCTAGACACCCGGGGTCGCAATGCTACATAGCGCGTCCCCAAGCACCCGTAGCTCAGTTGGATAGAGCGCCGGTCTACGGAACCGGAGGTCGTAGGTTCGACTCCTTCCGGGTGCGCAAAAGCTCCTGACGACGGTCAGGAGCTTTTTTTTGAGCGGGGCTCCGTTCTTATCGAACTTACCCACTGCCGAGTGGCAAGAGCCGCTTGGAAGCTCATCCAAGAACTGGGGGGATTGGATGCGCTCTAGCTATTTTTCAGCAAAGGAAGCGCTACCAGTCCCGATGGCCGAACACTGCGCAAAAAGTTCGGAGGCTGTTTCTGGGTATGACAGCAATGCCATGGACCGAACGACCAGCGAGCCGGGAATTTTAGGGGCCTCAATGGAAACGACCCGTTTCGGTGCCGTTTCTGGAAGTGTCGCCCGGAGACACAAAACCTGGCACGGAGCGTGCTTAGCCGGAGTCTGTACGGGGTGTTCCACCCCCTTCCTTATCGCTTGACCTCGCTTTCTTAGAAGCTTCTTCCTTCCCTTACTTCTTTGCCCATACCCCTGGGCCCCGTTGATTCGCTTCAATGTCGATTCGGTTGAATACCGTGCCCTTTGCGCTGGTATCCCTTGTCGAAACCATTTTCTGGCTTTGAGTGTAGAAGATAAATGAGAAGCCCGACGTCCCCCGTCGGGCTTCTGTCTTTTGGTGCTCCGTCTGGCGACAGGCTGAAATGGAGGCGTCACTCCCCGAGGCGGGTAAAATGAAGATCGAGGCATTCGAGAGGAGGAAAACCTTCCCCGGGAAGCGCGCTGTCTGGAAAACTCACGACCCCCGGGCTGTATTCCGCCCTCGGGCAGATTTCTTGACCTCACCCAAACGTACCGCCCAGACGTGCCACCCAGACGTGCCCCGGTGCTACAACCAAGGGAGGCCGCTTGGGCCTTGAGCGCGCAGCCATGACCCCCCGTCTCCCCTCGTCATTTGCTTTCGTTGGCGTGAGTGTCCTGCTTTTCGCGGTCGGCGCCTGTGGGGGTGCCCCGAAGGTGAAGGCGCCGCGAGAAGAAGCCCCTCCCCGTCCCGGGACGAGCGCCTCAGAAGTCGAAGGCAGTGCCGAAGTAGCGCCGGGGCCGTATGAACCGGTGACCTTACGTTATCCTCGCTCGGAAACCCCGTGGCTCGGAGTCGAGCTTCGCGCTACTCCGGCGCCCGATCCAGGGGTGCTCATCCTCCGTGTTCTCTCCGGTTCACCCGCCGAGAAGGCCACCTTGGCTGCTGGCGACGTGATCCTCACTCTGGGTGATGGGGTGGTGATGAAGCCTGAAGACGTCGCCGCATGGGTGAAACGACAGCCCCCTGGGGTGAGCGAACCCATCGGCATTCTCCGCAAAGGCCAGACTCGACTTCTGAGAGCACACCTCGAAGGAACTCCCGATCACGAGGATCAGCTTCGGCTTCATCTGGTCCATCGCCCGGCTCCAGAAGTAGCGGGCGTCACCACCTACCACGGAGAAGTATCCTCCCTCCGCGAACTACGCGGACGGGTTGTCATCTTGGAGTTCTGGGGAGCGTTCTGTCCTGTGTGCCGCTACATGTCCCCGGTCGTCGAACAGTGGCACCAGACGTATCAGCCCCAAGGCGCCGTCGTCTTTGGCATCAGCGCAGATCCAGAGGCCATCGGAGAAGACGCGGCACAGCGCTTAAGAAAGTCCTACACGCTCGCGCGTGATACGGACGGCAGAGTGATCCGATCCTACATGGCTTCTCAAATCCCAATGGTCGTCATCATCGACAAAAAGGGCATCGTCCGAGACGCTTTGGTCGGCTACTCCAAGGAGCGCATCGAAGAGACCCGCGAGCTCATCGAAGAACTCTTGGCAGAAACTCCGGGTTGACTCGATGAGCACATCTCCACGCGCGCTGGGGCCCATGGCTCTCCTTTTGATCCTCACGCTTTTCTCGCACCCACTCAACGCACAGCAGGGCAAAAGGCCTGTGTTTCTCGCGGACGCCCTGCGGCAGCTTCCGGACGGAGGCGATCGTTTTCTCAAAAAACTCGGAAACCGAAAACCCGAGCAGGCCGCGGCTCTGGTCAGAATCGAGAGCAGCACCGACCTGAAAAAGTTGTCCCTGATCTCCGTCACGCCCACTTTGGCGATCCATTACGGCGACGTCTCCACCTGGCCCCATCTGAGAACTCAGCCCGGGGTTCGCTCCGTTGCTTTCGCTTCTCCCAGAGCGCTCTTGATGGATGAAGCCGCCCAAACCATCGGCCTCAGCGCGGCTCATCTCGATGCCGGTTTGAGGGGCGAGGGTACCTTGGTGGGGGTCGTGGACACGGGGATTGATTTCGATCTCCCTGCCTTCAAAACCTCGTCCGGGGAAACCCGCGTTCACTGGTACCTTGCCTTTGATCAAGCGCCCGCTGGTCTTCATCCCGCACTGGAGGAGGAATACGGCTGCACCGGGGCCGAGCCCTGCGCCATCTATTCGAGAGACGACATCAACGCGATGATCGCTTCTTCCACCACCGCACAACTGGGCATGGATCGCATCGGCCACGGCAGTCACGTCACGTCTCTGGCCGCAGGCGGCGACGGAGATTACCCGGGAGTGGCGCCCCTTTCTGGGTTGATCATCGTTTCATCTAGCTCAAATGGATTCTCCGTAAGCGACCCGCTCATTCTGCTGGGCACTAAGTTCATTTTCGATAGAGCCAAGGACCTCAACCAGCCGGTAGCGGTCAACATCAGCTTGGGTTCGAGTTTCGGCGCGCATGACGGCTCCTCACTTTTAGAACAGGGCCTTTCTGAACTCGGCGCAGGGAAAGGACGCGCCGTCATCGTGGCCGCAGGAAACGAAGGGACGCTCCTCACAGATCTGTCCGAAGCATATCCTGGTCCCTTCGGCATCACCACGGAAGTCGCCCTCCTCTCAAACTCCGACGTGCGGGTCCCTTTCTTGACGGCACCGACCAGCGACGGGACGACGACCGGCGGCGTGTTTCTCTGGATCGCACTCGACCAAGGCTCCGAAGCATCCCTCGGGTTTCACAATGGAAGGGGGTCTGAGACCGCTCGCATCTTGCCCGGCGAAATCGCTGGATTCAACTCCAAAGATCTCGACGATGACGACGACTACGACATCGTGATCCTCAACGGTAAGAGCGGAGACTTCGAGCCCGAAGTTCCACCGGGGAGCATCGTTTTTGGACTCACGGGGACCTTCACGAGTGGTCGCGTCTTCGAGGTCATCTTGCATGGACGCGGAACGGCACGCCTGTGGAGCTCAGGAACGGGAGAGGCCAGCTCGGGTTTCGATGGGCTCGGCCCGGTGTTCCCGCGAGCACGAACGCAAGGAACCGTAGCTGTCCCTGGAAGCGCCCCCCACCTGATCACCGTAGGAGCCACCTTGAACCGTACAGAGTGGACCGACTACACCGGCGCGACCAACGTCTTCTCGACCGCCGTCGTCGACACCTGGTCTGACTTCAGCTCCTCAGGACCCAATCTGCTGGGCAACATGAAGCCTGAGTTGGTGGCCCCAGGGGGAGGGGTGACCGGAGCCATGGCAAGTGCCGCTGACCCGCGCACTTCCCTCGGCGGCTCTAGCGTATTTTCCTCTCACGGTCGTTGCCCGGACAGCACCGAGTGTTTCGTGGTGGACGATGTTCACGCGCTCGCCAGTGGTACGAGTCTGTCCGCGCCCATCGTCACCGGAGCCATCGCCCTGTTGATGCAGCGGCAACCGGAGTTGACCATGAGGGAAGCGAAGGCATTTTTGATGGCAGGAGCGGCGCTTGTCGACGATCAGACGCTGGGCTCTACGGTCGGGGTCGGTCGCCTCGATCTCACAGCTACGCTCATGGCTCAAGAACGTGCTTTGAGCGGAGAGAGCGGAACGGCCGATCCGACTCGTTCTCGGGTGACTTTTGCCGACAACTACGTGCGCGCCCCTTCAGGACCTTCGCTTTTTGGCGCGGTTTCGCTCCGAGATGAAGCGGGACTTCCGACGGGCGACGACAAGACGAAGGTCACTGTCGAAATCATGGGACCAGGATTTTCAGAAGTCCGCTATGCCGCTCCCGGACTTTACGAGTTCACGGTCACGCCGGAAAAAGGGAGCGCGGGACAGTCCCTCACCGTGACGGCAAAAGTGGACGGACACATCATCGACTCAACCCAGATCCCGATTGAACGCGACGCAACCCTCGCCGCGCAGGGATACTCGCTCCTGGGCGGGACGTGCCGAGTAGCGCCTGCGTCCGTCCGCGGAGGCGGTCCCGGTTTCCTCTTCTTGTTGCTTTTCATGGCGAGCGCGCGTCGACGCCGGGCGAAAGCACACTGATTGAAATTCGACAGCCGTGCGCCTCGTGGGGCCCGTGATCCGGGTCGAAGGGATGAGCGAGATCCACTCCGCCCATGTTCGTCCCGGCGACAAGGAGGAAGCGCGTCCCGGCGAAAGGCTCCACGGTGGTCTCAGCACTGGACGCGGTCTGTTGGTAAGCGACGGGGACCCGGTTGATCTCCTCCCCAGATCCCGAAAGACGCGCCACCGACCAGACGTAGGACACGGGCGCTTCACAGAACATTCGGAACGCCAAGGCTTGGGCCGCCTGCTCGGGCGTGAGGGAGAGGCGTAAATACACACTGCCCGTCGGCTCGATGGCTTCCGGAAAAGCAAGGCTGCGCGGCAGAGAGCTGCCGTCGATGACCCAGGAGGGCTCTGGAACGACCCGGTATTCCTCCGCCACCCTGAAGCTCCATTGAGCGAAATCATCGAACAAGCGCGCCACGTCCCCTCGACTGCCGCGATGAGTCGCGAGCAGCACCTCCATCAAGTCTGGCTCACTGTCGAAGCGGAGTGCGCCGGGAGCGGTTCGGGTGGCTGCTAGCGCCAAACTCAAAAAACTCGCTTCCCCAAACCCATGGTTCGAGCGGCGTTCGAGGTAGTCGAAGAAACGCAGCGACCGAAATCCAGACACAGAGATGCTTTCGTCCGTGCGAAAGTCACGCGCCTCACGCGACGCGGTCAGTACCCCTACCTCAGGGTGCCGGTACGACTGTTGAGCCGCGGCATCCCGCTCGGGAGACAGCACTTGCTGAGAGACGGCAAGTCCACTTGCGAGATGTGAGGTCGCCGCCGGCGCCAGAGCGAAGAGGGTCGCTTCGGAAACACAACGCAGAGCGTTGTGAGCGTGGGGAGGACCACCCCGACACCATGCGCGTCCAGCATCGAATCCGCGCCCGGAGACGAGCTCCCTTTCCACCCGGAGGGGGAGGGACGACGAGGGCGTCCACACCAGAGGATCTGCAAAAGTGGCTCGGGGTCGTCCGAGCGCCGCTCCAAACACGGAAAGCTCATAGGCCTCTTCAAGGACTTCGAGGGCCGCCTTCTGACGGGCAGCCTCCGCAGGAGTCCCGGACTCCTCCTCCACCCCGACACACACCGGGCGCGTGAGGGAGCACCGAACTTCCTTCAGTAAGGGGGGGGCCGTCGGTCTGATAGAGCCGACAGGAAGGACAGGGTCGAGCAGAACGGGGATCTTGCTGACCTCAACGCCCCCGCCCAAAAGCAGCGGTTTTGGCGCTCGGGCGGAAGACTCACCCGGGCCTGCGTGAAGTCCCCCCGAAACGAAGCAAAGAGCCCAAAGCATTCGTCGAAAAGGACGCCGCACCCGCCAGGCAGGACGAAAAACTGCTGTAGATTTGACAGTCGTCGCGGTCACTACCCTATACTGCCACGAGCGATTTTGCTTTTCGCCCCCCAGGCGCGTTTCGGGATTTTTCTGAGGGCGCCCAGGAGCACTGAGCAGCTTCGGTACCCAAGAGCATCTATGACTCCACGTTTCGATCCAACACGAGCCATCATCTATGATTTGGCCCGTGGTCAGCTCCGCGACGACGAGGGAGCCTCCCGGCTCAATCTCCCTGCCCACTTGCTGCAAACGCTTCTCGAACAGGCGGGACCGAACGCTTCAAGCGAATTCGCTCGCGGCCTAGGGAACGAAATTGGCCGACGGGTCGCCGACCGGATGGGCGCCTCCGCAGAAAGCGCGAGCATCGAGTCGTGGACGGAGCACTTAGGCGGACAGCTGGCGCTGCTTGGTTTGGGTGATCTTGCCGTCGAGAGCTGGGGTCGAGCTCTTGTCCTCAGAATGTCGGGGACCCCAGAACAGGTACAGAGCCTGATGCCGTCACTCCTCGAAACCGCTCTGCAGCGGGGCCTCAGCCGGGATGTGGCTCTGGTGGTCTTTCGAGGAGACGGACTACAAAATTACCTCGTCCTCTCGCCTGAGGGTGCCGGTCGCGCGAGGGAAATGGCCCATGCCGGTTCGGGTCTAGGCGCCGTCGTTGAAGCGCTTCACGGAGGGGACGCATGAGCGCGCAGATTGAAAGACTGGAAGCCTTGCTCGCTCGCGTGCAGGCGCGAGCCCAAGAGCCGCGCCCGGTTCAAGCGTCATTTTCGCCCGCTCCGTCACTCCCCCAGATGGAGCTCGACGACCCAGAATTCGACCACGCTCCGGCCTCAACGACAGAGATGACGCCCGACTCACTGGAGAACGACGTCATCGTCGATGATGTCGAGGAGTTCGACGAGATCGACGATTTCGAGGTCGACGAGCATCAACCAGAATCCGGGCCCGTTTCGGCCGAGACCATGGAGCAAGCCATGAGCGCAGCGGAACACCAACCGCCGCTCACCCCGCCACCAGAATCCGGCGAGGGCATCGCGAGCCCTCAGATCCCGCACCACGATGGTCCTACCATGGCGCAGCTGGGCGAAACGATCTCTCTAGATGAGGGTTCCGCCCGAGATTTCGAACTGGACGCGCCCGATTTCGACGACAGCGAAACCCACGATGCCGCCGCTGCGGGAGAACTCGAAGCCGACCTTCCGGATTCGATCACCACGAGCGACGAACCCCTCTCCGTCCCAGAAAATGCTCGCGAAGAGCTCGATCGCGTACGCCTGGGAGACTCGACGCCCATCGAGGCGCGTGTTTCTACGCGGCCGGTTCTCTCGACCAACGTGGTCGAACTCGTCCAAAGCAGTCGGTCCTTTGAGCCCAAGACCTTCCTTGAATTGCTCGACGCTTCTCTCTCTCTGAAGTGAACCGCCCTCTCTGAAGTGAACCGCCCTCTCTGAAGTGAACCGCCCTCTCTGAAATAAGCGTTTCTAGGCGGAAAAATGAGCGCGGATCTCGTCTACCAAGACCCGCCGCGCGCCCGCGTCCTTCAAGAGTTCCGGCGGCA
This sequence comes from uncultured Polyangiaceae bacterium, assembly GCA_964392575.1. Classification (GTDB taxonomy): domain Bacteria; phylum Myxococcota_A; class Polyangia; order Polyangiales; family Polyangiaceae; genus NIC37A-2. The sequence goes on from CAYMQT010000005.1 coordinate 64,774, forward strand.
CATACCTCACCGGCTCATCCCTGAGCCAGGTTCTCTGACGGCGGGCAAAAACCCGGGTCACCCGTAGCACCTCTTCGGACAGCCTCTCTTCATCGAGAGCGCTCCCGCTGGCCTCACTCAGGACCGCTTCACGCACTTGTCGGTACCCAACCGCGTCCATGGCGCGCGCTCCCTGATAACCCGCAGCAATGAGGCTTCGCACCTCTTCGACGAAACCCTGAGCAAACATGGCCTTCGTACGCCCGAGCAGCCGCTGCTCGTAGTCGCTTCTTTCCCATCCCACCCCCAGAAGCAACGGAGTGAAACGGCGCGTCCTAAATCCGTGCTCCTCTTGGAAGGCGCTCAGCGGGCGCCCGGAAAGTTCAAACACTTCAAGGGCCCGACTCACGCGCACCGTGTCGTTTTCGTGAAGGCGCAGAGCGCTCGTGGGATCGACGGCCGACAGCAGGCGGTGCAGGTGAGCGCGGCCGTGGTCTCTGACGATCTGATCGTGACGTTGACGAACGGCCGCATCCGCCGAGGGCGTGTCCACGAGCCCGTAGACGAGAGCGCGCACCCAAAGAAAAGTGCCTCCGCAAATCAGAGGAATCGCGCCGCGAGCCATGATCTCGCGCATCTTCGCGAGGGCCAAATCCGCCCAAACTGTGGCCTCCATCACGTCGAGAGGATCGCGAATGTCGAGCAAATGATGCGGCGCACGAGCCCGTTCTTCGGAAGAAGGCTTCCCGGATCCGATGTCGAAGTACCGATACACCTGCACGCTATCCGCACTCAGCACCTCGCCCGAAAGATCTTGTGCGAGTAGGCTCGCTAGACTGCTCTTGGCGCTGGCCGTCGGTCCCACAATGATCGGCAAGACCAGAGAAGGATCCGGAGCCATCATCTCTGCTGAGAGTCCTTGCGCGCGAGCTCCGCAAAGGACATGTCCGAAAGAAGCGGACGCCCATGGATGCAGCGCGCATTTTCGAGCGGCACATCCAAACTACGCACCAGTTGTTCTGCGTCCTGTTGATTCAGGCGTTCTCCCAGTCCGAGCGCTTCCTGGCACGCGAGGCGACATAAGAGCTCCTGAGCGAAGACATCGCTCTGCTTGGTTTGTCCGAGCACAGAAGCCAAATGCTCCAGGATCTTCTCAGGAGCGGTGCGCACAAGGAGCCGCGGAACCGAATGAAGACTGACGGCCCCGCCGCCTCTGTTGCGAAGCTCAAAGCCCAGCTGCGCGATGAGCCCACCCTGCGCCTCCGAAGCCCGAAGGACCCTCTCACCCCAATGAACGGTCACAGGAAAGAGGAGGGCCTGCTCAGGAATCTGCCCACTCGTAAGTCTCTCCATGAGGGCTCGGAAGATTCTTGTCTCATCAGCGGCGTGCTGATCCAGCACCGAAAGCCCTTCGTCAGATTCGACCACGAGGTAGCTGCGTCGTACCTGAGCCACGAAACGAAAGGGCGCGCGCCGGCGGGCAGCATCGGGATCCGTCGTGCGAGACAGGGAGGTCCCGAGGCGCTCATCGCCGCGTGCTGCCTCCATCCGCGACGAAGGAGTTTTCGGCGCTGGTTCCATCCGATAGCGCTCGCCGAAAGCGGATCCGGCTGAATCACGAACGAGTCTTCCCGGAGCTTCGAGGGCCAAAGGCGTCGCTCGGGTCGTCTTTTCAGCGCGGGGAGGAGATGAAGTCCCGCTGGTCCCGCTGGCGTCAGGTGCGCTCTCAAAGGGAGCGACCGTCACCTTCGGCACGTTTACGGTCCCGGCGAAGGACGGAAGACCTCGCTTGATGACTTGATGGACGGCATCTGCCACCGCACGAGGATCGGAAAAGCGAACTTCCGTCTTCTGCGGGTGGACGTTCACGTCCACCAAATCGGGCTGTAAGGTGAGGTAGATCACGCCGCGTGGATAGTGACCGCGGGCAAGCGCGCCGCCGAAAGCGTGAGCGATGGTGGCGAAAAGGGCTCTATCCTTGACCGGTCGAGCATTGACGAGGAGTTTGAGCCCACCTGCGCCTCGTCGGGAGCGCTCGGGTGAGTTCAAGTACGCTTCCACGTGCAGGGGACCGCGCGTCCCTTCCGCGCAGAAAAGGTCCTCAGCGGACAGCACCTGCTCTACCCGTTCGCGACGATTGCGGGCCCGGTGAAACTGTTTTTGGCTCTTTCCATCACGAGTGAGCGTGAAAGAAACATCGGGTCGCGCAAGTGCGGCGTCGATCAAGACCTCGGAAACATGTCCCGCCTCGGTGTTGGTTGAGCGAAGAAATTTGAGGCGCGCGGGGACATTGAAAAAGAGATCGCGCACGGTGATCGTCGTTCCCACCGGGCTTCCTACCGGCACCGCCTCTGGCCGGATCGTCCCCTGCGCGGACAGAAGAAGCCCGCTCTCGGTCCCTTCGTCTCGGGTCTTGATCGCAAGGCGACTCACCGACGCGATGCTGGGAAGTGCCTCTCCTCGAAACCCGTAGGAGGCGAGGGACAGAAGGCTCGCAAAGTCAGAGATCTTGCTCGTCGCGTGCCGACCGAGGCAGAGAGGTGCATCTTCAGGACTCATTCCACAGCCGTCGTCGGCCACCTCGATGAGCGTGATCCCACCCGACTCGATCGTGACGTCGATCCGCTTGGCCCCGGCGTCGAGGGAGTTTTCGACGAGCTCTTTTACGACGCTGGCCGGCCGCTCAACGACTTCGCCCGCGGCGATCTGACTCGCGAGATCGTCGGGAAGAATGTGGATGCGGCCTGACACGAGGGGGAGGATGCAGCGGAGACGAGACGGTCTCAAGGGCGCAAAAGCGCTGAAATGAAAACAGTCGGTAAAGTGAAAACAACAGTGCAGCGAAACAACAGCAAAACGAAAAAGGCGCCCCTTCCGGGAGCGCCTTCGCGTCATGCTTTCACAAGCAAGTTACGCTTCGACGACGGTGACCTTCTTCTTCTTGCGAGAAGCCCATTCAAACTTCACGTGACCGTCTTTGAGAGCATACAGGGTGAAGTCTTTGCCGATACCGACGTTGAGGCCAGGATCCACAGACTGTCCTACCTGACGAATGATGATGCCACCGGCACGAATGGCTTCGCCGCCGAAGACCTTCACGCCCCGGAACTGAGCACTTGAGTCGCGACCGTTGCGTGTGGAGCCGCCGCCCTTCTTATGTGCCATTACGCTGAGACCTCCGTGATCTTCACATGAGTGTAGGACTGACGATGTCCCGCCTTGCGACGGTACTTCTTTCGGCGCTTGAACTTGAAGATGATGATCTTCTCGCCGCGGCCCTGAGAGACGATCTCTCCCTGAACCTTCGCGCCCTTCACCAGCGGAGTGCCAAACGTGGGCGCATCTCCACCGAGGAAAAGGACCTCGTCAAAAGTGATCTTGTCTCCCGCTGCGCCATCGAGTTTTTCGATGCGCACGAGGTCGCCTTGAGCGACGCGGTACTGTTTGCCGCCGGTGCGGATAACTGCGTGTGCCATGGGGAAGGGCCGCGAAAGCTAGACCCAACACCAGACTCACGCAAGGAACTTGGTCACCAAAGGAAATTTTCGGTGATTTTAGGCGGCATGTCCGATTTTAAGCTGCTCTGGAGGAAGGAAGGGGCGAAAAACCACCGATCATCCGCGCAGTAGGCGTCTCTGTTCAACCGAGCTGACCCAGTTCAACCGAGCTGACCCAGTTCAACCGAGCTGACCCAGTCAAACCGAGCGACCCAGTCAAACCGAGCTGACCTACCTCAGAAGAGGGTGCGCAGGAGTTTGGCCAAATCGACACCAACGGGAGTGAAAGTGAGGGCGATGCGCCCCGTTCCCACGACGTGCTCGGCCGAGAGAGACGCCGCGAGACCCTTGACCGTATCTGGCGCGAGAGCACCCGTCGCGTCGTCTTTTGCTCGCAGAAGGAAGGCAAGGACCTCTGGGCATCCGGCTTCGTCGCAGTCGACTCCCCCCGACGCGCTTCCGTCTGGTCGCAGGGCCATGAAGGCGGAATGCACGTGCCTGAGGGGAGTCTGCTTGGCTTCCTCCCCTACCTGAGTGAGCCAGCCCTCAGGCAGAACGAGCGTGAGACCCAAGGTCGGCTCAGGATCATCTTGACCACGCATGCGCGCATACATCCGCGCATGCGGACCTGCGAGATCCGACCCCTCGCTCAGACGAGAAAGAGAGGAGAGCGCCGACTCCAGATGTGAGTCGCTGGTGAGAAAGACCATCCTTCCTTCGGGCCCCCGCGCCACCAATCCAGAAGGGCTCTTGAGCACTTCATAGCGGTCGTTTTCCGCAATCGGGATCCCTCCCGCCGCGATGATGCGGTCCCGGGCGCAACCCCAGAAAACGTCATTCACGTCCGGGGCTGCGATCATGAATTCGGGCTCTGCCTTGCCTGCCGGTGGAAGCACGGCCACCGCCACTCGGGCCGGAGCCGGAACCTGGGCGCAGTATCCCGACTGATCGGAAAACGGCAGCTGTCCGACAAGATCGCCCTGAAAATCAGCCACCAGCCAGGCAGTCGCAGGAACGAGCGAACGGGCGGAGGAGGGGATCCCTTTCTGCCCGGACAAGGGCGCAGGCAAAGGCTCGCTCACTCGCTCGGAAGAATCCGGTGCGCCGACAGGAGGCGATCCGTCCGTCCTTTGGTCCGCTTCTGCATCGCGGCTTCTGCCTAGAAGAACGAGGCCACCCACACAGAGCGTCACCACGGAAGCGGCAACAGCCAGTTGAAGAGGAAACTTCACGCGAGCACCCTCCTTTCGATCCACGCGATGACGTCGGCTTCCGGAGTGGTCCCCGTGAGCCGGCCCAGCTCCTGAATCCCCGTAGGACTCGTCACATTCACTTCAATCAACTTGCCACCTATCAGATCGAGACCCACGAAGTAGAGTCCGTGGGCAATCAATCTCGGTGCAATCGCCTCCACCAATTCGATCTCCTGAGGCTCGAGCTCTGTTGCTTTCACCGTACCCCCCACGTGAATGTTGGCCCGGATGTCATCGGCCCGGGGAACCCGCAAAATGGCGCCCAGCGGCTTTCCATCGAGCAGCAGGACTCGCTTGTCGCCTTCGACGATCCCCGGTTGAAACTCCTGAACCATCGCAGGAAGTGCGCCTTCGTGCGTCAAAATGTCGGTGAGCGCGCGCGCATTCTTGTCTTCGATGCTGAGCGCGACCACACCGCTTCCGCCCGCCCCATCGAGGGGCTTGAGCACGGCGTGTCCTCCCACGTCACGGGTAAATTGCAGGATCTCTTCCCGGTCCCGGGTTACCAAGGTCCGCGGCATGAAGTCCGCAAAATGAAGGGCGAACAGCTTTTCGTTGGCGTCGCGAAGGCCCACGGGATCGTTGATGATCAGCGTCTGATCCTTCACCAAATCTAAGATCTGAGTCAGGTGGAGATACGCCGTGTCGAAAGGAGGATCCTTGCGGATCAAGATGGCGTCGAACTCCTCGGCATTCTTGATAGCCGCGGTACCGAGAGTCACATGAGGAACGGCGGCGCTGACCGAGACGGGGGCTGCTCGCACCCCTACTTCACCGCCGCGGACGGAAAGATCTCCGACGAGCGCATGAAAACAACGGTGCCCCGCCGCCTCGGCCCCGCGAATAAAGGCAAAAGTCGTGTCTTTGTCGGGCAGCATGGTTGCGGCCGGGTCCATGATGAAAAGTATTTGCATCTTCTGTCTTTAGGCGGGGGCGGAGCTGTGGGCCCGGGTGCGCGTCTCTGGTACCCATTGGGGCATGAGCTTGCTGGGATTTCAAACGTCGAAGGCCGCTCTCGCCGGGCTTCTTTGCACGGCCGGACTCTGCTCCATAGCCCTCGCGAAGCCACCCGTCCTGTCAAACCCTCATCCGGGCTACGGGGTGAGCTCCGAAAACCCCACGGCGAGCCGGGACGCGGCTCAGGTGCTCGCTCAAGGGGGCACGGCCGCGGACGCAGCCATCGTGGCGGCCCTCGTCGCGGGCGTCGCCTCACCCACATCGAGCGGCATTGGCGGCGGCGGCTTCGCCCTAGTCCTGAGCGAGGGGAAAATGTACGTGCTGGACTTTCGCGAAACTGCGCCCGCGGGTCTTCAGCCGGAGGTGCTCGAAAGACGCCCCCTTTCTACGCCCGAGAGCGGGCACCTCGTGGGAGTACCAGGCGAGGTGAAGGGACTCTTTGAACTACACCGGCGCGCCGGAAAACTTCCCTGGAAGAGTTTGGTGGAAAAGGCGGCGCTGCGTGCACATCAAGGTTTCCCCGTCGGACAGCACCTGGCGAACATGCTCAGCTACGGGCAAGAAAAACTGATCCGCGTGCCCGGATTCGCCGCGCTCTACTACCCGGGGCAAAAACCCGCCCTCGTCGGCACCCGCCTCACCAACCCGGCCCTCGGCCAGACCCTCGACAAGATCGCCGCCGAAGGTCCGGCAGGGTTTTATCAAGGGCCCGTCGCCGAGGACATGGTGCGCGCCGCGAAAGAGCACGGCAGCAGCTTGTCGCTACAAGACTTGGCCCAGTATGCCGTCATCGAGCGGACGCCGCTCCGGACGCACTACGAGGGCTTCGAGATCTACACGATGCCTCCTCCGTCTGCCGGGGGGATCATGATGATTGAAGTGCTCAAGCTGTTTCCCGCGGACTACTTGCGAAAACTCAAACAGGGCACCCCCGCTTACCAGCACGTGCTCGCCGAGGCTTTACGGGCAGCCGTCGCGGACCGCATGCGCTTTGTGGGAGATCCCGCTCATCAACCTATCGATCTAGAGCGCCTGCTCTCGGACGCACGCATGGAAGACCGACGAAAGCGTATCTCCCTCGAACGAACTCATTCCATCCCTCGCTTCAACCTGGACGAACACGGCACCCACGCCCTCATCACGGCTGACCGCAAGGGCAACGTGGTCAGCCTGACCACGACCATCAATCGTCTGTTTGGCTCCAAGATCCTCGCGGAAGCGTCTGGCGTGGTGCTCAACGACGAGCTCGATGACTTCACCCTGCAAGCGGACGTAGTTCCTTTCTCCATGAGCGAAAGCCCCAACCGCCCGCGCGCGGGTGCGCGCCCCACCTCCAGCATGACCCCCACCCTTGTCCTCAAAGACGGAGCCCCCGTTCTGTCCCTTGGAGGTTCAGGCGGGACGGCCATCGCCACCAACGCCATTCAGGCGCTGCTTTCGGCCCTCGTTTTCGATCAGACACCAGAGCAGTCCGTCAAAGCGCCACGCATCTACATCCCCACGAACGGCAGGCACATCCTTGTGGAAAAGGGGACCTCGGCAGCCCATCAACAAGACCTCCAACGCCGGGGCGAGATCGTCGGCGAGATGCCTTTCTCCTCAACCGCGATTCAAATGCTGCGCATGGACGCAAGCGGCGTGCGCGGCGGCGCGGATCCTCGCAAGCATGGACTCGCGGTGACCGGACGCTAAAGGACCGTCTGAAAACCTGCTGCCCTACCAAGTAAAGCAGCTGATCGCTGCCATCGAGAAGAAGGGAAGTTGAGCCATGAACCAGGTAGATCTCTATACGTACCGCGTCATTTGGTCCGAAGAGGACGGGGAATTCGTCGGACTCTGCGCTGAGTTCCCGAGCCTCAGCTGGCTAGACGCAGATCGCCACGTAGCGCTCGATGGCATCACCAAGCTCGTGAAGGATGTCATCCAGGACATGCAATCGAACGGGGAGGCCCTACCGGAACCGCTCGCCTCGAAAAAATACTCGGGAGAACTCCGACTACGAATGCCCCCTGTGGTGCATCAGCGGCTGGCCCTCCAGGCAGCCGAAGAGGGCATGTCCTTGAACGCTCTGATCGTACGTCGCCTTTGTTGAAGAGCCCGTCGGCTACAGATGGCGGAGTTGGAGGTCGTGACGAAACTCGCAGATGCGGGGATGCCGGAACTCAACCCCTCGCGCTCGGTGTGCTCTAGTAAGCTGCCGCAACGAGTTCTGCCGACTCTTCCCGACTGAGATCCGTCGTCACCGCGTAACCGACGCCCTGCTGCTCACAGCTCGCGATGTTGTAGCCCTTCTTGTTCCCTACAAAAACCGCTCTAGTGCCGACCACCTGAGGCTCCAGGGTGCGCTGAGCGCGGAGCGGGAGCTCATCGGGATCATAAACGTACAGAGTCACCCGACGGCCAGCCAAACGGTAACGCAGCGCCGCCATCCGGGTATTTTGCAAATGGACCAATTCAGCGCCCTCGAACTTAGCCCCAAACCGGTCGAAATTGGGCGGGTGAATGGGGAAACCAAGACGCGGCTCGAGACGCTGCACAGCCTCCTTCTCACGCATTTCTGGCTCACGCGAAGAGGTATGGTTCCGCACCAAAAACTCAACCGGGTTTTCGAAAGAGGTGATCCTCGCCGTTGAGGTGCTGCTGCCCTGTCTGTCCTCCACACCAAAGAAAAGGGCCACCGAGGCCGCTGCTGCTAGCGGCGCGATGACCCTCCAAGAAAGCGGCTGACCTCGATGAGCCTCCTGTCGCTTTCGTTCGTCGGACAAACACTGACAGAGACGAGCCCGAAACTCAGGACACATGGGCACTTCGGCCACCGAGGCGCGGGTGACTTCACACACAGAGCGAGTGAACTCCACCTCACAGAAGCACTCCGTACAATCATTCAAATGTCGCTCGACGGAGATGGCGCGCTCCGGAGAAAGTTCGGCATCTACATACGCCTGCAAGTACGGCCGAAACTCAGAACAACTCATGAACCACTCCTTCTCTTGCCCCGATAGGCGGCAAGTTCAAGGGGGGCCCGTGGATCAGCTTTATTTTGCGGAGATTCTGCGACTGCCGGCGCTTCGATGAGGCTCGGCGCTTCGATGAGGCCCAGTGCTTGCGCTTGGTGAGCTAGACGCTGCTTGAGGACGGCGCGACCCCGATGCAGGCGGCTCATCACGGTGCCGATCGGGCAGCCGAGGACGTCGGCTGCCTCCTTGTACGAAAATTCCTGAACGTCGACGAGCAGCACCGCCATGCGGAAGTCGTCCGGCAACTCATCGAGCGCGTCGCGGATCTCTTGCGCCAGAAGGGGCCTCAGTACATGAGCCTCTGGATCCCTGAGAGCCGAAAGCGTCGCCGAGCTGGTCCAACCGTCGCTCACCGGATCCAACTTCTCCGCACCGAGCACCGAGCGTTCGAGCACGCCCCGCTTGTATTTGTTGATGAAGGTGTTGGTGAGGATGCGTACGAGCCAGGCCTTGAGATTGGTCCCTTCTTGAAACTGATGGCGAGCGCGCATGGCCTTGAACAGCGAATCCTGCACCAAGTCCTCCGCATCCGCCGGGCGGCGCGTCATTCTCAGCGCGACCCCGTAGAGTGACTCAGCGTGAGCAAGCGCAGCTTGCTCAAAATCTCGGAGAGCGGGATCCTGAAGGGTCTGGGAGGACTTCATGAAGTAAGGCGTTCCGTGGAGGACACAGCAGTGGGGGGCATCAAGCACCCCATCGATAACCCTAGGGTAGTCATTGTGAAGGAAACAGGCCCCCGCGCCCAATTATTCCCGTCAAATTTTCCACCGGAAACCCCAAGAATGAGGACCTTTCCCTCGGCTTCTGCCAAAGAGGGAAGATGGCCCTTCGCCGCCTTTCGCTGGTGCTCTTTTGCGCCCTTTTTGCACTCGCCTGTGTGCCGGATGAGACCCCTCCCCTCCTCACCATCGATCAAGTAGGCCCCTCCACCCTCGAAAGCGGAAGCGAGCTGTCCATTTTCGGAAGTGGGTTCCCCGAGAGCCGGCCAGGAACATTGACCCTCGCAGGTACGGTGTACAGCCCCGCCCGCCCGCCGAGGCGAGTCGACTTTGAACTCCCCCTCACCTCGGCCTCTGGCTCGTCCATCTATCTTCCCTTGAAGCCGCGAGTCCTCACTCAATTCCTGGAGGGCGCCGCCCACGGAACCTTTCGCGGAACCGCGCGCATCCAATTCGCCGCCATCATGCGGGGTCGACCGGTCCTGTCTGGCCAAAAAACGGAACTCGTCCTCGACTTTTTCAGCCGCGCCCATGCTCCAGAAAAGGGAAAGGAACCTTCTCAGTTTCTCAGCTTCCTCGGCATGAACTTGAACGACGACTTAGCGGTCTCGGAAATTCTTGCAGACTCTCGCGCCGAGCAGGCTGGACTTCTGGTCGGTGACCGGCTGCACGAACTCGATGGAGTGAGGCTCGACAGTCGGGCGGACTTTCTTCCTCAAGCGCAAGGACACACCAGCCTGATCGTCTACTCACGGGATGGGTTTCAGGGTTTCGCTTTCGCTCACATCTCTCGTCAAGACTTTCAGGTCCTTGACCACGGCGTCGGAGCTCGAGCCGTGGCCACTATCTGCGGACTGGTTCTGGCGCTCCTCCTCACCGCTCGTCCTCCTCGCTTCGTCGTGTGGCTTTTGGGCTCGCCGAGCACGGGCCGGAAACGGCGCGCCCGCTGGCTTGCTGAGGTGCCGGATCGCCTCGAATTGCTTGCCTACCCGAGCTTTCTCTTGGTCACCCTGGGCCTGACTTTCTTTCTCCAAGTTCGCTCTGAGCTCGTCCGCGACGCAGCGCTGATTTTCGGGCTCTCCTTTGGTCTCTTGTTGATGTGCCTCTCGGCGTTCTTGCTCGGCGGCCGTCGGGCTCTCGGAGGAGGGTTTACCCTCCTCGGCGCGCTCAGTGCGACTCTCCTTCGCGCCGCCCTCCTCACGCCCTTGGTGCTGTCTGTCCTGTGTCGGGCGAGCGACGTCGGCACCCTGCGCCTTTTGGAGCTTCACGCCGCCCAGGGACCGTGGCCCCACGATTTCGGGTGGTTCTCTTCTCCTTGGAGCTTCTTGCTTGGCATGAGCGCCCTCGCTGCCCTGATCCCCATTTCTGGAAGGCGTGCGCCCGTGGAGGGACAGGTGACGAGACCGGGAACCGCGCTCGTCTTTGCGCGACTCCTCGAATGGACCGGTCAACTCGTCCTTGCGGGCTTGTGGGTCCTGCTCTTTCTGGGCGCCGATACCTCCGAAGCGTTCTGGCTCAAGGGGGCTCTCTTGAGCGCGAAAATGGCTCTCATGGTTCAGGTCCTGTCCTGGGTGCGCGCGCGTGCGGGCTATGTGCGCCTGAGCGAGTCCTGGGGATTGTTCGGTCTGACCAACATCTTCGCCGCCGTCGTGCTCACTTCGCTCAGTCTCGGCCTGACGTTCACCGGAATCGCCGACTCTCAGGCGGAGTTGCTCCGGGTGGTCGCGCTCTCCTCGGCTCTCGCCACAGCGCTCCTGCCCGCCACCAGCACTCGTCGCTCCTGGGCCCACATGGGTCG
>CAYMQT010000006.1:0-62974 GCA_964392575.1 uncultured Polyangiaceae bacterium
GCGCTGATGCGGTCGGTAACGACGATGACTCTGCGGCCATCAGAGGTGGAATAGCAGTCTCGTACTTTGCCTTCGTACTTCTTCCCCAATTCGTCCAGATGGGTTTCCTCGAGGGGAAGGTCGAGAGCTTGTTTCAGATCTTCGTTGGCCACGCGTGGCGAGCCTACCATGGGGTCCGGATTGGGCCAGAGTCGATCTGGCAGAAGAGCGCGCTTCCTTTCGTGCTACAACAAGCCCATGGCTGTCCTCGCATTTGCAACCCCACGCAAACTTCCCAAGGCGTCTTCGCTCAAGGGACGGGTGGTGGTCCTCGACATTGCATTCGCTGGGATGGGCGGTGGCGGGTATGAGAAGGTCACCAAGAAATTCATCGATGCTCTGGGCGAGCGACTGATCGGGTGGGTGGATCACCACGATCACGATCGGCACGGGGATTTTCACTCGGATTCTCGCTTCGTTCTCGCCACCAAGGCCGAGCATGGAGCTTGTCCAGAGATGGTCACTCCGGAGGTGATCGGGCAACTTGGCGAGGCGGATACGATCTTGTGTCATACGGATTTTGACGGACTGGCCAGCGCAGCCAAGTGGATCCTTGGAGGCAAAGAGCCGTATCCGGGTTGCGATCAGGATGCGCATGCTGTCGACACACGGCTCGGTGAGCCTTCAGAGACAGGAAAGATGTTCGACCGCGCGCTCAGGGCACGTCCGAGGGATGAGTCGCTTTTCCGCGATGTGGTGGGACTCTTGGTGGTCGGGCTTCGGGACGAAGCGACGCGCGCGCGCCTCACGAGGATAGCGGAGGAAATGATTCCCATCGAAAAGGAAACCCGACGAGCAGCGCGCGCTTATCGACGTTTCTCAAGACGCACGGGCGGCGGAGTGGCCTTGGTGGACGTTGCTCACGGGTTCGGTCGACTCGACAAGACGAGCCTGCTCTTGCTTGGGCAGCAGCTTGAGCAAATCAGCATCGTGGTTGATGAGCACAACGTGACGATGGCGGCAGCTTTTGACAGCGGTGTGAACTTTCTGCAGCTCTTGGGTCTCGACGGCGGGATGCCGACCCGGGTGTCGTTGAGCCGCGGTCAGCTGGATGAAGTCCTCGACAAGCTCTCGGTAGACTTGGTTTGAGGTCATGAGAGTTCTGTGAGCGACCACTGGACGTCCGCTCATGGAAACACGCGGTTCGGTAGAAACACGCGGTTCGATGGAGACACGCGGCTCACGGAGACACTGCTTTAACGACACGGACCTACACATGTTCGTCTTTGCAGCTCAGATTTGTGGCGGAAGCACTCAAGAAGGGTGGCGTGAGCTGTTGATCTCATCACGCTAAATGCTACCGAGGAAGAGAGTCGGGGAATCTTGGTGTGCCGGGGGGCATGTCGGATTCCGGTAAGAACAATATTCATGGTGGGACCCACCGAGGAAACGGGAGAATGAGTCAAATCGCCGAAAGGTTTTCGTTGCTTGAGGGAGGACAGGGCACAGATTTCGAGCTGGATGAAATCGATGTGACTCGAGGTGAGGTGTCGCTCTCGCTCCTTGTCAATCGTCGCACGAAGACGATGCGCGTGATCGATTTTCGTTCCGGATCTCAACCGGGGAAGTTGGGCGTCATCCAGAAGGTGGCGGCGGAGCAGGGGGTTGTTCGCGCCTATACGATCGTCGAGAGGGAAGAAGCGGCAACTTGGGCAAAAATGGGTTTCGCCAAAGAGGGCAGCATTCCCGGATTTTACAAGCGCAGCGACGGCCACATCCTTGGACTTCAGTTCAATCAAGAGGCGCCGTTTGAGTCTGGGACGCGGATTCGCATCTCTCGGGATGCGGACACTCCGGCGGAAGAGCGCGCTGAGCGGGCTTACCAAGCGGGGCGTCGACTGGTTCGTGCCAACGCTCCAGAGAGCCTTCCACGAGTGAAGGTAGCGGAGCCGAAGGCGAGCGATCTGTCGAAGGCTCTGAGCAATGCGCAGGTCAGCGGTCGAGCTCTGACAGGAGTGGAGCCCTTTGGTCGAGGAGTGGAGCGAACGACCCGACTCTGCACGGCCCGCGGCGGATTTTCGTTGCTCGTTTTTGTCGAAATTCAGATGTGCTTCGACAATGCATTCCTCGAAGCGCTTGTGGCGCCTCGGGGCGACAAGGAGACGTGGTTGACGTCAGGGGGGCTTGATCAGATTTGCGCTGAACTCAAAGAGCGTGAGATTTGCTCGGTCTTTGCGCTTTCTCCCGTCGAAAGCGTTGAACTCAGCGCGGCTTACATCAAAGCGGGGTTTAGAAAGACAGGTCTGCTGTCCGCGCATTTGCAAGTGGCCGCGGGGCGCGCGGACGGCTTCTTGTGGTCGCGGCGTCTTCTCGACGTTTGTTGAGGGGTCAGCGACCCCTCCGTCGCGGGAAATACTGCGGTTCATTTCAAACGCAGCGAAGCTCGCAGAATTTATATTTTATAAAATGACTCTTTGAGGGTTTGCGATCCCTCGCTTGAGTCTTGGCGCGGCGACTCTACGATGCCGCCCGTGGCGAAGTACGGTCGGAGGGTGGGAAGAAGGGGGGTCTGGGCCTTGGCTCTGGGTTTGGGTCTTTCACTGCTGGTTTCTGCGCCGGCCATGGCGGCGAAAGCTCAGCGGACGTCGCTGCCAGCGAGTGGCGATTACCTCGGAGTCGACGTGATCTCCGGTCCTCGGTCCCTGACCTTGGTGTCTTGTGATGAGACTTGTGAGGACGAGGAGCGGGGCTTTCGGGTGGAGCTTCCTGAGGAGACGTCCGCTCTCAAGCAATCGGTCGAGAAAGTGTCTTTGGGTAAAGAGCGCTCGCTTCTCGAGCTCCGCTACACAGGCCACCAGAAAGCGTACGTCGTTTTGGTGCTTGGGGCGGCGCGGGGCGGTGCTCCGTCACCCGTCGTTGCCCTCAAAGGATGGGTCGGGCAGGACTCTCCTCAGCAAGCGGAGCTCGTGGTGTCTGGGAGCAAGGATGAGCGAGAGGTCCTCTTGACGACGGGGTCGCGAAGTGTGGCCTGCGGTCGAACGGCCCCTGCGAGCGTGCGACGGTTGAACCCTACGAGCGGCCTTTTTCGGCCTGTCCGCGCGTCTGTGCTTTCAGACGTGGATCGGAAAAAAGCCCAGAGGATAGAGCTTTCTGCCCGAGATCGCGCGCCTGGGTTGCTCCTTTCGGCGCAGATGAGCGATGGGGATTCGGTCAAAGCGCCCGTCGACACCGATCGGAAGACACTGTGGGTGGACGGTCACGATGAGATCACTCTCGCATGGCCCGAATTGGATCAGGACGGGTGGGTGCTCGAAGTGAAGGCCCCTCTCACCAAGGAAGAGCACCTTTACGTTCTTGGAGAAGGGCGTTCGCTGGAGCTGGTTCTCGCTCCTGGGACGGGTACGTTTTATGATCTTTCGCTGCCAGATGATTTTCCCAAGGGCTGCCTCACTCTTGTGCAACCCCGAACGCCGGCCTCGGTGACGGAGGTGATGCAGGTCTCTTCCACGTCCAAGGACGTGCCCCTCGAAGAGCTGGTTTCTTGGCTCAGAGCGGAGCAAACGGAGCAAGCCGATCTTGCCGTTCGGGCTTTGGCCGTTTCCGAGAACGCTGCACCTTTGTTGGCGGCGAGGTACGGAGGCATGGACGCATCTGCGCGCGAGCGTGCGCGTGAGGTGGCTGGTCGCATGGGGGTACGCGGACTTCCCATCATCGTGGCAGTTCTCGAATTTGGTACCGAGGCGGAGCGCGCTTCGGCGGTGGGCCGTCTCCTTGACCTGAGGAAGGACGCGGTCCCGGCTCTCAGAGCTCGGCTCAAAAAGGCCAATCCTGCGGGAACCGCACACCTTGCTCGAGTGCTTGCGGCCCTTGCTCCAGAGGTGGCGGCTCAGCAGCTTCCCCTGCTTTTGAAAGAAAAAGATCCCGCACTTCGGAGTGAGCTGCGAACCCTGCTGAGCGAACTAGCGGAGACAGAGTTGCCTGCACTCAATGCTCGTCTCAGCGACGGTTCTCTCGGCAACTTTGCAGAGGTGGAGCTCGTCCGGGCGCTCAAGGGTCACCTAAATTCGCCTGAGCAAATTCGTGAGGTGGAAAGACTTTCTGCTGCTGCCGACTTCGCCGCGGCCTACAAGCTCAGTCCTGTGGTTCTTGCGCTCGCCGGGCGTTCAAAGAAGCTCGAAGAGATATTTTTGGCTTGGCTCTCTGGACAGGCGCCTGAGAAACTCAGCGAAGTCGAGCAAGCCGCCTTGAGCTTCCGCGCGCTGGAACTCTTGTACGACGCTTGGCCTTCAAAAGGCATGCTTTCAGCTGGCGAGGAGGAGCGATTCACGCGCTTCATGTCCCGCGTCCCTGGGCTTTCTCAATCGAAGAACCCACGACTGCGCGCGACAGCGCTCACGACCTGGTCCCTCTCACCGACAACCTCCCCCATCGACCCTGCTCTTACGCTTCTTTCCAGAGATCCATGGCCGTTCGTACGCTCGAGCGCGGCGCGGCTCCTGTCTGCGCATCTCGCAGGGTCCGGGGATGCGCGGATTTCAGCAGCGCTTTCAACGCGCTTGCGTCGGGAACCAGAAGTGGAGTCGCGCCGCGCCGTCGCGCGCGCGCTTTCACAGGCAAAGGATGAAAAATCCCTGCGTGCTTTGCGCAAGGCGTTTTCCAAGGATGCGGACTACGCGGTGCGCGCGGACGCGGCCGTTGCCCTCGGAGAACGCTGTGATGTGGAATCGCTCGCAGAGTTCACACACAAAGCACACGCCCTCATGTCGGGGTCTGTCGGGGAAGGACAGGTGCTCCTCGGTCTGGCTTCTGTGACCGCTCTGGTGACTCTGAACCCGCCGGATCTAGACGCTCGGCTCGCCCCGTTGATTTCAGAGAAGGCCCCGGGGATGCTCAAGGCGCAGGTCAAACAAGCGTGGGAAGCTGCTCGACAGCGCGAGCGCGCGCTATGCACAGGCTCACCTTCCGCGTCGTCTGGCGCTGCCGCTCCCTAACAAGCGCCCTACGGCACATCTCAAATCAGCGGCAACCAGCGCTGTCGTAGGTCCGTCGGCTCATTTGAAGCTGGGTCGCTTCCCTTGATTGCTGTGCTATCCTCGTTTTGCGGATGGCGAAGGTTCGAGGAAGGGCAAGCAATCGTGTCAAGTGACTCAATGGTGGCCCGCATCGCGGGGATGCAGGATTACGACAGGTATAGGGACCTTTCTTGGGAGGGGTCCTTCGAGGAGTACTTGCGTATCGTTTCTGAACGGCCGGAGGTGACGCGCAACGCATTTCAGCGCCTCTACGACATGGTCCTTTCTTACGGCAGTGAGGAGTACGTCGACAACAAGAAGAAGATCGTTCGCTATCACTTCTTTCAGGATCCGGACGGCGGGGGTGCGGATGCGGTGTTTGGGCTCGACATCCCGCTCATGCGTCTGATGAGCGTGCTGAAGGCCGCGGCTCACGGCTACGGTCCTGAAAAGCGAGTGATCCTTCTTCACGGTCCTGTTGGTTCGAGCAAGTCGACGATCGCGCGCTTGATCAAAAAAGGGCTTGAAAATTACTCGCAGACGAAGGAAGGGGCGCTCTACACGTTCTCCTGGAAAGGGCTCCGTGAGTACAATCTCGCCGGCAAGGAGACGGACGTTTTCGACTCTCCGATGCACGAAGAGCCGCTCCGGTTGATCCCTCCTGAGTGGCGCGCGCAAGCGATTGAAAAACTCAAGCTTTCCTCTCAGCAGTTTCAGGTGAAAGTGCAGGGCGAGCTCGATCCGGCCAGTCGCTTCATCTTCGGAGAGTTGATCAAACGATACGAAGGAAACTGGCAGAAGGTTGTCGAAAATCACATCACGGTGCGAAGGCTCATTCTGAGTGAGAAGAACCGCATTGGCATCGGCACTTTTCAGCCGAAGGATGAGAAGAATCAGGACTCGACGGAGCTCACCGGAGACATCAACTACCGGAAGATCGCTGAGTACGGATCGGACTCGGATCCTCGGGCTTTCAACTTCGATGGAGAGTTCAACATTGCCAATCGAGGGGTGATTGAGTTTGTCGAGGTGCTGAAGCTCGACGTCGCTTTCTTGTATGACCTTTTGGGTGCTTCTCAAGAGCACCGGATCAAGCCCAAAAAGTTCGCCCAAACGGACATCGACGAAGTGATCATCGGGCACACCAATGAGGCGGAATACAATCGCCTGTTGAATAATGAGTTCATGGAGGCGCTACGGGACCGCACCATTAAAATCGACATTCCGTACATCACGAAGCTCTCCGATGAAAAGCGCATCTACGAGAAGGACTTCGATCAGAAGCGCGTGGCCGGGAAGCATGTCGCCCCGCACACACTCGAGGTTGCCGCCATGTGGGCGGTTTTGACCCGCCTGGAAGAACCCAAGAAGCACAACCTGGAATTGATTCAGAAGCTCCACCTCTATGATGGACGCGTTCTCCCTGGTTACACACAAGATACGGTCAAGGAGTTGCGGAAGGAAGTCCGCAGAGAGGGCATGGAGGGGGCCAGTCCGCGCTATGTGCAGGACAAGATCAGCAACGCTCTCGTCAATGAGCAGGGCGAGGGCACCATCAACCCGTTCATGGTGCTCAATGAACTAGAAAAAGGCCTTCGCGGTCACTCCTTGATCACCAGCGAAGAGCAAAGGACCCGCTTTCGTGAGCTGATCGGGGTGGTCAAGCACGAGTACGAACAGATCGTGAAAAACGAGGTCCAGCGCGCCATCAGTGCGGATGAGGACGCCATCAGCAAACTGGCGGCGAACTACATCGACAACATCAAGGCTTACACCCTCAAAGAGCGCGTGAAGAATAAATACACGGGTCAAGACGAGCAGCCCGATGAACGCCTCATGCGGAGCATCGAAGAGAAGATCGATATTCCGGACAACCGCAAGGATGACTTCCGTCGGGAGATCATGAACTTCATCGGAGCGAAGGCGGTGGAAGGGGTTGAGTTTGACTGGCAGAGCAATGATCGCTTGCGTCGTGCTCTTGAGATGAAGCTCTTTGAGGATCAGAAGGACAGCATCAAGCTCAAGACGCTGGTGAGCGCGGTTGTGGATCGCGAAACTCAGGAAAAGATCGACATCATCAAGTCCCGGCTCATCAAGTATTATGGGTACAATGAAGTGAGTGCGACCGATGTGCTCAACTACGTGGCCAGCATCTACGCGCGAGGGGACGCGACCTGAGCGGGCGGTCCTGAGCAGGCGGCAGAGGGGCCTCGCCAAGGGGGGAGATGCGTTCTAGGGTCCTCCCGGCCGCCCTTCCTGGGCAGGCTACCCCTCCCCGCGGTGCTCAATGGCTGAAGTCCTTGTGATTGAAGACGAAGCGGATCTCAGAGATCTCCTTCAATACAACCTCGAACGCGCCGGTCACACGGTGCGACTCGCGCGCGCGGGAGCAGAGGGGATCCGGCTTGCCAGGGAGCTTGCGCCCGAGATCGTGCTCTTGGATCTCATGTTGCCGGATGTTTCGGGGCTCGACGTTTGTCGACAGCTCAAGTCAACAAAGGAAACGCGAAGAGCGGCTGTGCTGATGCTGACCGCAAAAGGAGAAGAAGGGGACCGGGTGGGGGGATTTGAAGTCGGCGCCGATGACTACTTGGTCAAGCCTTTCAGCGTGAGGGAATTGTTGCTTCGCATCGAGGCCATCGTCGGTCGCGTGCATGGGAGTCAGACGAAGCAAGAATCCGTGGAGGAGTTTGGCGTTCTCACCATGGATCGGGATGCTCATCGGGTCTGGGTGTCCGAGGAGGAGATCGAGCTGACCGCGCTTGAGTTCAAGCTGCTTCTGACCCTCTACGATCGCAAGAATCGCGTGCAGAGTCGCTCTGAGCTCTTGGAAGTGGTGTGGGGGATCCGCGCGGATGTCACCACCCGTACCGTCGACACGCACGTGAAGAGGCTCCGTGAAAAGCTCATGGGCGCGCGTGACTATCTCGAGACCGTGCGCGGGGTCGGTTACCGCTTCGTCGACGACGCTTGAGAGCGGGCCCCGAACCCCGTTATGGAAGCGGGCCATGCTAGAGTGCAGGGCAACGTGCTTGAGAGGAGGAGGGCTCTTTGGGGCAAGCTGGATCGGTGACGCCGGTACCGTGGGGATGAAGATTCACAGCAGTGCGTGAATTGAGAAGAGTGCATTTGACGAGTGGCCACCTCGTCCGGGTAGCGCTACCATGCCCACATGCTTTTTACGTCTTTTCGCGGTCAGAGCCGGTCCGCTGGGTTTACCAAGTTTGCGTCCCTGTCTTTGTTTAGCATCGGGGTCCTGGTTTCTGGCGCATGTTCCGCGCCCCCTTCTGGCGCGGACAGCGATAGCGACAGTGGTACCGGCGACGGTGACGGCGATGGAGACATTTGCCTCACCAACTGTCACGGCGATGGTGACGGCGATGGCGATTTCAAACTTCCCGGCGACGGTGATGGCGATAGGCCCACGGGGAATTATTGCGATGAGTTTGAAGTCAATTTCGAACCGCAGACGCCGACGGTGTACGTCATGGTGGATGCATCGAGCTCGATGTCGGAGCTCGGCTTCTGGGAGCCGATGAAGACGGGCGTCTTGAACGTGGTCAATCAGCTCACGGCAGACGTGCGTTTTGGATTCGGTAGCTATACCGGCACCAGTGCTGCGTGCACCGGCCTCACCAACGCCACACCGAGTATTTCGACGGACAACTATCAGCAGATTGCTGACGCCTACAACGCGATCCCGGCCCCCCCCATCAGCATGGGTGCCGACAAGCAGGAAACACCCACGCCCACGGCGATTGCACAAGCCACGGAGATCCTCCTGGCAGATGAAAGTCCCGGTGACCGGTACATCTTGCTGGTCAGCGACGGAGAGCCGGACTTCTGCAACGACAACACGGCCAACTGCGCCGTCGACGGCACGGTGGCCGCGATGCAGTACGCGTTTCAGCAGGGGGTGCGGACTCTGGTGTTCGCCATCGACAGCGCCTCGATTCAGAATCCGCAGTACTTCAACTACTTTGCTCAAGCGGGCGCTGGAGAACTCCCCAATTGGTCCATCGGCCTCACTGTCACTTCCTATAACGGGGCGGTTGTCGATCAGTGCAATACTTCCGAGGTGGCCGCTCAGTGGGGCGCGCTGCGGACAAACAACGGCAACGCACCGAATCCTACGGGATGCAGTCCTCTGCCCTCAGAGGGCAATCCGGAGTGCTTCCTTCCGGCGGGCGATTACTCCGCTTCTGGAGGGACGACGCAAGCGATCCTGAGCACCAGTCCGGAGGCACTCGCCGAGGCGATCCTTTCTTCGGTCAGTGGGCTCAAGTCTTGCACCCTGGAACTCAACTTCGATGTCGTGAACGCCGCCGCGGGAGAGATCTTCGTGCACGACATGCAAACTCCGATCCCTCAGGATCAATGGCAGATGAATTCGTCCTACGTGCTGGAGCTTTTGGGCGACGCTTGCCTCTTGTGGCAGTCAGCGGAGGTCAAGGACTTCTTCGCGGGCTTTCCGTGCGCGGCTGTCGTGGTGCGCTAGTTTTTTGAGGGAGCAGCGCTCCCTCCGTCGCGGGAAGCTCAGACTGAGGGGCGGCAAATGGAGCGCCGGCCGTGTGGTCGAAGCGATTCGGAAACAATAGAAAGTCCTGACCTTTTACGACTTTGAGTGAGGGAGCGCTGAACGTACATCCCGGGTACTACGGCGCGCTTGTCCTTGCTAAGTTGCTCTCCATGTCAGGACTGGGAAATTTGGAGCGCAGTGCGGGTCTCAAGGAGGACGGAGGGCAGCCTGAAGTGGATCTCGTCGATCTACATCGGAGCATTGTCGTCAAGCTTGCGGCGCAAGGGTTCGCCGTTCCGGAGGCGGGAAATGAACTGAGCGTGCTTGAACTCGCCGGGGATTTGTTTCAGCGCTACGCGGAGCAGAGCCGCTTGCTCACCGGACACTTGGCGGCGCCTGACGCACGCATTCAGGCGTTTTTGGATGAGGTTCTGGCCGAGACGGGCGAAACTCCACGCCTCCCCAGTCAAACCGTCGTTGTCGACCGGTACGGACTTTCTCGGGAGCTCAGCCTTCCGGAGGGCGAGGACGAGTACCACAACGACCAAGTTTCGAGCTTTCGCTTGGAAAACGGGGTGCTGCACAATCCTCTCAACGATCGACGCACGACAAAGGGCGTTTTTCATGTTGCAGACTTTGGATTGCGAGTGCCGGCCGACAAGGTCGCCGTTCCGCTCATCACCTATGCGCGCCTTTTGAGCGCGGCTCTCCGTCCCCCGGGTGATCTGCTTCGTCTGCCTTTCACGTCGAAATGGGAAACTCCGACGGAGACGATGGTGTCCTTGCTCCTTCGGCCCTTGGTGTGTCCGGAGGTTCCCGGTCTCCGTCCTGAGAAGAGGATGGACGTTCGCTTTTTTGCTCCGGGGGGATTGGTCAGCAATCTCGATTTCGTCGAAAGCATCTTCGGAAACGCGGGCGATCCGCACCTGCCCGAAAACGACGCGGCGCTCGATGTCGAGCATTGGACGGGCCACACGGGCTGCGTGATTCTTGCGCCGCACCTGCGCAGTCTGAAGAAGAAGGACCTCGGATTGCCGCGTGTATCCGAGGCGACGGAGCGCCAGAAGGCGCAGGGCATGTGCTACGTCGAAGAGCACGAGATCTACAACGGCGGCAAGCCCTTCAAGATCACCCTCCGCGATGAACGCGGCATCATGGTCACGATCCTGGCCGACAACTATTTTGGCTACTGCAAGAAAGAGGTAAAAACTCAGATCGGTCTGTCGGCAAATTTGTTCGGCATTTCCGAGGAAGAGCACTCGGGTGGCGCCCTTGCCTTTTCGACCTATAGCTTGGGTTCCCGCTTTCTTCCGGAATCACGGATGGTCGGACGGGATCATCGCTTCGCGGACGCGATCAAGCTTCTGGGAGACACGGTCACGCTCCATGAAGAGGGATACGCGACAGACAAGAGATTCCCTCACATTCATATTCTTCCGGAAGATATGGAGGTGGAGGTCAGCACTCAGGAAGCGCATTGGACCAACAAAGGTCAGCCACAGAGTCTGCGTGTCCTGCCCGGACATGTCTACATGCATCCCAGCGGCTACAAGGTGCGTCTTCAGAAGCACCCGACCGCGCCGACCTTCAAGCTTGTGGGTACGGTTCCGGAAGGCACCTTCTGCCACAAGCCCTCCACGGTTTCCGGGGGAGGGAAGAGCGAAATTTCCAAGAGTCTCAACGATGCCGTGATCTTCGGGCCGATTTATATCGGCGATTACGATCAGGACATCGCCTACGTGGAGGAGATCATCGAGCGCGATTATTCGACTTCGATTCGCGCGGAACTCAGAGAGACGCAGCCGAAAGATCCCGGGAGAAAAGTCCTCTCTGAGGATCGTTCACTGGGCTCCGTGGTCAAGCTCCTCACCCCCAATCCAGAACTCTACACAGACGAGCACAATGCCTACCTGCGCGCGATCCCCAACCACGTTCGGGCTATCGTCTTCGCCATCAAGCAATTTTATCGGCTGAGTTGGGGTGTGGATTGGAAATCTCACTTCACTGTCGACATCGTCAATGGCGCTCCCGGTCACGAACTCAAACTCGACGGGCGGCAGTTGGTCGGATCCTATTTGCGGGTCGGATTGTGGAAGAACGGAGCCTGGCGCACCTACAAGCTCCGGCAGGACTTCATTGCCGCCGATAAGGTGCAAATGGAAGATGACATCACCGCAAGCACCATTGTGCGGAGAGACCAGATCTCAGGCTTGCCCTCAGAATACTCCGCTCACCCGAGCCTCAAGATCGCTCAGAATTGTGAATTTCGGTTGTTTCAGCGCCCGGACGAGGCGATTCATCCGGGCTTTGACAAGCAGACGGAGGCGGACATGGCGGGGCCGGGCCTGTTCGCGTCGAATTTTCAACCCATGAATGCCGAGGAGATGCGCGACCTGACCGAACGCGTCGAGACCTTCGAGCGCTTCACTCCAGCCATGAAGGCGCACCTGACTTCGGCTGCGGTCTCTTTGCGGAGCAATGTTTGTAGCGCTCGCCCTCGGCTTGTGGGCGGAAAGCCCACAAAGAACCCCCGGTATCTGCAAGTGCGTCCCGACATGCAGTCCCCCGACGGCCGGTATTTAGCTGAGCTCGGGGCACGTCTCTATCGCGGCATCCCGGCCCATGAACCTTGCGTGTTTCCGGTGATCAGTGTCCTGAGCGGTCGCAGAAACAACCCACCGGATGAAATCGACGGGCTCAAGATCCGCCCCCTCTGCGTTTACAACCCCATTCACTATCAGGAACTACCTGAGTTGTTCATGGACTACATCTGTAGTGTGACGGGTAAGTCTCCGAGTACGACGGGGGCCGGCTCTGAGGGGGCCCTCACCAAAGGCCCGTTCAACGCCATCTCGGCCACGGCAGATCTCAACAACGCGCTCGTCGGCATGCTGCTCACGGGCTATGCGGGATTCAGTACGGCGGCGGGGTGGATCGGTCCGGAATGTCGAGTGGATCACGACATCAGTTTGCTCATTCCTGAGATCTGGTGCCGCCTCTTCCCGGATGAAAGGGATCCCGAGCGCATGATCGCGCGCGGTGAGCTGGAGAAGGTGAAGGACTTTGAGTACGAGGGCAAAACGGTCCTCGCCAGCCGTCTCGGCTATCGCATCACCGAGCGTTTCGTGCACACGTACTTCGGGCGCGTGTTCGACAACCCTTCGGCGGTCTTCACTGAAGAAATGCTGAAGCCAGAGGCGCAAGATCTTGGAACGTTTGCCGATGGCGTCAACAATATCGTCGAAGCCATGCAGAAGTCAGCGCTCCTCTATTTTGAAGACGGGAGCGTCGAAGACGCCTGTCCGCCGCTGAAGGCCCTCCTTCACATCATGGCGCATGGCACTTACGAAGGAAAAACCATCGACCACCCTGAGATTCGGGGACTCTTCACTCGCGAGAGTATGCTCAGCAGTGACTGGTACCGGGCGCGTCTTCTGATGAAGCAGAAGCGAGAAGTCACGCTCTACTCGCGGCACGTGGCATCGCTCTCCGCGTTCCTCGCACGTCCCGGGTATGCGTCTGTGTGCGATAGGCTTCATATCGCGAGTCGGCTAGAGCTAGCTCGTCAGGAGCTCGAACGGGTGAGCAGTCCCGCCTATCTTGAGGATTTGCAGGGCAGCCTGGGCGCCGATCCCATCACGAGGGAAAATGCTTCCCACGTCGGGACGGCCCCTTCCGCCGTCGCGGCGGCGAGTGTCCTGCACTGAGACGACGACCTTTGCTGCGGGAGGCGCAGCAGGTTTTCGGACGTGCTCTCAACTGCACTGAGCCTACCAGCCGCTATTGCCGCTACCTCGAAGAATCGAAAAATTGCCGTCGGAGTCGTCGATGACTCCGCTCGGTGCTCCGGTGGCGGCGATGTTCGCGGCATCAAGAGCGCCTTCACTCCCCCAGTTGAGGAGAAAGACTCCCGTGCCTGGGCTCTCGACGTTGGCGCCGTCGATGTAGACCGTGTCGATGAAGCTTTGACCCTGGACGTGGAAGGCCGAATAAGTCGGCGACAAGATGTCTAGGTCGCTGATGCTGACGCCCTGCACGGGTCCGTCTGCGGCGTGAATTTTGAAGGCGCCGTGCTCAGAGCCGAAAGCAAACCCACCGCTGCGGATGAGCGTGTTCCTGTTGATGAGGGTCGTTCCACCAAACGCTGTTGAATCAAACTGCCGTGCGAGCAAAATGCCCGGATACTGAACGACGTCGACACAGACGTTGTCCTCGATCACGGTTCCACTGCCGCCATAGATCCCGAAGCAATTGGCCTTCCAGGGCAGCTGCACGTAGTTCTTGCGCAAGATATTGCCGCTGTTTGTCGGATGGATGGAGTGGGACCAGGCGGCGAAGGCATCGTCACCGGTGTTCCTGCTGTGATTTTCTTCGATGAGGCAGTTGACGGCGCCGCCGTACAGGTTGACCGCGTCTGCCATGAGGTTGCGGAAACGGGAGAACTTGATGCTGAGTCCGTTGGTGTTGGGACCGGTCCAGTATCCGGTCTTCGTATGTTCGACCCACATGTGCTCGAGACTCACGCCGGAACTCCCCTCGCCTCCGAAAGCGGTTTCTGGAGAGTCGTCGTCGCGCAGCACCGTGTCGCCAAACACGGCGAAATCTCGGTACGTGCAGCCAGGCTCATAGCAATCAAAGCGAGCGAAGAACCCTGAGACGACGGAGTACCACATCCCGGCGCCGACGATGGTGAGTCCCGGTACAGGGAGGGGTTTCGAGTAGCTGTTGAAGACTCCGGGCGGGATGAAAAGGCCGCGGCCTTCGCTGTCAGCTTGAGAGATGCACGCAAGGAGGGCGTTGGAATCGTCGCTGTTGTCGTTTGGGGTGGCGCCGCAGTCGACGATCGAGAGATAGCCGGAGGGCATGGGCAGGGGCGGCGGCACGACTTCAAGCTCGATGAAGTCGATATCGTAATGAGCCGCGTTGTCACCAGCGGCCTTCGTGATGGTGATGGTCTGTCCCGGATCTACATCACCGATGAGCGCGTGCGTTTCATCGAAGAAGTGATGGGGAACTCCGCTTGCGGGAGACTCCTGGCCGGGTTGATTGGCAAGGGCCTCGTCTCCGTACGTCCATGAGTAGCGCGAAGTGACATCGAGCTTGGCCCGCTCACTTCCATCCACAAGGACCGTCAAAGTCGTCCAGTAGTCTTGGCCCCCGTCCGGGATCGAGTACCTGACGACGATGGAGTTGGTTTTGTCGGCGACGTTGAAGGTGACTGCATCTCCGGTGGAGGAAAGGCGGACCGCCTTTCGACCCGAGGCTTCTGAAGCCACTTGGGTGAACGTCCGCGAAGGTCCTAGGAGCTGTCCCGTGTAAGTGGCGTCCTCTGCCTCATAGGTGACAAAGTTGACGCTGGCGCCGCGACCATTGGGTAAAATGGGTTTTCCGGGCTCGCGCGACGGCAGCGGATCGTCACCGGAACCTCCGCCCGTGGGAGAAGAGTCTCCATCCCCCCCGGTACCTCCGGCGCCAGGAATGAGGTCACCATCTCCGTCTCCGTCTCCGCTTTCATCACTGTCGTCGCGGCCGTCGCTAGCGCCATCGCCACAAGCGACAACAAAGCCCGAAAGCGCCAAACCGAGGGAAAGCGAACGGGAGATCCTACCGATCACCAGTAGCTCCAGCTGGTGTTCGCGGAACCTGCTGTAAATGACACCGTATACGGGGCGCTGCCCGGGAAAGGATCACCGCTGCTGACGGCTTGTCCATTGATACTGACCGTGCGCTCCGCAATCGAGTACACGGCCCAGCCCGACGGAGGACTTTGACTCAAGAGGAAACAGACTGCTTCTGTGGTTCCGAAAGAACCAGAGTCATGCGTTGATCCCGTGAAGGAGGTGCAGTTCCCTGGGTTTGGAACCTCGGGCTCTTCTTCTCCTTCGGGGTCCGGCTGTTGTGGGGAGGAGCCGCCCGTGCCCACAGGGGGATTCGGTTCGGGACTCGTGCCGCCGGTCCCCGCGCCCCCGGTTCCGGCGGGAGAACCGCCTACGCCCATCGTCGTCTGAGTGGTGACGATCGTCTGAGGATGAGGTGAGTTTCCGCCCGATCCAAGGACGCGGTCGTCGTCACCGTCGCCATTCGATACATCATCCAGCTCGCCCCCTGTAGCGGTCGCGCAGCCGACGGATGCAGCGGCGAGTAGGAAGAGAGAGAGCGAGAGAGTCTCGATGCGCGTCTTCATTTGACCACCACCCCGCACTGCGTGAAGTTGAGCGTCGTGTCGATCCTGAAGTTGGATTCTGGCATGCCTCGCTCCGCGTGGAAAAGGTCGAGGCTGTATTCTGCACCGATGCTGAGGTTGAAATCCTGGGCCAAGGCATCGACATTGATGGTCCCGGAAGCTTGCGGATGAAGACCCCCGAGATCCAGCGCTAGCTTGCCATTGATGAAGACCCAAAGATCGTCGTCGCCGACAAAGGAAAAGACCTCGCCCCCACCGTAGGAGAACTTCGTGTGCACTTCAGTCGTGAAGTGAAAGTTGTGCTCAGGGACGGGTTCGCTTCCGTTGATGACGAAGGGTACTTCTCCTCCAAAGCCGGCTCCGTCCAAGGGAAAGAAGCTCTGGCTCTGGAACGTTCGGACGCCTGCGCCGTTTGGTTCGAGAGACAACAAAAGCTCAAAGGAGCGGTTCTTCGTTCCGCTTGCGTCCGTCGAATACCAGTCGAGGAAGTCCGCCTCGGAAGTCATCTGCTTTTGAGGCCGCTCGCCCAGATGACCGGTGCCCGAATAGGCAGGCTTTTGGCCGACCAGCAGCTCTTGGACGAGGCCGGTCGTTTCCGCTAGCCCGTAGAACGTCTCAAAGTCTGGATGCCCGGTTTGGCCCGGATCACCTCTTCTGAAGTCTCGTACCACGGCGAGAATCTCATTGGCGCATGTGCTGAGACCATTGCCAGGTGCCGAAGTGATCTCAGCCCCCAGCTTGTAACCGCCGAGATCCGTTTTGGTGAAGCCCTCGGGAAGCATGTACGGCGGCGGCTCTCCCGAGCCTCCCGTTCCGACAATGAGATCCCCGTCCCCGTCCCCATCGCCGTCCCCAAGTTCAACGATGTTGTCGCCATCGCCATCGCCATCACCCCCGCCGTCATCGGTGGGCGTAGCACTGCAAGCAAGGGGGGTGAGCAACAGGAAAGGGAGAAGTTGTTTCATGGCGAATGATTCGAGGCAGAAAGGACTACGAGACCCTGACAAAAGGAGCCGCGCGGGGGGAAAGTCTTTCCAGTCAGGATGCACTCCAAAATCTTGCGTGCAACAAAATACGTGGTCACGTTCGGACATTTACCGACACATGAAGCATTTCTGACCAAGGGTATTTGTGTCAGCTGAAAAGTTCTTTCGGTGTGTGGTGTACTTCTCGAACTTACTAGAGCGCATCTGATCAGACAGGGCGCACCTCAAGGCGTCTTCATTCAAGAAGACAGGTGCTTCAAGACTCGTTCAACAAGAAGACAAGCGAGTTCGAGAAGACAGCGTTCAAGAATGTAGATGGCGCATCTGATGTAGGTGCTCATCTGACTTAAAAGCAGCGGTCAATGGCGCAAGATGACTTTGGTTCTTGTTGAGCAGGAAGGGGCTCGTACATTGCGAGAGGAGCCCTACTGATGACACGTCGCTTTCTTGTTTCGCTGCCCGTGATTCTGTTTGCCTGCACTGCGCCAGGAACATCGACCGACGAAGACGGAACCGACAAGAACACTCCCGTCACCGGAGTAGAGGGCAATCTAGGGTTTCTCGTTGACCTCAACAAGGATGGGGTGCCCGACGAAGTCGACGTGGACGGTGACGGAAAAGCAGACGGCATTGCCGTCGATACGGACGGCGATGGAAAGCCAGATGCGCTCGGCTTTGATACGGATGGAGATGGGCTGATCGACGCCATCGATACGGACGGAGATCTCGTGATTGATCGCCGCGCCTCGGATCCGGATCCGGGTGATGGCGACGGCGACGGCGATGGCGATGGCGATGGCGACGGTGATGGAGATGGGACGGGAGGTGCTGGAAGCGGCGGGACGTCGTCGTCTGGAGGGTCGTCTCCGGGGGGGGCCGTGACCTGCTCTGATAAGATCAAGAACGGCGCTGAGACGGACGTGGATTGTGGAGGATCGTGCCGACCTTGCGGTGACGGGGAGGAGTGCACCGTCGCTCGGGATTGTGAAAGCAATGTCTGCAAAACAGGAGTTTGCCAGGCCCCGACGTGTGAGGACGGTCGCTTCAACGGACAAGAGTCTCAAAAGGATTGCGGACCCGCGTGCGGGACTCCCTGTGTTTTTTCCCTGAGTCGTTTGATCATCAATACGTATCCCGGCCAGGTGCTTCCGACCCCCCCGACCAGCGGTGTGTTCACCGTGACCTGGGACGCGACAAACCTGAACATTTCTGTCGTCGTGACGGACGCAACCCCGACCAACGATTCACCCGTCAACTGGCAGGATGACAGCGTCGAGATCTACCTCGACATGGGCAATCAAAAGGGTGGATTCGGGTCCGGCGATTATCTGATCCGCGCCACTTACAATTCGGCGATTCTGGAAGGAGTGTCCGGAGCGACGGTCACACCGTCATCGATCTCAGGGGGCTATCAGCTGGACATGGTCCTCCCTTGGTCGTCCTTGGGGGGCTCGCCGCTCGGCAAGAGGATAGGCATCGATTTTGGAATCAATGATGATTCGGTCGTGGATGCGGATGAGAACGCGGACACGGAGGCCAATCGAGAGGGTCAGCTCATGCTGTTCGGCGACGACAAGAACTTTGAAAGCACGGCAAACTACGGGGAAATGATCGTGACCGACCCGTCGCTGTTCTAAGAAGCGCGAATGAAATTCCGGTCCCCGGTCGCGCTTGCTCGACAGACTGCGATCCGCTGACTAAAACGTTTTAGCAATGCCTCTGGCTTCCCCTCGGGCATCCCGCGCTTCTCTTCTTCGAGGAGGAGGACAGCTGCGATTCTGCGCTTTTGTGGCGCTCCTCTGTATTTGGCAAGACCGTGATACCATCGGCGTGCCTACAGTTAGGTCGTCCATTGAAATCATATGAGGTCGATGTCTTCGTCTAAACCGGGTGCGAGCTTCACTCGCACCACGAGTCTTCCGAAAGTTTCTGGTTTTGCTAGCGCAGCAGCGCTTGCCTTTGTTCTTTGGAGCACTCCGGCCGTGGCCCGATCGCCCGGGGACAAGGCCGCAGCCGACGCCTTGTTTGAGGCGGGTCGCGATCTCATGGAACAGGGTAACTACGATGAGGCGTGCCCCAAGCTGAAGGACAGCTTTGAACTGGACCCGGCCATGGGTACTCTGCTCAATCTTGGGCTCTGCTACAAGCAGGCGGGACGCACTGCTTCCGCTTGGTCGACCTACCGTGAGGCGGCTTCTTTCGCCCGGCAGCTCGGGGATAGCGACCGGGAAGAACTGGCCCGAAGTGAGGCTGAAGCCCTGGGCAGTATTCTCATCCGACTGGTGATCGAAGTGAGCCCTGAGGCGAGGAAGATTGAGGGTCTCCAGGTGCTCCGCGACGGAGAGCTGCTCCGCGATACCATGTGGGGGATCGGATTACCGGTGGATCCTGGTGAGGTCACCGTAGAAGCCTCCGCGCCGGGGTATCACGCACGCCGCGCCACGGTTCAAGCTGTCGGCGAGGGAAAGACCATCAAGTTCATTGTTCCTATGCTGACGCGAGAAGATGTGGCGGGGGCGGCCGCGGCTCCCCCTCCCGTGCAGAATGAGCCGAGTCAGAGTGATCAAGACAAAGTCGCACCCCCTGCAAAGGATTCGAAATCATCCTCACGTTCAGTCGGGCCCTGGGTGCTTGGAGGGGTCGGACTGGCCGCAGTTGCGGCCGGGGGGGTGTTTGGCCTGCTCACCAAGGGAGCCATTTCCCGCGCGGACGATGTTTGCCCGGATCAGGGGCAGGGTCAGGCTCCGAGCGGCGCTTGCTCGTTCGACGACATCAGCGATTATGACAAGTATGTTCAACAAGCGGAGACGTATCGCACGGTCAGCTACGTGACTCTCGGAGTGGGGAGCGCCGCTGTACTCGGCGCGGTGGCTTGGGCGCTCTTGGGCGGTTCCGGTCGCGGAGACTCCGCGCTGGTTGTGCAGCCGCAAGTGGGTGGCAGCTGGGGCCTGTCGGCGCGGGGGGCCTTCTGATGAAACTGATAGATCTCCTCGGGCGGACACAGATCCTCTTCATGGCGTTCATGCTCTCCGCTTGCACGATCCACTACCGCAATCTTGTCGCGACTGACGAAAACGGCGATCCCCTCGATGGTGACGGCGATGGGAGCGGGGGCGCAGGAGACGATGATGGCAGCGATACCGGTGGAGCTTCACCCTCAACGGGGGGGACGTCTCCCTCCGGCTCTGGTGGTGCTCCCGTCAGTATGCCCGAATATCCTGATGCAGATTTCGTCACCAGGGGACTTGGCGAAGTCGACCACTGGCGCGGCTATCTCTTCACCGTCACTTCGGACGACGCAAGCGTCACCCCGGAGTCTTTTACGGGCAGCAACATCTGTGTAACGGGTACTGTTACGGATGACTTGGAGTCTTTTGCGATGGTTGGATTCAACCTCGCCCAGGAGGTCGAGCCCGTGACTCTGGTAGCCGGAGAGGCACTTCCCACGCTGCCCGGCGGACAGGGTATCCAGATAGAGGTGGTGAACAACACGAACAGTCTGCTGCGCATTGCGCTCAACAGCGACGAGGCCGGCACGGAGCAATGGTGTGCTCTTGCGCCGGCCAGCGGCTCGGGCATGATCCCCTGGGGTGATTTTCGGAAGGAGTGCTGGGCTTCTGGCGGGGCCGTTTACGACCCGACGCAACCCATCACGCAGGTTTACGTCCAGGTCCCCTCACAAGGAGCACCTCACAACTTCGACTATTGCGTGGTTCATCTCGGATATTACTGACAGCCACGTCCGAAAAACCTGCTGCGCGCTCGGCTCGGTTGGTCTTAGCGCGCTCTGTCGAGTCGTCGACCTTATATTTTATAATGTCGGGGGCACCGCGCATCAGTGACACTGCGCTTTAGTTGCACTGTGTCTTAGTTGCACTGTGCGTCGCGAATCATGGACAGAAAGTGCAGCGGTTCAAGCCACTTTCCTTCGTAGTAGTAGTCGTAATTGCGGTGGACCCCGGTGCCTTCACCGAGATCGTTCCAGGTCGCGAGCACCAGGAAATCCGAGTCGGAAGAGCTTTCGAGCACCTGAGCGAGGAGCTCTGGTCCTTTGCGGAGCAGGGCGGAAGCGGGCGCGGGCTCTCGGAGGCCGTCTCGTCCCGTGGCGTCCCAGCGCACCATCGCATGGGTGAGGGTTTCGCTATGAAGAGTGTTCACGCTGGGTGAATAATCGCCGGGGCTCCCGTCTCCGAAGGAATACCAAGTGAAGCGCCCGTCCGCAGCCACGTTCATCAATTCTTCAGCGGCAAAGAAGGCGCTGTCGACGATGACGTAGGGGTCCTCTCCGTAGGCCTCAAAGAAAAGTTCCTTGAGCCGTGTGATCACCGCCGGCGCTGCTTCGCGAGGTCGGAGAGTGCCTGCGTTGTAGAAGTAAATGAACGGACGACCGTTGTGCTTGTAGCGGTGCTTGTCTGGAATTTTGTCGAAGAAGGGGCGCCATTTACCTTCAAAGATCTGAGTTGCGGCGCTTTCGGTATCGCTCAAGTCAGGGATTGTGTTGAAGGGAGGAGGATGATTTTGGCGCCAGCCCCAAGTGTCGTCGAACAGACCCAGGGTTACACCACCCCCGATGTCGTCCAGGGCTGCGACGGCTTGTTCGAGAGCTCCCGTCGCGAGATCAGGACCGTAGGTGTTGAGCAGGAGAAACTGGACTCCGGCCCAGCGCGCGTCCTTGAACTCGCTGGCCCAAAAACCGCGATTTTGGGGGTTGTAGTAGCCCTCGTCCCCGTCTTCGTCCAAAAGGAGCTCCTGGGGCAGGGACATGCCCGGTGCGTGGGTGTTGGCCCAGTATTGCCCGCAGTTGACCCTGTCGGGGCAATCGCTGAAAAACATCATTACCGCGCCGACATCGCGGGCTACTTTTTTGTCGCAAGTCTCGCTGACATCGACTTGGCACTTCCAAGGATCGGAAAAGGAGTGAGAGCAGTTCTTTCCGGCATCGAGGCAGTACTTCCATGCAAGATCGATCCGGCGCGGTCCGTTTGGTGAAGAGAGCGCTGCGCTGTCTTGTGCAAGCGTGTTCTGGGGGGGCTCTTCCCCGTAGATTTGACAGTGAAGGGCGCGCACGGTCCCTTCGGCGCTGTTGCCCAAATTGACGTCGACGAGTTGCGCCTCTTTGCAGGGCCCAGAGAACTCAGGCTTCAAGGTGAAACTCTGATCGGGGCAGACGAGGTCGACCTTCTTGTCCGAATTTTCCGAATTCCCGCTGTAGTCCGGACGGTCATGTGGGGCGCCGCCCCGTCCGCAGCCGAGCTGCAAGAATAGAGCGGAGGTCAAAGCGGTGGTGAGAAGAAAACGGGATGAATTATTCAAGAAAGCCTACGTCGTCGATGTTGAAGTTCCATTGCGTGGCGCCGCGCGAGGTGAAGGTGAGCGCTACAATTGTAGCAGGATCGAGGGAAGTGCGAGGAGAACCCCAGCCGGCCTGTTTGAGCTCGCTCCAGGTGTATTTGTACACTTGCGCCTCTTTGGTGAGTTTCACGTCGACAGCAAAATGATCATAACAGGTGCTGCAAATCTCAAACTCAGGCATCGTTGCTACGACGCCGAGACCGACATGTACGTAGCCTTCACCTGAAGCTTTGAATTGAATTCCTTTGAACTTGCTGGCGTCGATCGGAGTGAGCAAGGCGGAGCCGACGAAGTTCATCCCGATGCCGCCGCCCCACTCCTTGTACCCCTTGCCCTCCGTATGGATGGCGCCGTCGATGAGGTATTTTTCGAATTCACCGACGCTGGGCGGGACCATCTCACCGCCTGTGGTGTCGGCGAAGGCGTACCAACTCCCCGGTGGATCGATGTTGATCAAGGAGATGTTCGTCCCCTCCCAGACGATGGGAGCATCGACGGGCACCGGGACGAGCTCGAGCGCGGCGACGCGCGCCTTCACCGGATCTTCTGCGCCGGCCGAGCCCGCGGGTGCGGAGCCGGGGGGAGGAGGGGCAATGCAGGCGTTCACGGTCGCGAGGGCGAAAGCGAGCACTGAAACACGCATGCGGTTACCCTGCCAGAAGGGCCGAGAGCTGCGGGGTGTTTTCACCCGGTGGTCGTTCGGAAAGAGGGGCGGAGGGAGCATGAAAGGTGCTTTCTTCTGAGGGGATCGGGTGAGAGAAAAGAACAGGCGCGTTGAGCAGGATGACTAACGAACGATGGTGACCGTGCAGCGATTCGCGACACACAGATGGGCCGGGTTGCAGCAGTCGCCACTGGTTTCGCAGAGTTCGTCCGCGTTGGAGCAGGTGTCAGGTGGAGGGACACAGGAGAGTTCTGGTCTTCCAAGGCTGTCGCGTCCGGTTTCACGACAGAAGCCTTCGCAACAGTCTGAGCCGGAGTCACAGCTTTCGCCGTTGGGTTTACAAGGGGCGAGCGCAGCGAACCCGCGCATATTTCCCGACTCGACAGACTGACCCGGCAGGTAAAACGCCGGGTGACTGGGGTCGGCCTTGCCTGCGTAGTCGACGTCGATGGCCGCAATCCAGATCTTCTTTCGTGCGCTCGGATTGTCCTCCCGACCCCAAGGGTCGTTGCCCTCTGCCAGAGCAGAACCAGGCGCGATGGTGTTTCCGTAGGCGCGTCGCGAGGTAAAAAGGACCCAGTAATAGCCGCCGACAGCGACGGGAAGGACGCTGGCTTCGTAGTTCATGTTCCCCTCTTCTGCGTCACCGTAGGGGAGGTACGAACTCCCGTCGGCATTTCTGCCATTCAAGGCATTGAGATCACTGATGGTACCTGTCTCTGTCGTGACCATGCGGAGCTCCGCGTATTGAGGGCCGTAGGGAGCCCCCGGAGCGACGAACTTGTGAGAGTCCAGAGAGTCTCCCTCGTGGTAGACGACTGCGCCGGCATCGGGGAGGAAAGTGGGCCAGGCGACGGCCGTGACCACCTCTTCTACGACGTTGGTGAGTTGACTGAAGAGCGGGGGATTTTGTGTCAGATCCACGTTCAAGGTCGAGAGGACGCGCTGATTGGAATCTTGAGTGAGGATGTCCCCGTTGGCAAAGACGACCTTCGTTCCATCCGGCGAAAAGGCGGGGGATTGAGCGAAGGTCACCAGGCTCGTGAAGCTGGGTGCGGCGATGGGAGCGCCGGATTGAGTGTTGATGAGTTGTGAAGGCTGACCGGTGACTGCGCGTACTCCGTGAGAGATGTGAGGGGGCCATTTGTCCGCTGGGATGCCATTGGTGATCCCGACGCTTCCGTCCGGAGAAAGGCCCATGAAGGAAAACAGGCGTCCCTCGTTCGAAGAAGCCCGCGCGGACATGTCTCCGTTCTCGCTCAAGTTGTAAGTTGCGCTGCTGACGGGGTTGAGCGCGTCATTTTCTGGGTTACTCAGGGAGTTGGCGGCCTCATCTCCAGCATAGTAGTCGAGACCCGTCGCCAGCACGCTCCCGTTTGCGCTGACCGTATGACATGCGGTGCACCCCAGCTGTAGAACCTCCGCTTGTTGACCGGCCCTCACCCGCATGATGGCGGCATCGAAGGTTTCCGCGCCCGTCGGGTAGTCGTACGTGCTGTAGTAGACAATGCCCTTCAAGCTCGCGCTTGCAAACTTCCAGGTCGACTCGATAGGTCCAGTGACTCCGCTCCCGTCCGACTTGGTGACATGAACGGTGGCTGCGCCCGTAGGTAGGACAGTGAGGCTCAGACCGCGCCAGACTTCTTCGGGGAGAGAAATTTGGGAAGGGGAACTGCCCGCGGCGAACAAGCGGTAGGAGAAGTGATCTGCCAGCACCTCCACGAAGAAGGTTTGAGAGGGCGTTCCGCCCAACTGCATCACGGGGCTTGCCACACCCCGCGGAAATACGGTTCCAGAGTATGGGTAGAGCCACTTGAAGTTTCCGTCGGTGTTTCCTGAAGCAAGGAGGAGATCCTGCGTCGCAGAATCGAGAGCACCCGGATTTTGAGTGATGTCGACATCCACGGTCAGAGTGATGGTGGCGATGGCGCCGTCCTTGACGGCGCTGATGACGACAATTCCTCCGACGTAACCGTTGGCGGTGAAGACGCCTTCGGAACTGATGGAACCGATGCGTGTGTCGTCCGTGGACCAGTCAGCGCCGCTGACGGGCTGACCTGTGCGATCCTTGAGGGTGAAGGTGAGAGAAGTCTGTGTTCCGTCTACGGTCACCTGAGTCGCTTCCGCGTCGATGCTGCCATCGAAAGGGGTGAACGGGTCATCCGGATCGAGAAGGCCAGGATTGAGGTCACCGTCCCCATCGCCATCCTCGCCCGTCGCCCCGTCGTCGGGTCCCGGCCCAGGGCTGGTCGCTGAGCAAGCACTGGTCGCTGAGCCCGCACTGAGGAGGCACAGGAGCGCGAGGGAGAAAGTGGTGGGTCGCATAGCGTAAACATATTCCCCGCTCCTGCACCCGCGCAACAAAGAACGTGGTCAAGGACGCCCATTTACCAAGGCCGGCATGAGGGGTCATAACAAAAAACTAACTAAAATCTGGCCAGGAATTTTCCAGTTGGTCACTTTCTCAAGCTTAACCAAGGCCAAAAAAGCCTGGTTAACGTCTGGAGTTGACTACGATTTCGTTTGAACCGCCCTTTTGCGTGGGTTAGATGTTGATGGGCGAGGCGTGTCACAGCGGCGCCGAGTTCGGTTTTTCAGTCAACCGCTTTCATTCCACCGTTCAACTTTTCATTCCACCGCGTTTCAACCGCCTGTTCGACCCGTTCAACCGCTTTTGCAGGAGCAACCATGAAGACCTTCCGCCTTTTCAACTTGGCCCCGCTTACCTCTCTCAGTGTCCTTCTCGCTCTAGCGCTCGCACCTGCTTGCGCTTCTGGAAATGACGATGACGACGACAAAGTTTCCGGTGATGGCGATGGCGATGGTGATGGTGATGGCGACGGTGATGGCGACGGTGATGGCGATGGCGACGGATTTGTTTCGGTCTGTGACGGGAAGGCGGTCCCACCTGTGAGCGCCCTCGTCACGGATGTCGAAGCCGGTGTGGCCGGCTTTGATGTCTACGTTTCAACGCCTACGGACGAAGGAAACATCTCGCATCCCGAGAGCGGCAACGTCGATTTGGACGGCCCCACGCATGCAGAGGACGGAGCCGATGTGGGTGCTGGTGGCGCAGGTCCGTCCACCATGTCTGCTCGCTTCGCTGGAGACGGTTGGATGTCCTACGGCGCTGGGATGAACTTCAACTTGGAAGGTTGCAAGGATCTGGGCGAGTACGATGGCGTGAGCTTCTGGGCCAAGGGCTCGACGACAAAGGAGACGGATCAGATTCTGGGGAT
Organism: uncultured Polyangiaceae bacterium; assembly: GCA_964392575.1. Lineage (GTDB taxonomy): Bacteria > Myxococcota_A > Polyangia > Polyangiales > Polyangiaceae > NIC37A-2. The sequence continues at coordinate 25,936 of CAYMQT010000006.1, forward strand.
GGCGATTGAAAATCAGCTGAACTTCAGAGTCATCACGGCCGGCGCTCATGGAGTCATCCTGGTCGATGGGATCAACGTTGGAGGAGACTGTAACCCTGCAACGACGACGAGTTGTTACCAGCCCGCGCAGACGAACATCACGCTGACCGACTCCTGGCAGAAGTACACGATCAACTTTGACGATCTCGCTGCCCCCCCGGGCGCGAACCCTGGCAGTAACATCAACCCGAACAAGAACAACGTCATGCTGCTCGGATGGCATTCAGAGAACGCCGGATTTGATTTCTACATCGACCAGGTGGAGTTCTACTGAGGGCCATTGAGGGCGGGCAAAAGCCCTGCCCTCGGAGCGGGCCGCGAAACAAGCGTTTGAGCGGCCGCTTCCCGCCTCTTCTCAAGGCGGGTCAGGACAGATCTTTCATGAACTCAGCTAACGTCCACCGTGCTCTCCAAGAGCTCACTCGCGAAGCGAGGTCTCACGATCCGCTTCGGGGAGGGGTTTCCCGCGCGTTGGGCGTCCATGCACTCCTTTCCGGCAGCGAGGATCTCGCGGACATCAAATCCGATGTGGTCCACACCAGAGCCTGCGCCGATCGGTCGCGGCCAGTTGCAATGACTGAGGACATACACGTCGCGCTTGGGACGGACCTTTGCTTTCTCAAGTCCCCTCAGGAAGGGCTCGAGCAGGTTGTCGTCAGTGATGAAGATGGCCTCCGGCTTGTCCGCCCGATCCATCAACAGACCCGTGAGTCCTTCGCAGCCGACGGGAGTGACGAGATGGCTGGTGAAGTTCTCCCTTCTGGCGCCGAGCTTCTCGAGGCAGGCTTCGGCCGTGCTGAGGTTCTGCTGATGGGGGGAGAGCAGGGCGACCCGCTGTCCTCCGTGCAAGAGACTTTGACAGGCCCGTTCGATGAGCTCATCGAAGGCCAAAGTGACCAGTCCGGCGTGGGGCAAAGGCGCCCAAATGGCAGCGCGGGGGAGATTCTCCTCTTCCAGAATGGGCAGGAGGTAAGTGGTAGCGGAGTTCATGACGAACATCCCGGCAGCCGACTCATCGCGGATGGCTTCGCACAGCCGTTGGTAAGCGGGGTTGTTCTCTCGGCCGTCGACACCGACCAGAGGAATGATCTCGCCAGCAAGGCCGGTCTCACCTCTCTCGATCAGATCGAGGAAGGTCGCCATGAAGCTCGTCCATTCGAGATGACCGGGGTGCTCGCTGGTGACCCAGAGGTAGCGTCGGTGATGAGGGAATTCGTCGGCGACGTAGACGCCGCGAGTGCCCTTCACGTGGACCAAGCCTTGGGCGCGGAGCGCCGTGAGGGCGCGGGCGACCGTGGGCCGGGTTACTTCGAACTGTTCCATCAGTTCATCGTAAGTCGGGAGCTTCGATCCTGGCGGCCTTTCGCCCGAAAGGATCTGTGCTCTCAGATCTCTGACGATTCGCTCTGACTTTCGAAAAGACATTCCTCCGCGCTTTCTAAGGATTACCAGTTGGGGACAGACTCAAGAAACCCGTTCAAAAGAACCATGACACAAGTGCCCCGAACCGCGAAAAAGATGCTCGAGATTCTCCATCTTCGAGCCCAAAGGGCTTCCACGTCCCATTCTACACGATCACTCGTAAGCACAAGCTGGCCCCACCCCGAAGTGCCGCGAAGCGCGTCTCTGCGCGCTTTTCGTCCTTCCCTCCGTGCGCTCGTGGTCACCAGCACCGTTTGCTTCTCGGCCCTTTTTGCCTGCTCGAAGCAGGACTCCGCCCACTCGCCCGAAGGCTCAGGCATGAAGAATCAGGATTCAGCGTCCCTCGACTACTCCCCTTTTGAACTGAAGCCCGAACCGAATCTTCCGTGTCAGATGACCGAGAAGGTCGACGTGAATCTAGGCAACAGCCCAGAAGTTTTCGTCCAGGCGGTTTATTGCCAGGTGACCGGAAAGCCCGCCACCCACGATCAAGTGTATGAGTGGGCGGAGAAGCTGCGCACAGACAAGTACACGCGCCGCATCGACGTGATCAAACACATCTGCCTAGAGCAGAAGCGAGAGTGTGAACTTATCTATTCCGATCCCTGGAAGGAGCAGGTGGAGCTGAGCGGCGCTCCTCAAAAGAAGGTGAAGCGCGATCTCGGCGCGGTGTTCATGTTCTTTTTCAACTGCCCGGACGACGTGAACTGCAAAATGAGTTGGGCGAATACTCATGCTCACGGGATGCTCGAGAAGCATCCACTCTACGGATTCAAGGACGCGGAGGCTGATTACTATGATCCCAAGAAGCCCGGGTTTTGGTACCGAGAGCTTCTCGACGCACAGTGGGCAGGGCTCGATTTCATCATGCCTAACGTTTACGGGCCCGACATCGAGAACGAGGGGCTTGCGCCGCTCGGGCAGGCTCTCGATTCCATCGAGAATCCGCCAAAAATCGCCATGTTTGACGACAGCTGGACTTGGGGCGAGCCGTGGTTCTCGGACTTTTGGAAGCAGAAGCCCGATCTGTCCAAACATGCCGAGGCAGCCCAGACCATTTTCGATGCGAAGTGGAAGCCGTTCTTCAGTCAAATCGACAAGAAGCACTGGTACCGCTTCAAGGGTCGCCCGTTCATCTACATCTACAACGCCGGCAAGCTGAACCCCAGAAGCGAAGCGGGTCCGATGTACGAAAAGATGCGTGAACTCTTCAAGGCAGAGTTCGGAGAAGACCCCTTCTTCATGATGGACTCCGCCTTTTTCGATGATCAGCGCATGAAGGACGTCGCCGACAGTCAGTTCAAATGGTTCACGTTTCAGCAACCGGGTAAAAAGAGCCGCGCGGAGATGAACGGTCACGTGATCGATCACGCCATGGTGCGGTGGGATGCCGTCGGCCGTGAGCACGAACGTCCGGCCAAGCCGGGGGACTTTCTTCTCAAAGGCGACCAAATGCTTGCGCGCATTTTAGACGAATCTCATGACGCAGAGTTGCTCATTCTGGCAACGTGGAACGACCTTGGTGAAGGCACCGGGGTCAATCGCAATTACGACTACTACGATAAGGGCCACTGGCTGGCTCCGCATCACTTCATGCGCATGATCCGAGAGTCGCAGGGCGGACAGAAAGTTCAGGGCAAATAACCATGAATCCCATCCTCTTAAACGCACAAGACAAGCTGCTTCACCGGCCCATCAGCACCAAGCACTTCACTCCGCTTGGGGCCGTGCGCTCGGTCGAGGAGACCCCTCGCGGATTACTTCTGGGAGTCGGGGATGAGCGTTTTCGAGTCGACATTCTTGATCATGATTTGCTCCGGCTCAAGATTTCACAGGCGCGTATTTTTGACGAAGACCCGACCTTTGCGGTCATCGGTTCGGACACGCCTTCCGTCGCCTTTGAAGTTCATCAGGATGACAAGAACATCACCCTGACCACGAAGCAGCTCAAGCTGGTGATGGGCCGGGAGCCCTTCAGACTGTCGCTTTATCGGACGGACGGCTCTCTCATTTTTGAAGACGCCATCGACAGCCGCGGGCGGCCCGTGGGCTATCTTCAGCTGAACGACACGTTCGTTGTGACGCGAAAGCTCGGCCGTCACGATTCGATCTACGGACTCGGACAAAAGACGGGAGCTTCCGACCGCCGCGGCCGCAGCTTCATCATGTGGAACACGGATATTTTGCAGCCCGGCGTTCTCGAAGCCAATCGCCTTCACGAGACGGATCTCACTCAGCACGGGCGCAGCACTTCCTATGATCCGTACTATTCCACGACGCCGTTTTTCTATCACTGTCGCGAAAGCGCCGGAAAAACCCAGATGGCGGGTTTCTTTATCGACAACAGCTACAAAGCTCATTTTGAGTTTCAGCACGACGAGCGTTATCGATATTCCTTTGAAGGCGGTCAGTACACGGAATACGTGTTTGCAGGTCCGCGCATGCCGGACATCCTCAGCGCCTACACAAAGCTGACGGGGCGCATGTCAGCCCCGCCTCTGTGGGCACTCGGCGTTCATCAATGTCGCTTTCACGACTACGATCAAGAAGACGTATTGCGTATCGCAAGCGAGTACCGGTCGCGCGATCTGCCTTGCGATGTGATGTGGTTCGACATCCATCACATGAACGGATTTCGGGTGTTTACCTGGGACCCCAAACGTTTCAACGACGTCAGCGGGATGCTGGCTCAGCTCACGGAGAGTCAGTTTCGCTCGATTGCGATCGTGGACCCCGGAGTGAAGCTCGACCCGGGCTATCCCATCTTCGAGGAGGGCTACGCCAACAACTATTTTTGTAAAACGGAGGGCGGCAAGCTCTATGTCGGACAGGTCTGGCCTGGTCACACGGTTTTCCCTGATTTTTCCCGGGAAGAAGTGCGTACCTGGTGGGGCGATCTCAATGCGCGTCACGCGGCGGGTGGGCTCTCCGGGATCTGGAATGACATGAACGAGCCGGCGACGGGGGACGTTCCTCCGTTTGGTATGCGCTTCGACTACGACGGGGACAATCATCCCCACGAGCGTTTTCACAATCAGTACGCCCTTTTGATGGCCATGGGCACGCACAAGGGCCTCTTGGACAAGCGACCCACCGAGCGGCCCTTCATCCTTACCCGGGCGGGCTTTTCCGGGATCCAACGCTACGCCGCTCAATGGACGGGGGATAACGAGTCGCTGTGGGAGCACATGCCCATGAGCATTTCCATGTCCTGCGGAATGGGAGTGTCAGGGCAAGCTTTTGTTGGTTCTGACATGCCCGGGTTCATGGGCCGCTCGGGCGCGGAGATGTCTGTGCGCTGGGTGCAGTACGGGGCGCTCACTCCCTTCTGTCGGTATCACAACAATTTTGGCGAACCCGATCAGTACCCTTGGTCGTTTGGAAAGGGAGTAGAAGCGCGTAACCGCGACGCCTTGAAGTTGCGTTACCGTTTGCTCCCTTACCTCTACACGTCGTTCATCGAGTCTGTGGAAACGGGAGCCCCGGTGCAGCGGCCTCTCATGTATCATCACCAGAATGATCGACAGGCGCGCGAAACGGACGACGTCTACCTTTTAGGTCCGTCGCTCCTCGTGGCTCCCGTGATGGAGGCAGGACAGACCACTCGCAATGCGTATTTGCCTGAAGGAAGCTGGATCGAGACGGCAACGGGGCGCGCCTATGAGGGGCATCAGTTCGTGACTGTCGATGCACCGCTCGAAAGGATCCCCGTTTTCGCCAAAGGCGGGAGCGTGGTGCCGATGCTGCCGGAGGCGCCGCACTCCACCATGGGTCTTCGTCCGACTTCGATGGATCTGTGCCTGTACATTCCGGTCGAAGAGGGAGAGTTCGTCTCGTATCTCCGCGAAGACGACGGTCACTCGACCCAGCACGAGACCGGCGCCTACCTAGAGACGAAGTTCACCGTCACGAGGAAGGAGAACACGGTCAAGCTCACGGCCACGGTCAAAGGGGAGGGTTTCCCTGAGTTCTGTCGGACTCAGTTTCGCCTCATCATCCGAGGCGCCGAATTTGAAAATGTGCGTGTGAACGGCATGGCTCAGGACTCGCTCAGAGGGAAGATCACCTTCGACAACCAGGGACAGGAATTCACCGCTGAGGTCGGTCTTTGATGCGGGGGGTTCATCGTCATCGCTTTCGGTTTCGTCTAGGTCTTTTCCTTGTCGGAGGTTGCGGCGCGGTAGCAGCGACGTTCGTGGGCTGTTCCGGTCCGGGCAACACCGGACGGCGTGAGATCGCAGAGGAACTCGCCATAGATGTGCCGTGGGTCAAAGGCCGCATGCCCGTCATCAGCGAGGACGGAAAGGTCGTGGCACCAGATCTGCCCGAGTATCCGCCCATCGCGCGCGGAGAAGTGGATCCCGGCTCGCGAGAGATCGACTGTCGTGTTCAGGAGGGACTCGTTTTCTCAAAGGCGTGGTTTGAGACCTTTGAACCCTCCGGGACTACGATCGCTGACTGGGGTACGGCTCAGGCGTGGTCGAGTTTTGACGACGCCACCGATGGCTCGTTCCGCATGCCGGTCGAAAAGAATTGGTTTGGAGGACTGACTGGGCGTACCGACGGTACGTGGGGTCTTCCGGCCCAAAAAGTCGCGGGAGCCCCGGCCTGCGACGGGAAAAGGAATGATTGGGTTTTGCACTGGCGGGGAGGACCCTTCCTGCGTTTTGGAGCAGGTCTCAGTCACCCGCTCCTCGAGCCCCTCCCCTGTCCCATGAGCGATTTGCCCGAGGACGAGGGCTTGTGCTGGAACATGGGGGAGCCTTACCCAGAAGGGATTCCTTCTGACATCGCGTACCCGCCCGGGCAGACGCAGCTGCACGCGGCTTGGGACGTGAGCGCGTACGACGGCGTGGCTTTCTGGGCGCGCAGAGGCCCGGAGAGCCAGGGCACTTTTCAGTTCATCCTTCACGACAAGTACACGTCTGATGACATGAACCGACAGAACGAGACGTTCTGTCGACGTTCAAAACCATGCCGCACTCAGTGCGTGAACCGCGCGCCTTGTTCGGAAGTTCTCAATGGGATGGCGGTGCAGCGTCGCTGCTGGGATCCGGAGCTCGGAGACTTTCCGAGTGAGACCACGTCGGGGGTTCGTTTTCTGGCGGCAGCAAACATGGCTGCGCAGACGGCCCTGGCCGACGAACTCTTTCCCCTTTGCGGCGCTGACGCTTGTCTCGGCGCGCAAGACTTTCCCGATCCGGATTTCGACGGCAAGGCCTGCCAGCCCTACACCTTTCAAGCCCACGAGACAGGCGAGTACTGTTTCGATGAAGACGATCCGCCACCCCCAGATTCCGTGGATCGCTGCGCTGACGGCCACTCGGGCTTCTTCATCACCAACACCAACTGGCAGTTTTACAAGATCCGTTTCAGCGACATGCGTCAGAGCGGATTCGGTAAGCCCGCCCCCAGCTTTGATCTCACTTCGGTCACGAGCATCGCGATCGTTTCGACAAAGGGATGGGTCGATCTCTATCTCGACAACATCACCTTTTACAAAGAGGCGGATTGAATCGTCCCATGCGACAGCGCACTTTTCAGCACGGGCGGTTTGGATTCCGTTTCGCGTCCCTGAGTTTCGTCCTGACGTTCCTCTCGGGTCTCAGCCACGCACAAGAAACGGAAGCGCCAGAAGAAGCGCCCAAGGCCGAGAGTGAAACCGAGACTCCGGGCGACTCCGAGCCGTCGACGGAGGAAGAGTCGGAGTCGGAAGAAGCGTCCGAAGAGGAGCCGGTTCAGGCAGAAGCCGAAAAAGAGAAGCCGAAGCTGATTCTCGCGCCCCAAGTGACCGACAAGACCTTGAGTCAGCTTGGCGAGGAGAGTCGCGTTCAGAACGAGCAAACGCGCGCGGCACGCGAAGCGAAGAAAGCGGCGGATGAAAAGGCGCAAGAGAAGGCTGCCCTGGACGCAGAGAAAGAGCGCTTCCGCGCCATGCCCGATGAAGACGAGCGGGCGGGTTACATCCCGGGCTACAAGAAGGGTTCAGGGCTCTCGCTGCCTCCTTCAGCGCCTGTCTATCAGGCAGCACCCGGCGGATTTTCCACTCCGTACCACGCACCCGCACCGGACGATAACTGGGCCTTCAAGTTTCAGGGGTACGCCAGCGCGTCCCTGCGCCTGACGACGGGAAGCCGGGAGGATCCCGCCGAGAATCAGCACACCACCACCATCCAAACGGAGCCGCGCATCCCCGACTTCTTCGGAGCGTTTGGCGGCACCAACGCCACACCAGGCGGTTGGGTGGATTTGCACTTCCAGTACGGGAACGCAACGGTGGAGTCGCACGTCACCCTGACCACTTGGAAACAAGGACGCGCCGCTGCTTATCCGGACATTCGCAGTCAAAACTGGCTTGACCAAGCCTACCTCCTGTTCCGTCTCCCCGTGCACGAGAAGGTTGACATCAACTGGACCGTGGGCGCCTTCCGCAACCAGTACGGAGGCCTCGGTCAGTACGGAGCGGGACAGTACAACACCGTCATCATCGGTCAGACCAACGGCGTTGGAGAAACTCTGGCCCTCAAGTACCGGATGACCCCCAAGACGACCCTCACGCTCGAGCATGGTCTGATGGGCAAGCTCGGCAAGGTGCCCTTCGGCGTCGGTCCTTCGGCTTTCGATCCCGCGGCGCAACCCACCGATCCTTCTCCTTGGATCAACCATGCGCACATCGGGCTTTCGCGGGACGGAGAGATCCCCTGGGTTTTGGCTCTGCATTACATGAGCAACTGGTCTCAAGACGAGCGTGATCAGTTTGACAATCCCGGCACCTACTTCATCGATGAGCGGATCCGTCCCGACGGTCGCATGAGCATTTACGGCGCCGAGGCGAAGATGCTGACCAACAGGTTTGGTCGCCTCTCCGCGGCCATGGCCTACGCCAAATTGCGCGACGCAGCGCTGCTCGAAGGCATGGGTTACTTTGGTGCCGTGAGTGGCGAAGAAGTCACCAAGCGCTTCTTGGGGCAACTCGGCTACGGCACGGGGAGCATGCTGGCGGGCGGCATCGAGTATGAAATCTCGTGGGCGCGTCTGATGCATCACCCGCAGCCCTTCTGGGGGGAAGGTCCCGATTTCGTGACCACGGTCTTCTCCAACATGGCGCTCGTCCACTCGGACGACCCCGGGGAAGACGGCAAGAAGATGCTGAAATTTGGCGGGGAAGTCACTTACAAGTTTTCCCCCTGGGTGGGCATCTCAGGTCGTTATGACCATGTGATTCCCAACTCGTTAGACCCCGAGGAGACCTTCGATGTCATCAGTCCGAAGTTGCTTTTTAAGAGTCAATGGATCACACACGAACAGGTCACTGTCAGCTACACCCGCTGGTTTTACGGCGAAAATACTCACGCGGAGTTTCCCTTCGAGCTCCCCAGAAACGAACTCGATGATCAGATGTTCGCTATCCACTTTGGCATGTGGTGGTGATCCCAGGAGCGCGACCGATGAAACCGAAAGACGTTATGACTAGACTCCACGGCACAAGCAGTTCTTTGAAAGGCGCGAGCAGGAACACCTTTGTGGCTCCGCTCCTTGGCCTCCTTTCGCTCCTCGCCTTCACCCCCGATGCCAGCGCGGCGGATGAAAAGGTCAAGGTCGAAGAGAACGATCCTGACGGCAAGAAGGAAGCGGACAAGCGCAACGATTCAGGGCTCGGTTTGGCGCCTGGGATCCCGCAGGCTGCCGCTCTGGCCGGCGGATTTTCTCCGGCTTATGCGCCCAGCGCAGAAGACGCTTCCGCATGGGCGGCGGACTTTCACGGATTCTTGAGCATGCCGATGAACATCGGCTTCAATACGCGTGCCGGGGAAGTCACCGATGCTCAGTACAAGACGGTGATGCACGCGCCTCCGGTGGTGCCCGAGTATCGAGACGCCTTCTCTTATACGAGCGTGCTCCCCGCGCCCTACGCGCAGCTCAATTTTTCCTACGGCAATCAACTGGTCAAAGCCAACGTCATCCTACAGACGCGCGCACCTTCCACAGGCGCGAGCTATTTTTCCGCGGCGTCGGCCGGCGGGATTTCCGACGCGTACATTACTTTCACGCCCAAGGACATTCACAAGAAAGTCATCCTGCTCGCTCATGTGGGCGCCTTCACCAACCGTTACGGAGTCACGGGTCAGTATGACGAAGGTCGCTACGGGACGCCGCTCTTCGCGCGCGTCAACGGCATTGGGGAGAACATCATCGCTCTTTTAGAGCTGGGGGATAAGTTTGATCTCGAACTGCAACAGGGTTTCCAAGGTCAGATCGACAAGCCGCCGCTCGGCATCGTGCCCGGGGATTGGAACGATTATGCCGATGCCAATCTGGGCACCAGCTTCGCCAACCACGTGCATCTAGGACTCACCTATGATCGCTTCGTGACTTTGGGCGGGCACTACATGAACGTGTTCACGGCCGACGAGCGCTCTCAGTACGGGGACATTCCCGACGGTCGCATGAATCTGGTGGGCGGTGATCTGCGCTTCATTCTCGGCCGTTACGGTCACTTTTACGCCGGCGTGACCCACGTGGACGCGCGCGATTCGCGCTCGGTGGGTCGGGTCGTCGAAGTGCTCAATGCGGCTGGCGGTCCCGGGCTCATGCGTAGCTACTTCGGCCCGAACGGAAACGGGACGGGACAGCTCCTCATCATGGGAGGCCAGTACGACGTCTCTCTGGCGCGAGCCATCTACGGTCAGCGCTTCACGGGTCAGAGTCGCGACATCTTCCTCAGCGCTTTTGCTCAGCGCGTGAGCGTGAAGAGCGACGATGCCGACTACGACAACACCGACATGCAAAAATTCGGCGCGGAGGCCGGCTACAGCCTCCTCAAGTGGTTTGCGACCTCGGTCCGCTTTGACCACGTCGCGCAGGATTTGAATGATGTCGATGAGTCGTTCTCGGTCCTCTCCCCGCGCCTCATCTTCCGCACGGGATGGCAGTCGCGCGATCAGGTCGTGCTTCAGTACTCCAAATGGTTCAACGGCGATGAAGTCTACGTGCGCGACGGCTCACCCGCGGCTTACGATCCGCGGATCAATCCCGATGAAGACGTCGTGTCTCTGAGCGCCACCATGTGGTGGTGAGGTCGGCAGGGCGCGGTGGAGCCGGAGGCGCCTAAGAGCGGGCCACCTTGTGCCAGTCGGATCTTCTTGTCGTTTTCGGGCGAAGCCGGCGTTGAGATAGCGGCGAAAACGGACCCTCGGCATAAGGTTTGCTTAGTCTCGGCTCATGAAGCGTCCTCTCCTTTCTCGCCCCGCTCTGGTTCTTCCCCTCCTGTTCGCCCTCGGGTTCGTTGCTTGTTCGACCGGCACGAGTGACGGCGGCGGCGATGGCGATGGTGATGGTGATGGCGATGGCGATCTGGGTCCGGAGTATGAGAACTGCCGCGAGTTCGGTGAAGAAGCCGGGTGGGTTCCGGGAGAGCCCGCGCCCCTGGTGGCGTCTTCGAGCGCCGAGCGCATCCGGGCCGTAGGAGCGCAAACGTGGTCCCTTGCCCTCAGGATGCTTTCTGTGGTCGAGCCCGCAACGCAATCCAACCTCGCCAATTCTCCGACGTCCATGTTTGCGGCCCTCGGCATGAACTACGGCCGGTACGAAGAAGGTGAATGCGGCGAGCGCATCGCAAGCGTGATGAATTTTCCCGAGACCAGGAGTGATCTTCACAATACTCTGGGGGCGGCTATTGACGAACTCTCGTCGCGCTCTTTTCCGCCGAGTGACTCAGACGGCGGTCTGTCCATCACGCTCATGCAGTCGGTGTGGACGTTCAACTCAGAGCAGCCGCCAGCATCGACCGAACTTCAAGCGTACTACGGAGCAACCCAGCATGCGCTCGGCGCTCCAGGTGAGTCCGCCCGAGCGTTTTTGAACTGCTTTGTCGAAGAACAGTCTCAGGGGTTGCTCAAAGAGTTTTTCGTCAAGGGAAAGCCCCAAATTGATACTGCCACCTACGATCTCAACGTGTCCGTCCTGGCTGGGGCGTGGGACGTGGCGATGAGTGCGCGGACTCTCGATTTTACGGATGTGACCGGAGCGAGTTCGAGCCGGGAAGGATTTGGGGCCGACGCGAGCGGGGCACTTTACGAGGGCCCGACCTTCACGAGCTTCGATCTGCCGCTCAGTCGGGGCGCTGTCTCTGTGCTGTTCGTCCTTCCTTTGGAGGAGGATCCGGCCCTGATCGATTCCTTTGCGGACGGCCTCAGCCCTGAGGATTTGGCCCTTGCTCGCGAGACTCAGACCTACGAAGCCGTCGATTTCAGGATGCCCAAGCTCAGCGTCACGGGGGCTACGATCGATTACAATCCTCTGCTTGGCTTCGATTGTCCCGAGTTCACTCTGCGCGACGTGCTTCACAACGCCGCGGTCGAGTTCGATGAAAAAGGTATCAAGGCTGCGGCAGCGACCGCTGCGGAGACCTGGGACGACGGAGGAGGACCGCCCGAGCCCACGAGCGCATTTACCCTCGACCGGCCGTTTCTCTTTTTCGTGTACGACCGTGACACGGAGTTTGTTTTGTTCAGCGGTCGTTACCTCGGAACATGAGCGGGACGTCCGCGAAGTTCGCGTCCGGTCGTCCATTCCGCTCAGGACTTCCGCTTGAGTCTTGCCGTGATAGATTCGCAATCCTTGTTAGAGGGAGCGAAGCAGCAATCGGAGCACTTTCGTGCCGACATAGAAGGCCTGAGGGCCCTCGCGCTCTTGTTGGTTCTTCTCTTTCATCTGGAAGTGAAGGGGGTCAGCGGAGGATACGTCGGCGTCGATGTTTTTTTCGTGATTTCTGGTTTCGTAGTTACGCGTACGTTGTGGCCGAAGATGGGCCGGGGCGATTTTCGGCTCCGGGATTTCTACGTCAATCGTTTCTGGCGCCTTCAGCCTTCCGTCGCCTTGCTGGTCGGGGTGACACTCATCGCGAGCGCCTTTCTGCTCTCGGACTCTGCGTTCAAGCGAGCAGCGAGCAGCGGCCTTTCTGCTTTGGCGCTCGTTGGAAACTTCTTTTTTTACAAAGTGACGAGCGGGTACGACAGCCACGAAGCTGCGTTTGAGCCCCTCTTGCACACTTGGTCCTTGGGGGTGGAGGAGCAGTTCTATTTGCTCTGGCCTCTCGCGCTCTTGTTTGTCCGCAAGCAGTCCAAGCTCGTGATCGGTGTTCTCGGCGCAGCTCTGTTGATCCTTGGCGCGGTGGGATCAGAACTTCTCGTCAGAGAGGACCGTGCTTTAGCGTACTACTTGCTACCGGCGCGGGTGTTTGAGCTCTGTTTGGGTGCTCTCTTGGTCTGTGTAGAGCATCGGCGGCCTTCGAGAGGGGTCGCTTTGCTCGCGGCGCTGCTTGGCCTCGGTCTGGTCTTGGCAAGCGCCCTGCTGTTGACAGAGCGCTCTTCGTTTCCGGGTTTGACGGCTCTGATCCCTTGTGTGGGGACTGCTTTTTTGATCCACGCAGGAGGGGCGGAATACCGAGGCCGCGCCCTGTTTACGAATCCTTTCAGCAGATTCATCGGCCGCATTTCCTACGCCTGGTATCTTTGGCATTGGCCGGGCATCGCCCTCCTTCATTGCGAGGAGATCCCCTTGACCCTGGGCGTGCAAGCGATCCTCTTCTTGAGCTCCTTCGCTCTTGCGATCGGGAGCTACGCTTTGTGGGAAACGCCGCTACGGCGTGGAGCGAGCAGAAGGTATCGCTTCGCTTTTATGCTGTGCGGCGCCGGGACCTTTCTCTTTGCGCTGTCCGCATTCCGTCACTCCTCGCCGCTGGTTGAAGCTCAGGATCCCGAGGCTCCTTTGGACTATCGGAATCTCGAATGCCTCTTTTCGGCCCGATCCCTGCGCTCGCTCGACTCTTGTCGCAAGACTGCGAAAGCGCCGAAACGCCTGCTGATCTGGGGGGATTCCCACGCGAGGGCGTACCACTACCTGATTCAACGGCACGCGAAGGAGCTGGGCTGGACGTCGACGATGGTGGATTTGGGCGGATGTCCTCCGATCTTCAAGGTGAGGCGCACGGACACGAGCAAGCAATCCAAGTACTGTCAGGGTCAGATCGCTGGACAAGTAGATCGACTTCTACGGGAATTTCGCTTTGATGGACTGTTGTTGGTCGGTCGCTATTCCTTGTACGAAAAAGGAAACATCGTACGGGGGCGTCTCTCGCCTCATCACTACTTCTTGTCCGATGCCGAGACGACCTCGGAGACCGCGGAACAATCTGCGGATGTCCTGCACCTCAATCTCGAAAAGACACTTGTGTATCTCACGAGCGCGCACGACCTTCCGATCATCTGGGCGCTGCCGACCCCGGTCATGCCCCGACCTCCTGGAGAGGACCCAAAGCCGAACATGTCTGTCTCAAGGAATCACTACGAAAAGTCGCTGAAGCGACTCCTTGAAACCGCTGCTCGGTTTCCTGATGACGTCCTGTTGCTCGATCCGAGAGACGCGGTCTGTGAAAAGAAACGCTGCCCAGGCTGGGACAAGGACGTTCGGCTCTATATCGATGACGATCACTTGTCTCACGCCGGGGGGGAACGCCTCTTAGGTGTGGTCACGAGAGCGCTCCATGAAGCAGAGACGCGGAAATAGGGCGTTACTCGCTGTCCGGGAGGCGGAACGGTTCCTTGTCGGCGAGCACTCGTTCCCACCAGCCGAAGGTCATCGCCACCACATGATCCAGTTCCACCGTCTCTTTTCCAGGCGTCAAGGAAGGATCGGGTAAGCAATAGGCGGCGAGTTTGTGGCTTTCCAGCATGTGCACGACCCCGACAGAAAAACCAGCGCCAGCGTAGGCAACGAAGGCCGGGACGTGCATCGCTTCCAGATCATCGAGCGTGTACGGGATCTTTTCGTCCGCAGTTCCAGAGACCCCTTGATATTTGCATTCGATGCCGAGGGCGCGCGACGAGCTCTTGTGTACGGCGAGGATGTCGATCTTTCGGTTCTTGCCGATGATGCTCTTGCCGAGAGAGACCTCTCGGTAGACGCACAGGCCCGAAGCGCCGTAATTTTTGCTGAGGTAGGCGGCGATCAAGTCCGCGTACTCTTTGCCCGTCATCGCGCCCCTTGGAGGCCGCGCTCGGGTGATGCACGGACGGTGTCAAACAGCGAAACGGGCCTTGTTTCTGGACGCGAAGCGGGCCTTCCTCCGGCTTCGAGCAGACGCTTCGAAGCGAGGTTGAGCGCTTCCGGTGAAATGTCGTTGCCCCAGAAGTTTCGGCCGAGAGCGAGCGCCGCGACTCCGGTGGAGCCGGAGCCGCAGAAAGGATCGATGATGAGATCACCTTCTTCGCTGCTTTGGCTGATGAGGATTGAAGCGACCCCTACGGGTTTTTCCGTGGGGTAACCGCGGAAGACGCGCGGCTCCTGGATGACGTCGGGAATGCCGAGGTTCTTCAGCTTGCGCTTGCCCTTTTCGAAGAAGAGCACGAACTCATAGCGAGCACGGTAGTGATACCCCATGCCGATTTTCATCTTGTCCCAGATCAAAGGTTTCCAGAACTTGAAACCGGCCTGCTCCGCGAGCGGTTTGGCCACAAACATCGTCTCCTGATCACAGAACAAATAGAAGTGACCGTTCTTCTTCAAGACTCGCTCAATCTCGGAGAAAAGCTCCGAGAAGCGATCATTGGGGAACACGTCGAACCAGACGTTGCTCGAAGCCTTGCTCTTCTTCAGACGTGTGGTCGTTCCGATGGCGCGGTGCTTCTCCAGGGATTCGTAAGGAGGATCCGTGATCACCAGGTCCACGGATCCGGACCCGAGCTCTTGGAGCCATGCGACGGCGTCGAGACGATCGAGGGAGAAGGTGGGTCCGTTCATGGGGCACGCTCAGAGTGCCCGAAGCTGCTCATCTGTTCAACGAAGCGCGGACATTCTTTGACGCGCGTGCGGTGGCCCTGAGCTTGTCAGCCGCTTTGGCCCACAGCTCAGAATAGATTTTGAGCTGGCGCGTTAATTGGCGCCGTGAGCGAGGACGGTTTCCGCCGGGCGGACGGGGGCTTCGTCGGAAAGATGCCGAACCGCGTCGCTCGTCACCTGGTGCAGGGTTCGAAGGGCATTGGGATCGAGGCGGACGGTCATGGGTCCGAGGTGGACTGAAATGCCCCCACAGTCATCACAGGCTTGGATTTGGAAAGGTCCAGCGGACGCTAGTATTCTCTGATTGCACATCTTTTTCTTGCTCCGAAGGGGGCGGGCTCTTCCCGCAGATCCTTATTAAAGATAATGAAAGTCTAAATCAATACTGAGCAGGTGAGCCCTGGAATGCAGGCGAGAGAGCGGGGTCAGGTATGTGCCCTGCCATTTTCTCGTTGCTGCGCCTTGACTTTATTGAGGCTGGACTCAAGATAGCGGCCCGTGGCTGTTCAAGGCAGCTGACGGGAGTCTCGATGAGCATCAGACCCGCAGCCAAGCCCCGCAGAGGGCGCCCACCCAAGATCGATCCCGCCCACATTCTCAAGGTGGCGCGTGAGGTTTTTTTGGCTCGGGGGATCGGCGCGACCACTTTGGAAGTGGCCGAGCGGGCGGGTGTCTCCGAAGGCAGCATCTTCTACCGCTTCAAGAGCAAGCAGGGCCTGTTTCGTGAAGCGATGGAGCTGAGTGAAAATGCGATCCCTGATCTCTTGATGGAAGCTCTGAGATCGCTCAAAGAAGAGGATCTCGAGGACGCCCTTCATCGCTTGGCGCAGCGGCTCATCGACGTCGCTCGCGTGGCGCTTCCTCTGCTCATGATGTCTTGGTCGAACCCGACTCCCGAGGATGACTGCAACGGACCCAACGCTTTGAAGTTCAAGGAGTTCATCGATCAACTCACGGCCTATTTTCAGTCGCACATGACCGCAGGGCGCATGCGCCCGATGGACGCGGAGATCGTCGCGCGGACGTTTTTAGGCGCTGTTCATCACTACTGCATGTCACGCATGTTCTCCGAAGAGCACGGAATCGAGGTCATGTCCGAGAGAGTGTTCATCCGCGGTCATGTGGATCTCCTTCTGCGTGGCATCGAGTTCCGGGCGGAAAACAAAAGCTCGCCTTATTCGCGTCGTCTCGACTGAGGCGCCCCCTTTCCCTTCACCAAAGTCCTATGAAGCTACTTTATTTATTGAGCCGAGACTCGTTAATCAGGCAGGGGGGCCGTCTTTTCGGCTTGGCCGTTCTGTCCACCCAGGTTCTGTTCGCCTCCCCGGTAAGTGCCACCGAGCCGCTCGGGACTTTCCTGGAAGGTGCGCGCGCAAATGGATTCGATGCGCGCGAACAAGCCGCCACGATCCGGCAAAGGGACTGGGAGGCTCAGGCTGCCCTCGGTCGTCTTCTTCCTTCATTCGCGGCGCGGGGGACCGTCACGCACAACCAGTACGGCGCGGAGCTGCCTCCTGGCACGTTTCCTGGTCAGACCGACGCCATCACCATTACGCCCCAGAATCAGTTCGACGCCACCTTTCAGGTGAACGTCCCGTTGATCGACGCTTCTCAGCACGCGCGCTTTCAGCAGGCCAAACACTTCGCCAAGGCGTCTGAAGCGCAGAGGGACGTGGTCTATACGGATCTCGATCGCGCCGTGGCTCAGGCGTACTACACGTACGTCGGAGCTGCCGCGCTCGTTCATGCGGCCGAAGGCAGTCTCGCCCTGGCGCAACAGAACTTTGATTTCGTGGCCAATCGCGCCTCTTTGGGCGCGGCGACTGAGCTTGAACAGGAGCAGGCCCGCGCCAATGTCGAGCGCGCCAAGAGAGATCTGGTGGACGCTCGTTTGATCGGGATCAACGCCTCCCGGAACCTGGAGACGCTCACGGGCCTCACGCCTACCCCGCCGGAGGCTTATCCCGTCGATGATCTTCGCCATGAAGCGCCGCTCGAGCAATGGATGTCTGCGCAGGACACGCCCGCGGATCGTGTTCAAAAGGAGCTGACCAAGGCGGCCCGCTCAGCCAAGCGAGCTTCTGCGTATGCGCTTTTACCGACCCTGTCCGCGAACGCCACCGAGCGTATCTCCAACGCGACGGGCTTTGTCGGTCAGGCCGCTTCTTATGCGATCCAAGGCGTTTTATCCTGGAACCTCGATTACGGCACCTATTCTACGGCGCAGGCTCAAGTGGCGGCCGCCGACGTGCAGAAGATTCGCGCCGAGCGCACGCGACGGGGCGTCGAGGACAATATCTTTGACGCTTACCACCGCGTGGAAGCGAGCATTGCCAGGAGCGAATCGGCCCGCTCCGAGGCGCAGGCTTCGAAGAAAGCGGCACTGCTTTCGATGGAGCGCTACCAGGCCGGCTCTCTGACGCAGCTGGATGTGACCCAGAGTCAGCGCGAAGCATTTCAGGCGCAGGCTGCTCGCATCAAGTCCGATGCCGACTTGGCCCTCGCCCGCGTCTTGCTTCGTGTTTCCGCGGGTCAGCCTGCGGAGGTGCCGCAGTCGAGAGAGGCGGATCTGGTTCTTGAACAGAATCCTCCTCTGCCTCAGGCGGAGGATCGAGACACCGAGGATTCAACGAAGGATCCCGAGGGCTCGACTCCGTAGTCATCCGCGCCGCTAAAGCGTTTTTCTTAACAGTTTTTTTCAAAGTTCGCTTTTTCTCCCTTCCCCCGAAATCCCTCATGGACCCGTCACGCATGATTCGTAAGCCTTCTCCTCGATCTCTTTTCTCCGCTCGCTTTGGGCAGAGTGGCCCGGTGGCCCTCATGCCCCTGCTTTTGAGTGCGCTTTTTCTCTTTGCGTGCGAGCAAGGGCCTGAGGCCGAAGCGACAAACGAGGTCGCCAAGGAGGAGGCGGTCTCGGTCGCTTCTTCCGAGGTCACCACACTTTTGACTCCGCGCCTCCTGCGTCTCACCGGATCTCTGCGAGGAGCGCAAGAAACGGATCTGGCGGCCAACGTTGCAGGCAAGGTCATCAAGACCGAGGTGGAACGCGGTCAGCATGTGAAGCAGGGCGATCTTCTGGCGCAGGTGGATGTAAAATCTGCTCAGCTCGCCTTGGCGGAAGCGCGCGTCAGTGTGGCGACGAGCGAGACGCAGCAGGAAATCAGCAAGAGCGAGTGCGAGCGCTACGAGAAGCTCAAGAAGAGCGGAGCCGTGAGTGAACTCGAGTATGATCAAGTCACGGCCAAGTGCCGCACGGCTCCGCTCAGCGTGGAGGCGGCGAGGGCCCGTCAAAGTATCGCCGCCAAGAATGTGGGCGATGGCATCATCCGTTCTCCTTTCACTGGAGTCGTGACCGAGCGCCACGTCGAGGTCGGCGAATACGTGCAGGCGTCCTCTACGGTCGTCTCCCTTGCGGTCGTCGACCATTTGCGGCTCATCTTCAGCGTGCCGGAGAAAAACTTTCCTGACGTGAAGGTGGGAGCTTTGGTGCAACTGAAAGTGGCCGCCTATGGAGACACGGTTTTTACGGGCAAGGTCTCCCATGTTTCTGGGGCCGTGCGCGCGACTCGTGACATCGTCGTGGAAGCGGCGGTGGAAAACCCAGAGCAGAAACTTCTGCCTGGTATGTTTTGTGACGTTGAACTGACCACAGGGGAAGATGAAGTACCGTCCGTGCCGACGACGGCGGTGTTTTCGGAAAATGGCAAGCAGAACGTGCTCGTCGTCGAGGACGGAATGCTCGTCCAGCGCGTCGTTCAAACGGGTCCAGCCGTGGGTGCTCGTACGGCGGTGCGGGCGGGTCTCACTCTCGGTGAGAAGGTCGTCACCACGTATGAGTCTTCACTCAAGAACGGACAGAAGGTCAAATAATGCAGTGGCTTGCACGCATCTGTGTTCAGCGGCCGGTCCTTGCGTCCGTGCTGATGCTGGTGATTCTGGTTCTGGGGTCGCTCGGGTACAAACGTCTCGGTATCGATCAGTTTCCCAACATCGACATCCCGGTCGTGGTGATCACCACGATCCTGCCGGGCGCGGCCCCGGAAGAGGTGGAGACGGATCTCACCGACAAGATTGAAGGAGCCGTCAACCAAATTTCTGGCATCGACTCGCTGCAATCGTCCTCCAGTGAAGGCGTCTCTCAGGTCATCGTTCAGTTTGTGCTCGACAAGGAGCTGGACGTGGCGGCGCAAGAGGTGCGCGACAAGGTCAACACGGTCCTCGGAGAACTTCCGAGCGGCATCGAACAGCCCATCATTACCAAAGTAGAGCCCGGAGCGGTTCCCGTCCTGTACTTGGCGGTTCGAGGGAGGGGCGTCGGTGTTCGAGATCTCACCGAAGCCGCGGACAAGAAGGTGAAGCGGCAACTGGAATCGATTTCAGGCGTGGGAAAGGTCACTCTCATCGGGGGGCGTGAGCGACAGATCCATGTGTTCATGGATCCGCTCAAGCTCCGTGCCGCGGATCTCACGGCCATCGACGTGATGAACACGCTCCAGTCTCAGAACTTGATGACGCCGGGCGGAAATCTGGAGACGGGCCCTCAGAGCCTCACGCTGCGCATCGCTGGGCGCGTGCAGTCGGTCGATGCCATTGGTGATTTGGCGGTGAAGTCTGAGGACGGTCGCATCGTGCGTTTGAGCGATGTCGCGCGCATTTTCGACGGTGAGGAGGCGGTCGAAAGTTTGGCTCGCTATGACGGCGATGAAGCTGTCGTGCTTTCCGTGGTGAAGCAGTCCGGAACCAACACCATCGAAGTGGTCGACAGGATTCTTTCCCGGGTACAGAGCATCAAGCAAACCCTACCCGAAAATGTCGATCTGTCCGTCGTCCGAGACAACTCTCAGACCATCCGCACCAGCGTCAATTCCGTGATCGAGCATTTGATTCTCGGGGCTCTCTTGGCCGCAGGCGTGGTTTTGCTCTTTCTCGGCAACGTGCGCAGCACGTTGATCGCTGCCGTCTCCATTCCCATCTCAGTGATCGGCACTTTCGCGCTGATGTGGTTTCAGGGTTACACCTTGAACAACATCACCCTTCTGGCGCTGGCTCTTGCTGTGGGGATTGTCATTGACGATGCCATTGTCGTTTTGGAGAACATCATCCGCTTCATCGAAGAGAAGAAGATGAAGCCGTTTCCGGCCGCCGTTCTGGCCACGAAGGAAATCGGTTTCGCCGTTTTGGCTACGAGCCTTTCGCTGATGGCGGTGTTCATTCCCGTCGCCTTCATCGGCGGAATTCCTGGCCGATTCTTGCAAAGCTTCGGCTACACGATGGCTTTTTCCATCGGGGTGTCGCTGCTGGTCAGTTTCTCGCTGACGCCGATGATGTCCGCGCGCATGCTTTCCGGTCACGAACAGAAAAATGCGCTAAACAAGCTCGTCGATTTCTTCTACAGGCCGATCGAAAGGGCCTATCTGAGTCTCTTGAGGTTTTCCCTCGGGCGACGCTGGGTGGTCATGTTGGCCTGTGCGGCCAGCCTCGGATCGTGCGTCCCGATTGCGCAGAGCCTGCCCGCTTCCTTCTTGCCTCTCGATGACAAAGCCAAGTTTCAGGTCACCATCCGGGCGCCGGAAGGGACGAGCGCCGAGGAGACGCTTCTCATCGCTGATCGGGCGGGAGCTATCGCACGCACGCTGCCCTCGGTGACCCATATCCTCACCACGGTGGGCGAAGATGAGCAGAAGTCGCGCAACTACGCGCAGCTTTACGTCGATCTAACGGATCCGGGTCAGCGCAAGCTCGATCAGTTTACGCTCATGGACATGGCACGGAAAAAGATCATTCCGAACATGCCGGATAACCTACGCATCAACGTTTCCGAGGTGCCTGATCTTTCCATCGGCGGAAACACACAGAGGGTTCAGTACATCATCTCCGGACCGGATTTTCAGGTACTGGCGGCGAGCGCCGACACGATCCTTCCCGTTCTCAGGAAGAGTGGGGCGGCCGTGGACGTCGACAGCACGAACATTCCGGGGCGCCCTGAAGTGCAAGTCAGTATCAACCGCGACCGCGCCGCCGATCTCGGAGTGCGCGTGAGCGACGTGGCCACTTCCTTGCAGATGCTGGTGGCCGGGCTCAAGGCCTCGACCTATCCCGAGCAGGGAGAAGAGTACGAGATCCGGATTCGCGCCGACGAGCGCTACCGGACCGACGCCAATTCCCTTTCTTTGATGAGCGTACCCTCGTCCAAGTACGGGAGCGTCCCGCTCAGTTCGGTTGTGGAGTGGAAAGAGGGCATGGGGCCTTCGAGGGTCAACCGCTATGCTCGCCAGCGGCAGATCACTCTCCTCGCCAACCCTGGCCCGGGGTACGGCGACAACGCTGTGAGCGAGATCATGCAAGCAGAGTTCAAGAAGCTGAATCTGCCTCAGGCTTATCGCATCGAGCCTACAGGCCCCTCAAAATCGCAGGCCGAGACCGGCGCAGGGTTTTTGCTGGCCGTCGGCATGGCATTTATTTTCATGTACTTGATTTTGGCGGCGCAGTTCGAGTCCTGGCTCTACCCGGGCATTATTTTAGCGTCCCTGCCGCTCACGGTGCCCTTCGCCTTCATGAGTCTTTGGATCTTCAACCAGAGCATCAACATGTTTTCCATGCTGGGTCTCCTCGTGCTCTTCGGTGTGGTGAAGAAGAACGGCATCTTGCAAGTGGATCACACCAATCATTTGCGCAGGCTCGGGCGCAATCACTTCGATTCGCTCATGGAGGCAAACAAGGATCGTCTCCGTCCCATCCTCATGACCACGATCGCTTTCGTGGCCGGGATGGCTCCGCTGCTCTTCTCTTCGGGGATCGGTTCCGGGTTCAACAAGGCGACGGCCAGCATCGTCGTGGGAGGGCAGACTTTGTCCCTGCTCTTGACCCTCCTCGCCGTTCCGGTCATCCACAGCCTCGTCGATGATGTGAGGGATTTCATGGGCCGGAGGAGCAGCAAGAAGGCGCTCGTCGACCGCGGGGAAAAGGAACTTTCTGACCTCCTCGGGACCGATGAACACGAGCTTTCGGCCGCTCTCCATCCGGGTTCGGTGCTCGATCCTGGTTCGGCTCTTCAGCCGAGTTCAGCGCTCCTCCCTCGTTCAGCCGAGTAGACGTATTTTCCACACTTTTCTGAATGAAAGTCTGGATCCGGGGCGACGAAGCCGTTGATCGGCTCTGTCCCGGATCTCCACAAGTGGGTGGCTTTCCTTGGACTACGGTCGCAAGGAAAGGCGGGTTTTCGGTGGCAGAGCGCTGGGTTGCTTGTGAGAAGAGGGTCGGCTGGGCCGTCGCCATGGCGGCGGCAGGGCTCGTCCTCTTTGGCTGTGGAGGCGCGGAAGGGGATGCCGACGGGACGGGACAAGAACCGTGCGATCCTGCTGAGCCGTCCTGTGAAGATCCGTCTGGGGACGGAGACGGGTCCACGGGGGGTGCGGTTGGCTCGGGCGGCTCGATGGCTACAGGTGGAGCCGGAAGCCTAGGAACAGGCGGGGGTACCGGGGCAGCGAGCGGGACTGGGGGCCAAGGCCCCGGGCCGATGCCCGATCCCGTGTGCGATGTGGACGATCCTGACGACTACGTGCTCAATCAAGAGCCCGGGGGAGGAGGAGAGGACCCAGAAACGTCCGCTCACTTTGCGATCTTTGGAGCCAACAACCTCTCCGACACACTCCATTTCATGGAGGCCGCCCATGAATGTTTCGTGCGCGACTGGTGCTGGCGTTCGCCCGGACTTTCTCATTATTCCGACGACGGGCCCTACAACAAGATGAACATCTACGTAAATCAGATCGATGCCGGAGGATTCATGGGATACGACGGCGGGGAGGGTCTTGCGTACCTGGAGGTGCACCCGAACTCCATCGGTTCGATGCATGTGGTGGTGCATGAGTTTGGCCACGCGCTCACGCTCACGGAGTACGGCTGGGTGAATCAGGGGAATACCGGCCTTTGGTGGGAGTCTATCGCCAACTTCGTCGCCGAAAGTTTCCGCAATTCCCCTTACTGTGAAGACGCCCGTACAGCGTACGGAATTTCGGGGGGTGGTTCGATCATCAACCTGAATGCGGTGATCGGGAATTCTCACCTGACGATGTGCAACAACTCCAATCAATACGAGGCATGGCCCTTCTTCACCTATCTGACGAACAATCCGGACAACTACGCGGGCCTGGGTAAGATGATCGTGCCCGAGCTCTTCCGCAATCATCTGGGGAACAATGAAACGCCGCTCCACGTGCTCGAACGCCTTTCGGCTCCTGTGTCCGTGCAGACGATCTTGGGGCGGTATTGGGCGCGTATGGCCTACGTCGATATTGAGTCCCCGGAGGCGCAGGAGAGGTTCTTCAACGGACGAAATTCAGTCAATTTCGACATCCTCGATGAAACGGGCACCGACACCTACCAGGTCAAGAGCGCCCGCAGGCCGCGCTACGCCGGAGCGAACATCATCCCCCTCTCGGTCACAGGAAGCGGGACCGTGAGCGTGGAGGTGACGAATCTCGGAAACGGTCTCGAAGAGAGCAATTTCACCGCCACTTTGTGCGTGCTTTCTACCGACGGTTCGGTCCGTTACGTCGATCTGCCTGGTGGTGCGGGTCAAACCACCGTCGGCGCAGAGGAAGAGGTCAGCCTCGTTGTCGCCAACACGCCCGACAATCTCTACATGTACAACCCCTCAGACTTCGGTGTCGCCGAGACTTCTCATCCCGCCAACACGGGACTCGATTACAGCGTGAAGATTGTGGGAGCTGCGCCCTAGAGCGTCGGGCTCACACCGAAGCAAGCGCGGCGGCGCTCCGAGCGTGCTCACATTGAATAGATCACTCAGCGTAGCTCGGATCCCACGATCCGAAGAGGTCATCGACGTTGAACGCCGCCGCTTCGACGGCGCTTAGTTGCTTTGATTCGGAGGCTCGCGCGCCCGGATTCGCGCCGGGGCCCTTCGATTGATATTCGGAGAAGCGAGCCGTTGTGAGGATGTTTTCACCCATCTTCGTCCAGCCCACGGCCGTAATGTGACTTCCGAGTTCTGTCTCAATGTACGTCGTCGAACCGTAGGGGCGCCAGTTGCGACCCAGGTTGACGCTGCCCGAGCTTACGCTGGGCGTTGCGGTGAGTTTACCTCCGAGAAAGACGATACCGAAAGCAACTCCTTCTTCGGTGCTCGGCGCCGTGACGGCGGTGCCGCCGCCCACATTGTGGATCGTGCACTCGTCGAAGACGGCCGTTGCTCCGCCGAAGATGAAATCGACCGTTCCCTCGATGTGACAATTCTTGAAGTATTGGCTGCCTTCCTTCACGTACAAGGTGTCTTGATGTCCGAGAAAACGACTATTTTTGAACTGAACTCGCGCGCCCGAGACCAGTAAAGCAACGGCCTGTGCGCCCACGCCGCGTGTATTTTCGAAGGTGATGTTTTCGACCGAGACGTCATGCGCGGACAAATTCACGCTCGCACTCCCGGAGGTGCCGAGCGTGCCGCCGTTTCCGTTCGACGCATCCGAGCCGTCGCTGTAGGTGAGAACGGTGTTTTCTTCCTGTCCGAGCTCGCCGCACAAGATGATGTTCGGTATGTCGACGGTGAGCTTCTCGTAGTATTTGCCGGGTGCGATGCGCAGAACCGTAAGCGTCGAATTCGAGCCAGGTAAACTGTCGATAGCCGCTTGGACGGTGGAAAAGTCTCCCGAACCATTCTTGTTCACCTCGATGAAGGGGAGATCCGTGCGCGTGTTGCAGTCGTCTTCGCTTTCGGACGTTTGGCCCCCTGTGCCAGGTGTGCCGCCCGATCCGGCTCCGCCACTTCCCGGCGCGGAAGCCCCACGCCCACACAGACAGAAGTCCGACTGATGCCCCGAATCGCAAGGGAGAGCCGGCAAATCCATGTTCGCAGCGCACACTCCATCGACATTTTCGTACGCGGTCTCACACGCGAGGCCGGCGGTTGCGCACACGGCCGTGCAGCCCGCAGAATCGCTGAAAACGGCGCTGCACGTGTCGTTCGTCGCAGAGCAGAGCGCGTACCCCGCGTTTGGGAGTTCGCTACAATCGACAGGAGGCGCGCCGCCTGAGCCCGAGACGAAGCCGTCCCCGCCTACGCCTGAGACGGAGCCCGAGGCGGCTCCCCCGCTCGTCGTGTTGCCCTCTGCCCCACTCGTCGTCCCACCCACTCCCGCATTTGGAGAGCCACTGCCGACCCCCTCGTCATCACCGGAACCCGAGGGGACACTCGTTACGCAGGCCGAGACTGCCACCAGGAGAAAGAGAGAAGGGAGTGCACGAACGGAGCAAGGCATGCGGTCAGGGTTGCGCCAGCCGGTCGTCAGCTGTCAGAAAAGTGAATAGGGTCGTATTTAACTAAAACGTTTTAGTTTCTTACGCCTCCTGGGGGCCTCAAATGGTTGACAGGTTTTGGGAGAGGCGAGCCACTGAGCGTTCAGGAACCCATGACTCGATTCTCCCTCCGCCATCCATCGTTTCTCGTCTGCTCCACTATTCTTGTCACTTGGTCCGCCGCTTGTGGTCCGGTGGACTCCGGGGAAAGGGACGACGCTAGTGACGTCGAAGCTTCTTCGGGCGGTGGGTTAGGCGATGCAGCGTCGACGGCTACGGGAGGAGGTGGTGTTGGCGGAGCAGTTCAACCAGGTGTGGGTGGTTCAAGGGCGGATGCAAATACGAACGTCGGGGGCTCTGAGACCGCAGGTGGTTCGAGCGCTTCGGGGGGTGCGGATGGCAGCGGGGGATCAAACGACAGGATCGACCCGGACGGCTGTCCGATCACGCAAGAAGGCTTCTCAACCCTCAGCGCCCTCGGTCAGAATGGAACGACCGGAGGCCTCGGCGGTGAGGTGGTTACGGTTACGAATCAGAGTGAGCTTGAGGACTACGCGGGTGCGGACGAGCCGTACGTCATTCGAGTCCAAGGGAAAATTACGATTTCACCCAAAGGGAAGGAGATCGAGGTCGCTTCGGACAAGACCATCATTGGCGTTGGTGAAACTGGTGAGATCTTCCAGGGAGGATTTTTCCTCGGAACGGGCACGCACAACGTAATCTTACGCAATCTCACCATCGGTGACACGTTCGTCGAAGGGGATTGGGACGGAAAGACCCAGGACTTCGACGGTATTCAAATGGATGCGGCGCACCACGTATGGATCGATCACGTCGATCTGCATCACGGGGGTGACGGACTCATCGACAGTCGCAAGGACACGACCAACTTGTCCGTCTCATGGAGCATTCTGCGCGATCACAACAAGGCTTTTGGCATTGGGTGGACCGAAAACGTGAGCGCCGAGATGACCATCCACCACAACATCCTACGCGACACGGGCACCCGCAACCCGAGCACCGACAATGTGCTGCGTGCTCATCTGTACAACAACTGGCTCTTGCGCACTAATTCCTATGGAAACTACGCGCGTGGAGGGACCAACATGGTGCTCGAAAATTCCGTTTTTGAAGAAGTGTCCAGCCCCCACTACTACGACACGGGAAGTCTCGTGGCGGTGGGCAACATCTACTCAAACTCATCGGGACAGCAGGAATCTTCCGGCTCTGCTTACTCGTTCTTCGATCCGTCCGACTACTACGACTACACGCTTCATCCGGCAGGCGAGGTGAAGATGCTGCTCACGAATTGCGCTGGACCCCGACCTGCCTTGGGGAACTGAGCTTCCGCGCAAAGTTTCCCGTCAGTCGCGTGTGAGAGGCAAGGCCCAGGGCCCCCCGGTCCCAGCCCGGGAGATGACGACGGGCCACGCTTCCGATGCTGCTTGGAGCGGATAGTCGTAGGCTGGTTCGAACACGGAGTCGTGTGGTTCACTGCTGTCGCCACCCAAATGAACGTTGCTGTCATCTCGGTAGAGGTTCGATGCTAAAGGAGCCAAAATGAGCCCCATGTCAGGGGGCATGTCGCACTCGCTCCGGTAGGTCACCGCGTCCACATCCTCGAAGGTGTTCCCTTCCAGAAGCACCTGAGCCAAGCAGCGCGCACCGACCGCCCAACCTCCCACGCCCGAATACACGTTGTTGAACAAGTGCACGCGGGCGTTTGATCCCGTTACGAAGGGAGCACGGGTGCTCACATTGTCGAAGCGGCTGTGGTGCATCGTGAGAGTCGCGTCCGTCACTTCCGAAGGCAGACCGTGCCGGTTTCCGCAAAACTCCTCCATTGCGCCGTCGTAGCGCATGTAGGACACGGTGATGTCCCTGGTCCCTGCGCGCAGATCAGTGAAACCGTCGCTCACCCATTTGACCGTCCCGTGGTCGATCCAGACGCGGCTCGGCTGGTTCAAGCTGAATGCGTCGCCGGCCTCCAGGAGGTGAGGGTTGACGTCGAAGAGGGCGATGTTGCGCACGATGATGTTCGTGCTCTCCTGAAAGTCCATCGTCAGGCCACGTAGCAGAGCGCCCCGACCCGCCCCGAGGATCGTTTTATTCGAGCCCAACCCCAGCTTTTGGTCGTTGCGTGTCAAGGTGACCAGGGGCTCTGCGCAGGTTGTATCGATCAGGACTTGGTGCTGAACCTTTCCGGACTCACCGACGCATGGGATGGGACACACCTCTTGATCTCGTGGCTCGGTGCGGAAGTCGTACACACCTTCGGGGAGTACGATGACGGCGGGTTCGTCGTTGTCGACAGCCGTTTCGAGTTCGGCGAAGGTGGTGACGACGACGGGCGCTGTGCCGTAGCCACCGGTCGTTTCGGCTCCGAAACCGACGGGCGCAATAGAGATATGGCGGCGCAGCGCGAGAGTTCCTTTGGCCGAAGCGCTTGCGCCGATCCAGCGGGCACTGGACATGTTCGGGAAGTTGGCCTGTGGATCGCATCCCGGCACCTCCCCCCGATCTCCCAGCTCGACGGCCGACGTCCAATTCCCGTCGTCGAAGTCGACGTTCATCCAACCCTCGCTGGGACTTGCACTCATGCGCCAACTTCCATCGCTCCCGTATTCACCCGCGAGTTCGGAAAGGTGGAGCAACGCCGCGGGTGGACCGGATTCGGCAGCGACGGCTACGGCGAGGACGTTGTCACCAGGGGGCAGCGTGAGCGGAACGAAGCTGGGTGTGCGCGCTTCTTCACTCATCAGGACGAGTTCTCCGTTCAGATAGACTCGAAACACGTCGCGTGCCGCAACGTACAGGCCTGGACCCTCCAGGGCACCGTAGGTGAGGGCGACGAGAGGGGAGTCGCTCAGGTCGTCGTCCAGGCCTGGCAGAGATCCGAAGGAAATCTCGTCGCTCGTCGTCGTCTCGTGGCAGGAGATCAGAGCTGCGTTCGCGCCTCCGAGTCCTAGGCTTCCGCCGCTTGCCAGGACGTAGTCCGTCTCGGTGTTGGCCGTTTGAAGGACGTGCTCCACGCACCCTGGCATGAACCCCGTGGCAGTCGAAAGGGCGACGACGATGTATGCGCTTGCGCGCAAAGGTGAGAGGAAACGGGCCATGAAAGTGTGCGGAGGATTCTCGATGGTTTTGGACCGATTGCTTTGGACGCAAAGGTGCGGGGACTGATAAAGTAACAGAGAATCGAGGGTTTGTGCCGTATGGAATTTTCCTGACGGGTGCGAAGCCTCAAAGGCCACTCTCTCCTTAGTGTGTTAGCTCGATCAGACTCCACTATACCTGCCGGCGCTGCCATTGCTCGCTTTCCTTTAGAGAAGCAGAGCGATGCGAGTCTCGTTATTTTAGCCGCTCGGGGAGATCGAGATGCGCTTGCGGCGATTTGGGATCGCTACTCCTCCTTGGTCCGGGGTGTCGTCTACGGTGCTCTCGGCCCGGACCAGTCCGTGGAGGATCTGGTGCAAGAGGTCTTCCTGGCTTTTCTTCGAGGCGCCGGACGCATTCAGGACGGAGCAGCCGTGCGGGGTTACCTCGCGACCATGGCGGTGCGGCAGGCTGCCCAGGAGATCCGCCGCCGTAAAGTACGACGCCTCGTGGGTTTATCTTCTACGGGGGAGCTTCCCGAACAACCGACAGCACCGGCTGACTCCGAGCACCGCGAAGCGGTGGCCGCCCTACACCGGGTTCTCTCTCGATTGAGCGATAGGCGGCGCATGGCGTTCATTTTGCGCCAAGTGCAGGGACTTGAGATGCTGGAAGTAGCGCAAGCCCTCGACATTTCCGAGTCTACCCTGCGTCGCGAGCTTACGACGGCACGTAACTTCATTGAAGGGGCGTCCAAGAGTGAGCCCGCACTGGCCGCTTTTCTTTCTCGATACGAGGGTTCACGAACATGACTCATCCCCGACCCACTCCCGATCCGATGGCTGATCTCATGCGACATGCGAGCGCTCTCGATGAGGTCGAGGCCGCCAAGGCGCGTGGTCGGTTTCTGGAGCGCTTCGAGCAGGAATCGTTGCGAGAGCGTCGGCCGTCGGTGGCTTATTGGGTTGCTCCGCTTTCCCTCGCAGCGACTTTTATTCTGGCCTATTTCTTCTGGCCCGCCTCTACGCTCACGTACGAAGTTGCGGGCGCCACCGAAGACGGTGGATACATTCAAGCCGTGACTGCAGCTCCCGCTGTGCTGACCTTCACTGATGCGACGTCCGTGCGAGCCGAACCAGGCGCGCGTCTGCGTGTGGTCGAGACGAAACCAAACGGCGCCCGTGTATCTCTCGAAGAGGGACGGCTCGCGGTGCACGTGATCCACACGACAAGCAGCGCTTGGAATTTTGTAGCGGGTCCTTTCGATGTGCAGGTGACGGGAACCCGCTTCGATCTTTCTTGGGATCCCGAGTTGGAACGGTTGCATGTGGATCTCTTCGAAGGTTCCGTTCAAATTGCGAGCTACGATGGTTCGGGACCTTTGCCTTTGCTTGCGGGACAGAGATTTTTGGGCGATGCGCAGAGACGCACTATGCAGGTCAGTCGCCTCGGGAGTGGCACCTCAAGCGAGCTGAGCGTCGAGGCGGGAGCGGATGCCCGGGCTGCGAACGATTCCACACCCAGCGAAGAAGACTCAGCGGCAGCGGTCGAGGCTCCCAAAAGCGTGGGCACATCGGTTTCTGTGGCTTGGTCTGGGCTCGTCTCTAAAGGAAAGTTCCGCGACGTGGTCGAGGCGGCAGAGGCACGGGGCGTATCTTCGTGCCTTTCGTCGTGTAGCGCAGCGGATCTGGACGCCCTGGCCGACGCGGCGCGCTACACCGGGAAGAATGCTCTCGCCGAACAGAGCTTGAAGGCGTTACGTTCGCGTTTTCAAAGTTCGTCGGGACCGCGTGCGGCATTTCTTCTCGGACGTCTGGCTGAGGGGCAGGGACAGATGGCTTCGGCGAAGACTTGGTACGACACTGCCCTGGGTGAATCTCCCGCAGGCGCTTACGCGGGTGAGGCGCTGGCTGGTAGGATGCGTGTGGTGCTGTCGATGCAGGGACGCGCGGCCGCATTTCCTATCGCGCGCGAGTATTTGAAGCGCTATCCTGAAGGAGTGCACGCCGAAGCTGCCAAGAAGATCGCTCAACCTTGAGATGAAATTCTGGCAGCAGCTTTTGCTTCTTTGGGTCGTGATCGTCGTGTGGGCTCCCTCGGCCCTGGCCCTGGATATTCTGGTGATTCGTCCGCCTCCGGGCGATGAGGCGCTCTTCGAGGCGTTTGGCCGTCTGCGCGCCGAGCTCGAACTGCAAGGGTTCGAAGTCCAAGTCCTTTCAGGCTCGGGCGCGCCTATTGACACTGATGAGCTTGAACGCGAAGCACAAAAGCGCGGCGCCTTCGCGGCGGTGGCTTTGCAGCGCAAGCCTGACGGAATGACCGCCGAGGTACGCATTGTCGATCGCGTCACAGGTAAGACGACGACGCGTAAAATCGAGATCTCCAAAGCCAAGGATGGCGCTCTTCTGCTCGCCATCCGCGCGGCGGATCTCCTCCGCGCGAGTCTCCTTGAGCTTGGTCCCGGACAGGTTTCGCCCGAAGATGTCGTGGGGGCTGAGAAGGGACCGCCTCCTCGGGAGGTGGTGCGCTTTTCGCGTGAGCTCTCACGCTTTCAGATCGGTGCGGGTGCCCTCATGCTTTTCCACCCAGATCTGGGTGTTTCCTTCGGTGGTAGCGTGTCGATACACTTCAGACTGCATCCGCGCTTGATGCTTGGGCTCAATCTGGGGGGACCAGTGTTCGGCGGAGAGTATCGGGTGGACGATAACTCGGCTTCCATTCGGCAAGAGTTCGCTCTTTTCCAAGTTGCCTTCAACTTGGCTCAGTCTGCTCCCGGACCACGCGTGGAAGCGGGTCCACTGCTTGAGCTCGGGGCCATGCATGTCTCGGCTCGGGGTGATGTCGCCCCTCCCCTCGTCGCTCAGACGAACGATGTGTGGGCCTTTGCGGTAGCAGGAGGGGCCTTTGTTGAAGTGTACCTGAGCGAGACGGTGAGTGTAGGATTTCAAATGGAGGCCTTGGGGCTCATGCCGCAGCCAGTGGTCGCCATTGCTGATGCGCGCTCGGCGCCGCTTTCTGTGCAGGGCATGAACTCGGTGTACCTTGGGATCTCTTTCTGACGTAACGCCCCGGGCGAACTGTTCACCAGAGCATGAAATTTCTGACGGGTTCATGGGCGGCCGAGCAACTTGGCTGTCATGAAGTCCGCCAAGCTTCCTCCCCGCCACCTGATCAAACTCTGTCTCGCTCTCGGCTCGGCGGGTGCGTTCGCCTGCTCTTCGGGAGGTGGACCCGACAAATCCGACTCGGTAAACCCTGGTGTCACGGGCGGCGTCACGGGCGCCGGTGGTGCGGGCACCGGAGCAGCTCCTGGCGCCGGAGGGGCTCTCTCGGGACCTGGCGGCAGCAGCAGCGTCGTCACGACGACGATCTGTGCAACCGCCGCCGAAGAGGAGTCCGCTACGCTCACCTGCCCTGCCGGCTCCACCATCACGTCGATCGACTTCGCGAGCTTCGGCACCGGGGACGGTGAGTGCGGCAGCTTTACCGAGGGCGCGTGCCTCGCAGCGGACTCCAAGTCGATCGTCGAAGACGCATGCCTCGGGCAGAGCTCCTGCTCGGTGGAGGCCACCAACGCTGCGTTCGGAGGAGATCCCTGCTCCTTCACGGTCAAGCATCTCGATCTCCAAGCCACCTGCACGGGCGACGCATTCGGCACTGGCACGGGCGGAGACACGGGGACCGGGACGGGAGGCTCCACGAGCTCGGGTGAGTGGAACGAGGGCATGGATCTGAAAGCGTTCCCGACGGCCGAGGGCTACGGTCGCAACTCCAAGGGCGGGCGCGGCGGGCGCGTGATTGAAGTGACCAACCTGAACGACTCCGGCCCTGGCAGTCTTCGGGCTGCCGTCGAAGCCACCGGAGCACGAACGGTCGTCTTCAATGTCTCGGGCGTCATCAATCTGAAATCCAAGTTGGTGATCCGCAAGGAAAACAACCTCCTGACGATTGCCGGGCAAACGGCACCAGCGAAGGGTGTGGTGGTCCACGGTTGGACCTTCGGATTGATCGGAGGATCGGACGTCGTCCTTCGGTTCGTCCGCACTCGCGTCGGCACGTCGTCTGGCGAAACGATGGACGGCATGGGCATCACCGGGGCGGAAGCGAACAACGTCATCTACGACCACTGTTCCATCAGTTGGACGATCGACGAGGCCTTCAGCTCGCGCGGCGCCAGCAACTTCACGCTACAACGCACGCTCATCAGCGAAGCCTTGAACGACGCCGGGCACCAGAAGTATCCCGCCGGCACTCAGCACGGCTACGCCGCCAGCATCGGTGGTGACATAGGCACCTTCCATCACAATCTGCTCGCCCATTGCTCGGGCCGCAACTGGAGCTTGGCCGGTGGGCTCGGAAAGAATCCCGTCGAATTTTCTGGTCGCCTCGATATTCGGAACAACGTGGTTTACAACTGGAGGAGCCGCACGACCGATGGTGGAGCGCACGAGGTCAACTTCGTGAACAACTACTACAAGCCCGGTCCTGCATCCAAAATCTTCGTGGCGTTGAACGCCCAAATCGAAAACTTCCCCGGGACCCAAAGCTACTATTTCGACGGCAACGTGATGCCTGGGCATTTCGACGAGTCGAACCAGGACGACGGCCGAAAGATCACGTACATCAACCGGAGCGGTGCGAACTGGGACATCTTCGTCGATTCCCCCTTCTTCGAGTCGTACGTGAACACGCAAACGGCGGGGGTCGCCTACGAAGACGTGCTCGACGACGTCGGAGCCAACGTTCCGGTCCTCGACGACCACGACAAGCGCGTCATCGAAGAAACACGGAACGGCACCTACAAATACAAAGGAAGCAGAACGGGGCTACCCGGCCTCCCGGACAACGAGGCGGACGTCGGCGGCCTCGAGAGCTACCCGGAGGAATCCCGCCCCGCCAACTGGGACACGGATCACGACGGCATGCCGAACGCCTGGGAAACGGCGCATGGCCTCGATCCGTCGGATCCTGCCGATGGAAACGCGACCACATTGTCCAAGGTCGGGTACACGAACCTCGAGATGTACCTCAACGAGCTCGCCGGCGACTTCGGCTGAAGACGCTCATAGGGTCCAGAAGACGTTCACCGACAGCGCGTGCACCAGTATTGGCGCAGCGCTGGCGAAATCCCAGCGTACGAGGCTGACCTCTTCCTCTGCGCCGACGGTGGTTTGACCCGCACCACCAGGCAGATCGACGTAACGGACCGAACCGTCGGCAGAAAGCACGCACAAAGTGGCGGTGAAGGTGAAGGGACCTGCCCATGAGATTGGTACTCGTGTGTAAAATGAGCGTGGCGCCGGAAAATACAGCCCAGAATCACGTTTGGTGACCGACGTATCGACGCTCACGCAACCAAGGGGATCGAAAGAGAGTGTTCGGCTCGAATGATGCGAAATTTCTGGCATGTCGTGTTTTTGGCTTCGGCGTTCTTCGTCTCAGGCGGCTTGCCGCTGGGATGTGCTACCGGTGATGAAAGCGAAACGAACGATGATTCCTTCGAGGGTGCTCCTCAATGTTCGCTGGGATATTCCAAGTGCGGTGGCGTATGCATCGATTTGCAAACGAACCCGACTCACTGCGGCGCGTGTGAGAGCGCTTGTGTTTCAGGGCAAGTCTGTGAAGTTGGCGTTTGCACGACGGGTGACGTCACGGCGGGCATAGGAGGAGGTCCCAGCGGCAGCGGTGGTGGGTCGCAAGAAACCGGCACCGGTGGATCGTTTTCGACTGAAGTGGTGATCGAAGAGGGCGATCTTGGGCAATGCGAAGTTGACGGGGTGGTTGAATCGACGAACACTGGTTTTACTGGTGTGGGTTACCTCAACACCGACAATGTCCTCGGCGCGAGCATCGAATGGGCGCTCGACGTGGGGCAGGCGGGGACCTATTCCTTTGTGTTCACGTACGCCAACCTATCGGGAGATCGCCCGAGCGACGTCCTCGTCAATGGAGAGTCCGTGGGAACGACGCTTGCCTTTGCCGAAACGGGGAGCTGGACGACGTGGTTGACTATCACCGCGGATGTGACGCTGAGCGTGGGAGAAAATCGCATCGTGCTTCAAGCGACGAGCGCCACAGGGCTCGCGAATATTGATCGACTCGTGGTGACGGGGAGCGCGCTGAGCGCTTTCGATTGCAATGGTGTCGTTGGTACCGGAGGAGGCGACGGGAATGGTTCTGGCGGGTCAGATGGCGGGGTGCTCTCGTGTGGTGTCGAGGTCGCTGGCCACTATCAGATGGAGGATCTGGATCGGGGCCTCGTCGCAGTGCGCGGAAGCAACGGCAATTACGTCGGGTGGCGCATGATGGGCTACGAGTACAGTCGTGCCGAGCCAAGCTCAGTCAGTTATCATTTATATCGAAACGGCGCGTTCCTCGCGAACGTGACAAACAGCACCAATTATTGGGATGCTGGCGCGGCTGCGGGTGCGTCGTATTCGGTGAGTGCCGTGCTCGGGGGCCAGGAGTGCCCTCAATCGAGCGCGGTAACCCCTTGGGCGCAGAACTATCTGCGCATCCCTCTCAATACCATCAGCAACTATGAGGCGAACGACGCTTCGCCCGCCGATCTGGACGGAGACGGAAAGTACGAAATCGTGCTCAAGTGGCAGCCCACGAATGCCAAGGATAACTCCCAGTCGGGCGTCACCGACAACACGATTCTCGAGGGACTCAAGCTCGATGGAACGTCCCTCTGGCGTATCGATCTCGGGAGGAACATTCGGTCGGGCGCTCACTACACGCAGATGTCGGTTTACGATTTTGACGGGGACGGTCGCGCCGAGATAGCCGTCAAGACTGCTCCTGGGACTCGTGATGGCACGGGAGCGTATTTGAGCAAAGGTCCCGCTGCGAGCGACGATGACAACGCCGACTACAGAAATGGGAATGGATACATCCTCTCGGGACCCGAATACCT
This sequence comes from uncultured Polyangiaceae bacterium, assembly GCA_964392575.1. GTDB lineage: Bacteria > Myxococcota_A > Polyangia > Polyangiales > Polyangiaceae > NIC37A-2. The sequence continues at coordinate 61,562 of CAYMQT010000006.1, forward strand.
TACGGTGTTCGATGGGCTCACCGGTGCAGAGCTGGCCACGGTGAACTATCCGGTTCCGCGCGGCACGGTCGGCTCTTGGGGCGACACCTACGGCAATCGTGTGGATCGCTTCAATGGAGGCGTCGCATTGGCGTCGGACGGGACCATGAACAATGGGCGCCCCAGCATCATCCAACAACGCGGTTATTACACGAGGCTCACAATGTCGGCGCTCCACTACAGGAACGGGCAGTTGACGACGAACTGGATCTTCGACAGCAATCAATCCGGAAATGGTGCAGCTGCTGGCCAAGGTGATCATTCAGCGATGGCTGCGGACATGGACGGTGATGGTGGGCAGGAGATCAACACCGGAGCTCTCACGATTGGCAGCGATGGCACCTTCCGTTGTGCGACGGGGCGCGGACACGGCGACGCGCAGCACGTGGGCGAACTCGTTGTTGGCAAGGGAATTACCGTGTTTACCGTCTACGAAGGGAGCGGCGGTTACAGCGTTCACAATGGGAACACCTGCGCAATTTATGCTCAAGCTTCTGGTGGCGGCGACAACGGTCGCGGAGTTGCAGACGACGTGTACGCAGGGAGCCCCGGCGCGGAATTCTGGAGCGCAACATCGAGCAACCTGATGTCTTGTGAGAACGGTTCGAACGTGGGCAGCGAGCCCCAGCGGCAGAATTTCCTCATCTATTGGGACTCTGATGAGCTGCGCGAGCTGCAGGATGGGGCCTCGATCTACAAATACGGCGGCGGCACGTTGCTGAGCGCCAGTGGCTGCTCCGGCAACAACGGGACGAAGAACACACCGACGCTGGTCGCAGATCTTTTGGGCGATTGGCGTGAGGAGCTGGTAGTGCGTGAGAGCAACAACTCAGCCTTGCGCGTTTACACCACCACCCTCCTGACGGCCCGACGCATCTACACGTTGATGCACGATCCGACGTACCGGATGCAGGTGAGCTGGCAGCAATCTTCCTACAACCAACCGCCTCACACTGGTTTTCACATTGGTGCGGGGATGGCAGCTCCGCCCGAGCCGGACATTCACGTGCGTTGAAAACGCGTGCGTGGACTTCCCGACTCCTTCTATCGGAACTTCGCCCATTCCTTTGCGAACCCAGGGATCCGTAGGAAATGCTCCGGGTTTCGCGCCACGATGGGGATTTCTGCCGCCCTCGCGCTGCGACCGATCCACAGATCGTTACCGCCGATGAGCAACCCTTCTTTCTATACTTTGGGATGAAAACTACGTGATACTTACACTCCCAGCGTACGTGGGAGAGGCTTTGCCATTCATGCATGAACGGCATGCTTCCTCACTACTTGTCGCCAACACGCCCGACAATCTCTACATGTACAATCCCTCAGACTTCGGTGTCGCCGAGACTTCTCATCCCGCCAACACGGGACTCGATT
>CAYMQT010000007.1:0-34469 GCA_964392575.1 uncultured Polyangiaceae bacterium
CTCCGGAGTGTCCCTTCATAAAGTCGCCCGCGTCGCACAATCGACGTGCGTCCCGCCTCTTTGCCGGTAGAGAGGTAGAGACCCCTAAGAAAGATATGACACGAGCAGCCGTCTACGGTTGGGGCTTGGTTGCCCCGGGCGCCGCCAACATCGACGAATTTTCCCTGAAACTCGACGAGGGCGGAAGCTGGCTTTCGAGGTTTGACGGATTTGGTCCAGATTCATTCCTCGTCGGCAAACCAAAGTTTGATTTCGCAGACTACGAGGGTTGGCTCGCCGAACGCTTCCCTCCCGCCAAGGCCAAGCAGCTGCGGGACAAGATGGACGCCACGACGCTCTTTGCCATCGGCTCCTTCATTCAGGCCCTGGGCCAAAACCCAGGTCTCGAACGGGCGCTCCAGGAGCTAGGACCCAAGGCTCATGTGTATGTGGGCAATGCGCTCGGCGCGTATCCCACGATCTATGAGACTTCAGTGACGCTGCACCGCGCTCAAAGAAAATGGAACCGGTTTTGGAGCCACCCAGAGCGGAACGACGCTCTCTCTGCTCATCTGTCCGGAAAAAAAGTCCTGACCGACGCACCTCCGAGCCCCGAAACCGTTTCCGACGTCGATGATCGCGAGACCGCCGAAGACGCATGGTTCGCCTTCTGGGCCAAGAACTCCTCGCGCCTGGCCGAGTACTTGGAGGAGCTGCGCGCGATCGAGAGTCCCGGCGTGCAAGGGGACGTCGCTAAGGGGAAGATGAAACTGATGCGCGACAAACAGCGGGCACTGAGCGCGCTCGGGGAGAAATGGAAAACTCCCGCACCGCCCTGGAGTCAGGTTTCCGCCAACGTCCTCTGGAACATCCCGAACACTCCCGCATCACAGATTTCCATGCTCGGGAAGATCACGGGCCTGGCGATGGCGCCGATCGCTGCCTGCTCGACCTTCGGGATCTCTCTCAAAATGGGGATGGCCGCCATCGCGCGGGGCGACGCCAAACTGGCCGTGATCGGCTCTGCCGATCCCGCGCCTCATCAACTCACCGTAGGAGCCTTCTACAGCGCCAAGGTACTCTCGGCAGACGGGGATCCGTCCAAACCGCTCAGTCAGCTCAAGGGCACACATGTGGCCGGTGGCGCGTGCATCTGGGTCATCGGTGATCTCGAATACGGTAAGAAAATGGGCTTCCGTCCTCTGGGGCTCGAACCGGTCAGCGTCGGCGTGACCTCGGATGCAGATCACATCATCACGCCGTCGGAAGAAGGACCTCGGGAGGCGATGAACCAGGGTTTGAAGATGGCCGGAGTCGACCCCAGCGAGATCCGCTCCTGGGATCTCCACGCCACCGCCACGCCCGGCGACTACCAAGAGCTTGCCAACCTTCAGGCTGTCGTGGGAAAAAATACGGTCGTCACGGCGCGCAAAGGCACGTTTGGTCATGGGATGGGCGTCGGAGGAGGGTGGGAGCTGACGGCTCAACATCTCGGAACCGCTCGCGGCAGGCTTCACAAGACCACCCTGACCAAGGAAGAGCTCCACGAGCAGATCTCCTCGATGAGCCAGGCACTGGTCCTTGACCCACCCGGAGATATTGAACCAGGCCCCGGCGGCAAGCTGTCGATGGGGGTCGGCGGCATCAATGCCTGCGTAGTTTCCCGCCCTTGGCCGGATTCTGAAAAGTAGGCTGACGCCAAGGATAAATCCCCCTAGGGTCCCCGCCCATGAGTGACCGGGACGCAGACGAAGAAACGAAGGACCCTAAGGACGAGACCCCCGAAGAAGGAGGCTCGGAAGCGGAAGAATCCGACGCGACTTCAGCGAAGGAAGACGAAGAGTCCTCGCCGGCGGACGAGAGCGACGACGACGAAAGCGATGACGATGACGACAAGCGCGACGACGACGACGAGAGCGACGACGACGACGACGACAACGAGAGCGACGACGACAAGCGTAGTCGGTCCGCTTCGGGTCCGGCTCCTCTCCTGATGGTGGCCCTGGGTCTCGCTGTCGGTGCCGCCGCCGGTTGGTTCGGACACCAGATGCAGGTCGAAAAGAAAATGAAGGCGGCCGATGCCGCAGTGGAAGGGAGCGGTGAAGGCGCTCGTGGTCCGTGCAAGGACTGGGAAACCTCCATTTGTTCTGCGATGGGAGATGCCTCCTTCGACTGTCAGCAAGCCAAGACAGCGAGCCCGCTCCTGTCCGGCTCCGCCTGTCAGACCGCGTCCACCGGCCTCCCCGCCACTTTGGAGCGGATGAAGGCAGCGCGTGCGCCCTGCACTGAGCTCGAGAAGCGTCTTTGCGATGAGCTCGGTGCCGAGTCTCAGGCCTGCGGTCTCGTCAAGACACAGACTCCGACCTTCCCCGCTCAGCGCTGTACCGACATGATGCCGAACTACGACAAAGTGCTCGAGCAGCTGAAAGCGATGGAAGCGCGAGGTTCCTTACCTGGCATGCAGCGTCCGGGCGGCCCTGCTGGTCATGGCCCTGGCGGACCTGGTGGCCCTGGTGGCCCTGGTGGACCTCATGGCCCTGGTGGCCCCGGCGGACCTCAAGTTTTACGACCAGGAACACCCGGTGGACCTCCCCCCGGCGCGCAGCCCATCGCTCCCTCTCCCCCAAACAGCAGCCCAGCAGCTCCCGCCCAGCCCTGACGTCCGCTGCGCGTAATCAAGAGCACGTCCCAAAAACCGTCGCGAGCACCCTACAAGAACAGCCCCAAGCTACGCGAGGGAGGAACCGTGCTGCGTTTGAAATGAACCGCAGGCTCGCGGTGACGAGGGGGTTCCCTAACCCACTTTAAAGATCATAGAGCAAGAATTGTGCGTGAAGTGGGCCGTTCCGAAGCGGCTTCTTCACGCGCGGACGTCCACCAAAGGCGTCCTGAAACAGACCCACGATGCTGGGTCCTTCGCGGAGGGTGCGATCCGGCTCCGGCTCGCCCACGATGAAGCCCGCGCGAAAGCCGCGAAACTGCGCGCACCAGTCAGACAGATCGCGGTAAAGTGCGCGTAGTTCGTGCACGCTTCCTTCGAGACGCGCGCCAAAGGGAGGGTTGGAAAGAATGACCCCGGTCTTCTGCTCCCCGAGCTGCGCCCGCAAATCCCAATCACGAAAGTCTCCAAGAAACGTCGTGATCTGTCCGCTCGTGCCCGAAGTCTCAATCGCCCGATCAAGAGCGCCATAGGTCTCTTCGTCGATCTCCGCGGCAAACATCTTCGGGGCAGAATCAGCGAAGAGCGGTGTTTTTCTCCCTCTTGTCGCATCCATCAAGGCCGGGACCGAGCGAGCGCTGGGCTCCCGACCCGACATCCACACGGGCTTCCCGGCCGCCATGAGGGAGGCTTCGATGGCGAGGGTGCCCGAGCCGGCCAAAGGATCGATCAACACATCGCTCTTGGGGTTGAAACGGGTGAGCATGACGAGGTTCGCGGCCAGATCTTCCCGTAAGGGCGCCGGTCCCGAGTGCGTTCTGTACCCGCGCTGATGCATCGGGCGCCCGGCAAGATCCAGAGAAACGCTCAAGGTTTTCTTACCAGACAAGTCTTCGAGCGCGCGTACGTGAAACGTATAGGTGGGGTTCTGAGGGTCGAGCTTGAGGCGCACTCCGCGCCGGGCAGATCCTTCCATGAGCGCGTTCTTCACCACGCCGACTACTTGACGCTCACCGGCTTCGACAGGCCCCGCGCCGAACGCCAATACGGAAAATGTCCCTTCGTCCTTGATGTATTCTCGCTCGTCTTCGGCAATCTTCCGCAAGAGTTCTTCGTACAGGGGATCGAGCCGAGTCGCCTCCGATTCATAGAGCGTCCAAAGCACCCGGGCCGAGGTGCGATGGTAAAAGACCGCGAGTGTGGCCAGATCCGGAGCGAAGGGATAGAGCAACCCACCAGGTCCGGCTTTCCGCGGCGGATGGGTCAAGAGCTGTCGAGAGCGCTCTTCAGAAAAGGCCCGTTTGGCCAGGCGTGAAAGTTCCCCGGCCATCACCTTGTTGGTGCCAAGGGCGCCCACGAGATGGAGACAATCGGTAGTCAGGCCGGCGCTCATCGCGGCGGAGACTGACAGAGACCCAGGCCGACAGCCAGGTTTTTAGAGCCGCGGTCCTGGGTAACCGTGGAGGTCGCGTGGAAAAGGGCGGTCGGGGGCTGCCGGACGCCGAGGAGCAGGCTAAACGAGCAGCCATGGGTATTTTGGGCGCTCGCCAAGACCAACAGAAGGGCCTTTCGGGCTGGGGCCGGGTTTATCTCCCGGGTGTCGAGGAACGGTCCGAAGATCTCAGGGACGCTTCCGCCCGCTACGCGCTCTCGCGCGGACTTGGACGCTCTTATGGAGATGCCTCCGTCCCGACCGTGAAAGACGGCCGCGCTCTCGGCACTTCCCTCGCCGATCGCATCCTGAGTTTCGATGAACAGACGGGGATCCTCAGCGCTGAAGCAGGCCTCTGCCTGGCGGAGATGAACCGGCTCTACCTTCACCGGGGCTGGTTTACGCCGGTCACCCCAGGCACCAAGTTCGTGACCCTGGGTGGCATGGTGGCGTCGGACGTGCACGGGAAGAATCACCATGTGAGCGGTACGATCGGGCGCCACGTCACAAGCCTCCTTCTACGCACAGGCGGAGGACAGATCGTACGCGCGAGCCGAGAAGAAAACACTGACTTGTTTTTTGCCACACTGGGAGGGATGGGACTCACAGGTCACATCCTCGAAGTCTCCCTCAAACTAGAAAAAATCCCCAGTCCCTGGATCTATACGGAAAGCTACCGCATCTCGGATCTCTCCGAGCTGCTCACTCGCATCAGAGAAGCGGGCCGCGAGTGGCCGATGACCGTGGCCTGGGTCGATACAGTCGCGCGTGGAAGATCCATGGGCCGTGGCATCCTTTTCGTCGGTCGCTGGGCGGAGCCTGGAGAAGCGCCGCCCGGCCTACCGCGCAATCGCCCAAGCATCACGATGCCGTTTTCCCTGCCTTCCGGACTCCTCAACCGCTTCACCCTGCGCGTGTTCAATCAGCTACTCTACGCCTCTCACCTCCCGAAAACGAAGCGCGGTTTCGTGGGCCCGGACAAGTTCTTTTACCCCTTGGACAGCATCCATCACTGGAACCGGTTGTACGGAAGCCGGGGCGTCACTCAACATCAATCGGTCATTCCTTACGAGGCGGGCGCCGCAGGAATCACTCGCATGATGGATGAACTCGCCCGCTTTGGGACTGCCTCATTTTTGAGCGTCGTCAAGGATTGCGGTCCCGAAGGCGAAGGCTTGCTCTCCTTTCCCAAACCGGGCATGTCGCTGGCTCTCGACCTACCCGTCCGCCGCGACAGTCCGGAAATCATCAGCCGACTCAACGGCATCGTGCACGAATATGATGGCCGCATTTATCTCACCAAGGACGGACTTTCCACGTCGGAACAGTTTGCGCAAATGGAACCAAGGCTCCCGGCCTTTCAAGCGGTGAGAGAAAAATGGGACCCGGAAAAAAAGCTAAAGAGCGCTCAAAGTCAGCGCCTTTTCGGAGATACATGAAATGAAAGCGGTCATCTTAGGAGCTACACGCGGCATGGGCCGCGCCCTTGCTCGTCTTTTGGTAGAACAGGGGCACGAAGTCTTTCTGCTGGGAAGGAACGTGGAGGATCTAAAGAGGAGCTGCGCCGATCTGAAGGAACGCAGCGGCGGTCGGACTGACGTGAGTTTCTTCGCTTGTGACTTGGAAGATCCGGACTCCTTTGCCCCGGCCCTCGATGCCGCCGACTCCTCCCTCGCGTCGTTTGATACGGTCATCGTGACCGCCGGATTGTTTGCCACACAGGCAGCCCTCGAAGATGACCTCGCGTTCACTCGACGTCTGCTCACGGTCAATTTCGCGAACACCGTTCTCTTTTGTGAGCACGCTCGGGCGCGCCTTCTCGCGCGAGGGGGCGGGACCCTGTGTGCGTTTAGCTCTGTCGCCGGAGAGCGTGGTCGGAAACCCGTCGTGCTCTATGGCGCCAGCAAGGCCGGCCTTTCCGCCTACTTAGAGGGCCTCGACCACAAATACCGGAGCGCAGGCCTGAGGACGGTGTGCATCAAACCAGGCTTCGTACGCACCTCCATGACCGAAGGACTCCCGGCCCCTCCCTTCGCGGGGGAGCCCGATCAGGTGGCCCGCATCGTCGTCTCCGCCCTCAAAAAGGGTACGCCCGTCGCGTACGCACCGACCCCCTGGGCCCTCGTGATGTTCGTGATTCGTCACCTCCCCCGCATCATCATGCGCAAAGTCGGCTTCTAGGAGCAGTGCTTTTTCTCGTTTGGAGCCGGCTTCCCGAAATTCTGGCGACCTGCTACCGTCGCCCTCGCTATGTCGCTCGTCCGCGCACTCCGCTCCGTCTGCCTACGCCTCGCTCTCATCGCGGCCGCGGGGTGTGCCCTTTCCGCTCCCCGAGAGGCACACGCCCAGAGCGATGACAACCGGGCAGCAGCCGATGCTCTCTTCGACGCCGCGCGCACCCTGATGAACGAAGAAAAGTACGCCGAAGCATGTCCCAAGTTCCGCGACAGCCATGCCCTCGACCCTGGAGTGGGTACGCTCCTCAATCTAGGACGCTGCTACGAACTCGACGGGAAGACCGCCTCGGCGTGGTCGACTTATCGCGAAGCCGCAGCGCTGGCTCGCCAGCTTGGTCAGGGAGAACGCGAACAGCTTTCGCGCGACGAAGTGCAGAGGCTAGAAAGCAAGCTCACGCGGTTCGTCGTCGAGGTGGATCCTGAAGCCGCAGACATCGAGGGGCTGACCGTGAGTCGTGCCGGCAAAGCGCTCCCAAAGACCATGTGGGGCGTGCCCGTTCCCATGGACCCGGGGCTGATCACCGTGGAGGCAACTGCGCCGGGCTACACCACACGAAAAGCGGGAGTGCTGGTCGAAGGCGAAGGGAAAACCATCTCTTTCCGCGTGCCGATGCTGACCAAAGGGGCGGAGGCCGCGACCACTGTGGCGGCTTCCGACGAAGCGGAGCCGGATCAGCAGAAGGAGCCCGAGGCAGGCAAGAGCAGCCACAAGAGATCCGTCGTGCCCTATATTCTCGGCGGTGTGGGGGTGGTCGGCCTGGCAACAGGAGGGATCTTTACCGCGCTAGCGCTCAAGGATTTGAAATCCTCCAAGGCGATCTGTGAAGATGAAACGGCTCCCTGCTCGGCTCAGGACGTCAGCACTCACGAAAGCTTGAAGAATTCCACCGCGCGCAACTGGGCGGTGTCTTACGTGGGATATGGAGTGGGTGCAGCTGCTTTGGCTACTGCGGTCGTGCTTTTCGTCATGGATAAGCCGGCTTCGAAAACGGGCTTTGAAATCCTCCCGGTCTCTCTCAACCAGGGCGGAATGCTCCAAGCGAGCGGCTCTTTCTAAGAGCGCTCGATCGGTCGTCGTCCTCAAAATACTCAGAGACTGAAGAACGCATAGGCCGATCCTGCAAGAAGCAGGAGGGTCATTCCGATGCCGGCAAACACTCGCTTTGCCCTCCCGCTCGCAGCGCCGTTTCCTTCTCGGTCACGCAAACGAGGCGGTTTTTCTGAGTTCCCGTCCGGTGCGGCCTCCCGATCCGTATCCGAGCCCCCACGCGTACGACCCTTGGCAAGGGGCTCGACTCTCAACTGACTGAGAGCGGCTACCTCGACCGGGCCTTGAACGACGGCGCCGTCGCCCCGAGCGCGCACCTGCTCTAGATCCGAAAGCAGCTCTTCGACGGTCTGATGACGCCGGCGAGGATCGCGGTCCGTCGCTCTAGCAAGCACCTCGGCCAGTACCTGGGGAAAGGGGGGGGTGTCGATACGCCTCGTCGGCGCTCCCACGAGCGGCGACGGGGGCGCCTGACCGGAAACGAGAAACTCCATCATCTTCCCCAGCGAGTAAATATCTGCGGTCGGGCTCCGAGTCCCAGCTCCGAGAAGTTCCTCCGGCGCCGCATACGGACCATACCCGAACGCATCGGGACTAAACCGAGCCAAGGTCGGCAAATGAACCATGTCCGGCTCAGCGAGGATGAGGTTTGCGCCCTGCACGAGAATGTTCTCGGGTTTCACGGCCCGGGTCATCACACCTACGTCGTGGAGCGCCTTCACGGCGCGAGCGAGCGCCGCAAGAACGACAAGAGCGCGATCGAGGGGTAGCCCCGCTCCTACCAGCTCCACCAAACTCTCCCCCGGATAATCGCGACACACGTACGCCGTTTGATCGACCGCAACACAGACGAGTTCAAGAGGCGAGAGCCCTGCCTCTTTCGTCCCCTGAAGCCGACACAAAGCTCGCAGTCCACGCTGAAAAGCCGGAAGTTGAAGCGACGCACCCACCGAGCGAGGGTTGAACATGCGCACGATCCGGGGCTCACCGGAATCCGAGAGGCCGCGCATGGTCTGAGCAACGGTCCCAAGAGTAAGCACTTGAGTGACGGTCACCCCCAGCACTTCCTCCCCCACTCCCGGAAAATCCGAAGCAGCAGGCGCTAACGCTGAGACAAAATCGTGAGGGTGAACGGAAAGTGTCTCCTGCGTCGCCTGACTCAGCTGCGTCGCCTGACTCAGCCGTGTCTGCACCTCGGCTTTGCGGAGCGCCTGAAGGATCGAAGGGCGCGCGCTCGGAGGTGGTAGGCTCACGTGGATGGAAGGAAGGAAAGCCTCGTCCGCTCCAGGTCCCACAAGACGGATGCTCGTAGGCGGGTCCTCCGTGAAGCGGATGGCGACGCGATCCGTCGACGGACCTGAATGAGGAGCCAAAGAAAGGGGCAGCGGGGACTCACCTGACGAGGGAAGAGCCGCCGGAAACAGCGCATTCTTGCTCGGCAGTACATTCTTGGTTGGTACTGCATTCTTGCTCGGCGCCTCCGCTTCTTTGGAGGCGCGATACGGGGCTGGTTGATACCCGCCCTCATGCTCCTTCGGCAGGTGGGTCATCGGTAGGATGCTGGGAAGCGCCACCTGACGCTCGTTGATCTCAGCGCCCCGCACCACCATCTGAGCTACATCCCGCATGCTCCATTCCGAGCGCTCCACGGTCTCACGATCCATGCGCGCTGCGGTGACGGAGAGGGGATCGCCCTGAATGGAAAAGAGACACGCTCCCTCCAGACGCGCATTGACGAGGACCGCATCATCGAGCCTTGCGCCGGCTAGATCGGCCCCTCTCAAATCAGCGTCCGTGAGATCGGCCCCATCGAGAGTCGCCCCCACGAGGGTCGCGTTCTGAAGATTCGCTCCCGCAAGATGCGCTCCAGCCAACAAAGCACCCGTCAGATTCGCCCCCGAAAGATCCGCGCCCGCGAGATCCGATCCAAAGAGTTCCGCCCCGCTGAGATCCGCCCCGGAAAGCCGGATCGGCGCCCGAGTCCCCGAGCGACGGAGCTCCTGAATTTCACGCAACCGACGAGAGGCCGCGGGAGCCTCCTGGTCATCCGTGCTGGATGCGGAGTCATCGAGTTGAGATTTGAGCGAAGGGGTCATGGACGAAAATCCTTTTCCATCCCGCATGTACCTACATGGTTCCTCTACGGAAGGACGGCCAAGCGGCATTTTACCGCTTTCGGGCGCGAACGCCTCAGCCGCTGACAAGACGGCCAAGAAGGCTCGGAACTTTCGCTCAGAGCCAGGAGGCCAGTGAAAATCTTCGTGGCCTGAGGGCAGAAGCCCTCCCCCCTCAAGGCCATTCTGGTGCGAAGTGGTGCTCCCTCTCGGCTTGCGGAAGTTGACGGGTGTCATTATATGGGTAAACATGACACCCATGACCAAGACGCAAGTTTACCTGACGGAGGAGGATCTGGCGGCACTCCACGAGACCGCCAAACGCACTGGACAGAGTGTGGCGCAATTGATTCGTGAAGCAATCCGTCAGGTCTGGCTACGACCGCGGGCAGAAGGGCCCGTCGCCCTGTGGGAAGGCCCGATCCGACGCACCTCAGTAGAACACGACACGATTTACGACGAGCCCTGATGTCCTTACGAAGTGGTCAAGCTGTCTTTGTAGACACAGGCGCATGGATTGCACTGGTGCTCACACGCGACCCTTTCCACGAGCGAGCCAAGACTGCGTGGTCGGAACTCGAAGGTATCGGAGCAAAACTTCGGACTTCGATTCCGGTGCTGATCGAGACGTTCACCTTTCTCGAACGCAATGCTCGGCGGGACGTAGCTCTTGCCTGGCGGGGCTCGCTCGAATCGATAGCGCACTATCAATTGTTGGAATGCACACGCTCCGATCTCGCCCGATCTTGGAAATTCTTCGAGCGTCACGATTTACACAAGCTTTCTGCCGTGGATGCTACAAGCTTCGCGATCATGCGGCGCGAAAAGATCTCCACGGCCTTTGCCTTCGACCACCATTTCGCCTCCGTCGGTTTTCGCCTGGTCGGCTAAGAGCACGTCCGAAAACCTGGGCGGCACTCGACGTTCCGGAGAATGCGCGAGGATGCCAAAATAAGGGCAGAATGCTCCTATTTGTTCAAAATTCTCCTATTTGGAGCAGATTGCCACTATTTTGATGATAAACGGGATCTTTTTCGCCGTTTTGAGCCGGGGTCCCTCCGGGCCGCAAAAGGCCACTTCAAAAGCGCGCCGAGACGCGCGACGAGGCGCCGAGACTCTTCGTCCTTCAGGTAGACGAAGTAGTTCACGAGCATGATGGGCGTGAACATGGGGATGTTGAGGAGGAGATCGATCCCGACGTGAAACCCGATACCTGCCAGCAGGAGGGGGCGCCGCATCCGTTCGCGGAAAATATAGAGCGGAAAGCACAGCTCAAAAACCAGAGTCCCCCAAGTCAAAAGAGCGATGAGCGGGAAGAAATCTATCTCCACGGGCCATTCGGCGAGACGCGGTGAAGCCAACACCGCGCGGAGTGCGCTGCCGTTTTGCCAGTGCGGCTGGCCGATCTTGGCCCCGAAGGCGAACAGGTAAATATAGCAAAGCTGAAGACCCAGAATGCGCTGCCCGAACACGAGTGGCAGGGGCCCCTTGGGTTTCCTCTTCAGAACCACCCTATCGAGCCAGGCGCTCAGAGACCACTTGCGCGAAACGGGCATCAAAAGAGCAAGCCCCGCCGTGATCAGAAACAACCGATCCCCGGCATTGAGCATGTAGGGGTCACGCTGCTGAAGCGCGAGTTCCACGACGAAAACCACGACAAGAGCAAGACGAGAGAAGAGCCCCAGAAAGATGAGAATGCTGGCCACGAAGAAGGCCACCATCAGCGCGTGCGTGAAGGAGTCGTCCAAAGGCGCAAAGCTGAGGACGGAAAACGCTTGCTCGGGGAAGCTTTTCACCACCCGATAAGGGACCATGCCCTCTTCGGAGTAGTAGCGCTCAAGATTGAAGAACTTGAAGTACCCGCTATAGGCAGCGAGAAAACCAAAACTGATGCGGAAAAGCGCCGCACTCTCGCCGGTGACAGGCTCACAAAAGAAGCGCACGAGCGCGCGTCGTTGTTGTTCACTGAGAGGATTCATTCGATTTCCTCCTGTTCGTCGCGCTTTTCCTTGCGGCTTTTTTCTTCTTCCCGCTGGGCGCGCACCTGCCGGTTTTGTCGGTCCGCGATGCGGTGTCCGCGGGCGGTGCACCCCTCCGCGACCATCAACTCGCGGGGCGCTTTCGTTTCGTCGATGCTTGCCCCTTTCTCGATACGCACGGTTTCGTAGGAAAGGCCCGCTCGCGGATGTTTGCACCAGTAGGCAGCATAAAGCCGAGCGCGGTTTCGTTTCTCGTCCTTGGCGTAGGCGGACTGCATCTTACGAAGCCGACCGTCCATGAGTCGCTCAAAAGACCACCGTGCGGAGTCCGGCTGCGGATAAATGGGATGCCGTATCCCGTCCTTGTCGACACCCACTGCATAGACCGCCTCGGGCTTATGATAGCTGCCAAACATGCCCCAGGTGGCCGCCATCCGCATGCCTTCCACGTAAAACCATACGGGGGGCTGAAGTGCGTCTCGAATCGGGGGCGGGGCGCCTTTGATGAGCACCGCCACCGCGTGAAAAATCAGGAAGGCGAAGCCGAGAACAAACCGGATGCGGCGGCGTTTGAGGAAAGGCCCAAAGGGGCGACAGAGCGGACCGCGTTCTTCTTCCTCCTCAGGAGCCGAGGTCCCGCTGACGGGCGCCTCACTCTCGTTCTCGGACGCGCTTTTCCCTTCCTCTTCCATGGGACCGGACCTGTCGGGACCAGACATATCAATGCCAAGCGGGGGTGATCTGAACGGCGTTGCCCGTCCTGTCGTGCTCTCGTAATCGCGCCATCGCGCCTTCGATGCAGCCATGACAGGAGGCGTACTTGGTGCCGTGGGCGCAGCGGACGTAGTTTGCGTTGCCGGAAAGCATTTCTCTCGGATCGATGTGGCGTCCGCATTGAATGCAATGAATGTGCGGCTCCTCCTTCGCCAGCGGCGGACGCTGCTCTGCTTCTTGGGCCTTCTTCTCGCGCTTGGTGAGTTTCTTTTGTCGCTTCATGGCAGCTCAACCGCTAGCCCTGAGCGCTTTTCGCGGCAGGGCCTCAGATTTTCAGGAGCTGAGCGCGACTCTGGCACTTGTGCAAGGAGAAGAATTCAGGGCCCAGGATAGCGTTCTACCTCGGATCCGGTCGAGGCGTCGTTGGCCGCGGCCCCGACCCCATTGATCACACTCGAGATCTGCCCGCCGTTTCCGCCCAGGGATCTGATGACCATATGGTGCATCGAAACGCCTGCCTGATTCGGGACTTCGATGGCCTGAGTCGCGTTCACCGGCGCGTCGTGAAAAACAGCATAAACACCGAGCCCCCACGCCTCATGAGACTCCACGGTCTCGGCCACTTTGTAGCCCGCGTAACCGTCGATGCCATCGTGCTGCCACGCCTCCTGAGAAGGCGGATCATAAGGCATCTCACATTGATAAAAGAAGACGCGCCCGCCCTCCCCTTCCCAGAGAGTCTGATACTCCTGAAAGTGCTCCACAAAGAGTCCGTAGATCGTGACGTCGTCTCCGCGCACCACGAGACCATGCTTGCTCGTGTTTTCAGTCCAGCCCACGCCACGACCATGATCGGCGCGCCAGAGCCAGAAGTGATCCCCGAGAACGTCGTGACTGTTGATGTGCATGCAGGCGCTCGCCCGACCTTCAAATCCGCCACCAATGCGGCAAAAGACGTCATGAATACTGGTCGGATTCTCTGCGTGCCTGGCTGAACTCCCCTCCGGACCGACGCGCATGAGAACGGGAGTCTCTTCCGGGCCCGCGTCGATGGTGATGCCGGCGATCTTCACCCCGTTCACGTCTGCCACTTCGAGGACGGCGCTGCCCTGTGCCGAGACAAGGGAGGGCAGCCCGAGTCCCATGACGACCGTATCCTCGCGCAGAACCAGAAGCGGTGAGGAGAGATGATAGACACCCGGGGTGAGCAGGAGGTCCTTCCCCTGGGCCAGCTGCGCGTTGATCGAGCTTGCGTCGTCGCGATCCGGAAAGGCAAGATAAAACTTTTCAATGGCGATGGAGCGCCCCTTCGTTTCACCCGTCTGCCAGGACGGTCCACTCGAGTCCGTCAGCACATCAGGAACGTGCACGTAGAAGTTGCCGACCTGATTTTGAAACAAATAAGGCTTTTCCCGCAGGCGCGGAACGACAGGCAAGACCGTGTAGGGCGGCCAGAGAGCGCTCCTCTCTTCGGCCATACCGATGAAGAACATATTCCACACGGCTCCCTGCCAGGATCCCATCCGCGTGCTGCGCGTGAACCACTGCTGCTGAGAGCCGGAGTTGATCTGACCGTCGATGACGGAATCCGCGATGAAGCCGCCGCTCGCCCAGCCTCCATCATCGAGCACGAGATCACCCTGAATGTGCATACGCCGGAACGGAGCCGCCTGAGACACCGCCCAGCGGTTGAACCCCGGATCCACCGTCGGGACGACACGCATGTTTTCTGCCGCGCGCCAGAAATTATGCGTGGAGTTCCCTCCAAACCAGTCCGCTTCCGAGCGCACCGCGCCTGTCACCGTCACATCATCCGGGCTCATCCCGAGACCACGGACGTCCGTATAGTAACCGACGTTGATGTCGAGCTCGTAGGCACCGGGGCTGAGCAAGAACGCATAGCGACCCGTGCCCATCTGATCGGATTCTTGCTCCTCGAACACGGCGTCTACCTCCGCCTGCATGGTCGCGGTGTCCCGATCCGGGCGCAGGAGAAACACGCGCGGACCAAAATCGGGCGGCGGGCGCGGCGTCAGATCTCGCGCGGGATCCGTGTACCGGTCTTCAGGTTGAGGCACGGGGGGAGCGCCCCCTTCTCCACCGTCCTCCGAATCCCCATCTCCCTCTGGTGAGGAGTCATCGTCACCTTCCGAATCTTCCGATCCGCTCTTGTCGCTCGCCCCAGATCCAGAGCCGCACGCGACCCCCGCAAGGGTACCGAGGACAAAGACGAGGGAGAGCGAGAATTTGAACATGGGGCGAAGGCAGCCACACTGGGCTCCTTTTCCGAATCGCACTGGAATTCCTATCTGAACCGCACTGAGTTCATGTCCGAAAACCCGCTTTGTGTTCAGAATTTGTGTTCAGAAAAAGCGCACTGCCCCAATGACCCTGCATTGGACCTGTGGATCGACCGGGACTTGTTGCTTCAAGGGTCCTGTGCCCTCTACCCTGAGAGGGTGCTGAATCAGGGAGCAGCGCGGGCGATCTGGGGGTGCGTGGCGCTCAGCTGCATGAGTTTTCCGCTCAGGGCCGAGACTCTTGAGCCTTCTCCTCTGACCGTCAGCTTCGAAGGACCAGAGATCTGCGGTCCCCCCACGCGCCTCGAAGAAGAAACCCGCGCCCTCCTTGGCATCGTCGCAGAAACGGCCGACGTAAAAGTCGTCGCGCACGCAGAGCAAACCGAAGCGGGTCAGTATCGCGTGGATCTCGAGTTCAAAGGAGCAGTGACCGGAAGCCGGCGCCTCGAGTCCAAGAAATGCGCCGAAGCGGTGCAAGCCGCAGCGGTCATCCTCGCCCTGGCCATCCAACCTGACGCGCTGAGCGCAGGATCCGCGACACCCCCGCCTACCGCTCCATCCGAAGAACCAAAAGATCCGGCGCCTCTCCCGAACTCTGAACCCGAAAGACTGCCGACACGGACAAGGCTCTTGCCGTTCCTCGGCGTTCAAGCCCGGGTTTCCGGCGGTGTGAGTCCCGCTCTGTCGTGGGGACCGCTGATTTCCGTCGGGATCGACTACGGACGCTTACGCATCCTCGCTCAAGGCTACTCAGAACGCTCAGAACGAAAGTCCCTCGGCGAGGTCGGCGAAGTTCAGTTTCAAGGGCACGGCGGGGGCCTCGATGCATGCGGTGCCTTTTACCGCACGACGGCGCTCACGGCGCGGGGATGCGCCGGCCTGACTTTGAGCCGCGTGCTCGCGGATCCGACAGGGCTCGAAAATGCAACGCAAAAATCTGCTCTCCTGGTCGTTCCCGAAGCGGGTCTGGGCATCGGGGTCCGCTTACACCGACGACTTGACCTATCGCTCTGCGGGGATGTTCTCATACCCACCACCAACCCGACTTTTTCCGTCGGCGTGGACGGTACATCTTCTACGGTACATCGAGTTTCGCTGGGTGGGGCGGGTGCTCTTGGTCTCACCTTCAACCTGGATCCTCGGGACCCAGAGCCGTGAGAGCGCTCACCTGACAGGCGCTAAGAGCGCGATCGTAGATCCGCACTTCGTGGTAAGTGGCGCGGAAAAACGGATCCGCAGCGTATTGGGAGCGCCCGAGCCAGTTGTTGTTGTCGTCGATCTCTGACAGAGCTCCCGGGAGCGGCGCTTCTGCGACGACTTGTCCCTCGTAGTAGAGCTGCGCAGTCCCGGACGACTCACTGAGCACCACAGCGACTCGAATCGACTGCGCTTGTACGTCCACAGACGTAAGCGCGCGAAATTCTGACGAAGGACCACCCCAGCCCATGAGTAGAGCGAGCCCGTTGGGTTCAAAGCCCGTCTCCGTGGTGAGAGCGATGTAGTAGGTGCCGACGCTTGCCACTTCCGGGTCAAAATCTTCGCCCGCGCTCGACATGCCGAAATCGAACACGCGCCAATAGGCCGGCCCCGGCTCTGGCGTCGCCCAAATCATGAATGAGCGCTCAGGACCGCCGCCCATGAGGCCGTTGGGAAGATTGATATAGTCATCGCCATCCAAAACAGCAGCCCCCGAGCCATCCAACTCAGCTCCTCCGACAATGGACCCTGAAGGCCCGCCCATCCGATCCACGACTTCGGCTCCGACTCCTGAAAAATCAAAGCGTCGCGACGGCTGCGGGAGCGGCTCTCCCGGCGCGCAGGGAGGAAGAGACAGCGCGCCACCCAGATTGAGTGCACCACCAAAGACATCTCCATCTCGCCCGCCCGTATTTTCAAAAGACGCTCCCCCAGCTGGCACTGAAGGTTCACCGCCTGAACGCGCTTCCTCCGAAGGAAGATCTCCCAGTCGCAGATCACCATCCGTCCCGCATGCGCTTGCGAGTCCCACACCCGCAGCGCACAAGACAACCCTACGCATGCTTCCTCTCCGGGAGCGTAATCCCCGCTCCCCGAACCTCGGAGCAACTGAGAATTGCGGAGACGGCGCCTTCATCTCAGGGCAGCTTACATGTAGCTCGCAAGCGCTGCACCATGGGAGATTCCGAACTCTTGGAGAGGAAACGTTGAGCTTGCTTTTGACCACGGACCAAATCGCCGGACTGACAGAGGGCAATCGCAAGCGCCGCCTCTCTCTCACCACTGAGAAGCCCGCGAGGGTACTCCTTTTGATGCTGCATGAGGGCTGAAATGGCTTCTCTTGTGTCTCCGCTCTGCAGCGCCGCCTGCGCGCGACCGAGAAGCGCCGCCTCCTGTTTGAGAGACGATTCCCCGGCTGCCATGCCTTCCTTCACGCTTGCCTTCCCTCTGGGGCGGGTCGCAATCCTCCCTTTTTTGGAGTCGGACGACGAAGGTTCTTCTGCGCTCGGAGGAGAGGCTTCCGCTTCTACCTCGGCCTTCGGATCAGGCTCGACCCTCGAAGCCGATCCAAGAGGAACGACGGCAGCGACCGGCACGTCGCCTGACGCCACCTTCCCTGGCTCAAAGGCTGACCTTGATTCAAAGACCGACCATGTGTAGACGCTGGCAAAGGCACCCGCCACGATGGCAGACGCCGTGATCCACTTGAGTCCAGCCCCGGACACGAAAGCGCCGAGACCTGCCGAAGCAACGGCCTTTCCCCCAGACACATGAGCGACCGCCGCTTCAGAGGAAGCCGCTCGTAAAAGCCCCGCTGCACTCACCCCGACAGCACCCGCGCTGATCCCGACCAAAAGGCGCCTCTTCATCCGAGCAGCGTCCTCGCTTGTCGGGCTGTCTTCGGCTTGCAGGGCGTCGAGCATCAAACGCTCATCCTCGGACCAGTCAGCCATGAGGCCCCCATGTTGTCATTTTTTGGCGCCGACGGGCTTGTCGTTGAAATTCTTCGCGTGCTGTCCTGAGCTGAGAGCGGACCGTGTGGAAACCCTCGCCCGTGGCTTCCGCCACTTCTTTGAGGCTCATGCCCTCCAGCTCCGCGAGAACGAATACCATACGCCGCTTTTCACTCATCTCCATCAAGATCTCCCGAGCTACAGCGGCGGCTTCTTTCTGGCGAACCCCAACCTCCGGACTCGGTTCTTCGCCTTTGATCTCGTCTGGATCGAGGACAGGGCCACAACTTCTGACGTGCACGGACTTTCTCTGAATGGAGCGGCGCTGATTGCGCACGACATTGGTCACGATTTGATAGATCCAGGTGCGCACTTTGGCCCGAACTTCAAACTCAGGAAGTCGACGGTGCACGATGATGAACACCTCTTGACACACATCATCCACGTGCTCATCGGGAACACCTTGCCTCTTCACAAGACGCCATACGAAGGCGAACTGAGCATCGTAGACCTCCTCGAACGTAGGCGTCCGGGAAAGTCGTTCTTCGCGACTCTCGCTCAAAGCCGCGTCAGACGCATCAGCCGCTTCCAGACCCCGATCCTTGGAAGTCACTGCTGAATTTTGCGAGCGGACTGGACTCGATTCTGCCTCCTCCCAGGGCTCCTCCCAGGGATCAGGTGCAGAAATGGACGGCATCAACCAGCAGATGTCCGGCTTGTTTCTTCTGGATCCAAGAATCAGTCCACAGACAGCGCCCGGAAACTGTAGTGCAATCGCCCACATGAGCCCTCCTACACGAGGATCTCGCTCATCAGAGCGTGGTCTCGGCCTCCAAAATGCGTCCCGAAACTCGGAACATCCGCAGCGTACACTTCATTGAGCAACGTATAGTAGAGGTCCCGCAGAGGACGGTCGTCGGGATAATTTCCGAACACGATATGTTGGTCTCCTTTGATGCGGCCTCCCCCTCCACCAATGAGGGCGATCGGGAGTTCACTTGGGTCATGATTACTGCCGTGCATACCGCTGCCGTACAAAACCACAGTGTGATCGAGAAGCGATCCATCTCCCTCTTCGATCTCATCCATGCGCTGACAGAGTTCAGAGATCTGTGTAGAAAACCAGTGATTGATCGTGGCGTAGCCGTTGTTGCTGTCGCCCGCGTGCTGAAGACCGTGAAAACCTGCCACTTGCCCGTTCCCAGGCCGGGAGCCTTCGGCCGTAAACTCGCGATTCTGGAGGTGATCGTAGGCAAAATCACTACGCGCGTCGTCGAGCATGTAGGAGATGATCCGGGTCGAATCACAGCGAAAAGCCATGAGAATCAGATCGTTCATGGCCGCAGAGTGAGTCGCGCGATCATATCCGTCCTGGCCATTCGAAAGTCCATACTGAGCGGGTCTTCCCGGAGCGCTCGCAACTTCACAGTTCTGCGCCATGGAGGAACCGACGTTGTTCACCTGTAGCTCCAGCTCCCGGACAGAATTCAAAAACTGCTCGAGTCGACGCTGATCCGCGACACCGAGCCTCGTGCGAGTGTGACTTGCGTTTTCGAGCACGGCGTCCAGAACGCTCTGAGAAAGTGCTCTCCGCTGTTCCGCCAAATGCACAGCCTCTTGGTCATCGCCCTGCACGGATAGGCCTCCGACGAGCATGTCGAAGAGCGCTTGTGGATTCACCTCCTTGTACAAGGGCTCGCTCGTGCCGGCCCAAGAGACGCTTTGAGAAAGCGAGCAATCTCGACCGTCGCAAAATGACTCCATGGTAGAAAGGCCGACTTGCAAAGACGCAAAGGTCGTCTGGCGCGGAAGCTTCTGCGCCAAAGCCTGATCGACCGAGACTCCGTTGCCGATGTCTAGTCCCCTCTCGCGGCGAATGAGATCGGAGTCGACGCAGGTAAGGAATGCCCCCGTACAGCGTGCATGGCTTGGCTCGATGTCAAGATTGTCCGTCATGGACGAGTAGTTCTCTAGGTTGGTCAGGGCCACCATCTTTTGCTTGAGCGGCGCAAAAGGTTCGAGCACCGGCGAGAGCTTCCAGGCGTCCCCGGATCCGGAAGCACCCAAGGTCCAGTAATCCGCCGCCGCTCCGTTGGGGAAAAAGACCGGCAAGAATCTCAGAGGCGGCGGCAACGTCTGACCGACTGCCTTCTTGGGGATCAAAGCTTCGAGCCAAGGGAGCGCCAAGCACACTCCCGCCCCCCGCAAAAGTGCGCGCCTCGAGGGCAGTTCGGGCCCTCCGGGCCGGCGAAAACGACGATTGATGATCATTTGCTTCCTCCGCGACGCTCCAAGAAGGGCGTGCTTTTGATGAGACTCTTGATGAGTTCGGCGAACGTAGCGCCCTCTTTCGCCTGCCAGGCCTTCTCGATTTGAGCGAGATGCCAGGCATCCGTCTCCACCAGGCCACGGCCGAGACCGTAGATGAATGCCTTCTCTACGCTGCAAGAGAAGAACCGTCGATCTTCCGCCAAGGCATCCGCCAAGGAGGGAAGCCCATCAAACGCAGCACCCCCCGGCAGCTCGCCTGTCGGATCGATTTCGTCACCGTTTTCATACACAGCTCGGTAGCGCCCGATGACGTCAAAGTGCTCTAACGCCATGCCCAAGGGATCCATCGCCGCATGACAACCGGCGCAACCCGGATCCGAGCGATGGAGCTCTAGACGAGCACGCACGTTCTCAATCTCGGCCGCCTGGTTGGCCAAATCTTCGGCATCCAGGTCCGGAATTTCCGCTGTCGGAGGCGGCGGGTCGGGAGGGTCGCACAGAAGCTCTTCTAGGATCCATTTAGCCCGAAACGTCGGCGACGTTCTGTGAGCGAAAGAGCTCACAGTCAAAAATCCTCCGAGTCCCAAAAATCCATAGCGCCCCCCGGCTGGCCCCCCGTAGAGCGCTTCGAGCTCCGGAGCGCGAGCCTCAACGTCAGCCGTAAGAAAGGAAGACCAGGGACGCTCCTCCCTCAGAAAGCCATACAAGTAGCTTCTTCCTTCCTCCAGCATCAGAGTTCGGATCTCTTCACTCCACTCAGGCACCACATCACTGAGCACCGCATGGCTCGCGAGAGCCTTGTAGCCAAGCCACTGCCAAGCAAATCCGTCCACTAGCTCATCGGCGCGCCTTTCCGCGAGCATACCGTCGACCACTTCATCCAAGTTCTCTGTAATACTCCCTTCCTCCGCACGGCTGAGGAGCTCCGGTGAAGGGGTGGTGCTAAAGAGAAAATAAGACAGGCGAGACGCGAGTTCATACTCGGAAACCGGATGCGGCTCAGCCGAGGTGGGATCCTTGTCAAACTCCATGCGGTAGAGAAACTCCGCACTCGAAAGAAAGGCGCGCACCACCTGCTGGGTCGCTTGACGATGATTCAGGTCGAGAGCGACGGCCCTCTGATAGACTTTTAGGTAAGTTGTGACTTCCGGCTCCTCGAGAGGGCGGCGAAAGGCGCGTAAACCAAAGCTGCGAATGATGGTCTCCGCACACGATTCATCCGGCGTGCCGGAGTCACAGCTGAGAATAGGCGCAGTCAACTCCGGGGACGTAAAGACGTCGGCGGCAACCTCCTCCGCTGCCCGAAAGTACGCGCTGTACTGAGCAGGAGTCATACCCAGACTCACCGCTACATTGTCAAAACCGTGCCCTGTCTCGCTGAGAAACCCGACACCAGGACGTAAACGTGTGCCCAGTAGATCGCGGATCGTGTTGTCGTACTCGCGGCTGTTCAGGCGGTGGATACCCTTGAACCCGGGATCATCATTTTCCACCAGGACAGCGCCGTTACCGTTGGCCCCGTCACTCCCCTGGTCCTCGCCGTCAGAGTTCCCAAAAGCGCCAAGCTGCCCCGTACACGCAACGCCAAGAGCGCACGACATGAACAGTGCAACGGTGGATGTTCCTTGAAATTTCTGGCTCAACGAAAGTCTCCTCCGAGATTCGTCGGGCAGCGACGACGCATCTCGAAGGGTTCATGTCGGTGGGATTTGGGGTGCGGTCGATTTTTCTTGATCAAACGAGCCGTGGTCGGAAATGTACGCACTCTGACGAGATGATTCTCGTGTCAACAGAACCTATCTCGCGAAGAACTCTCAAAGACCTCGACATCAACTCGTCGTACTTGCAGGAGTTGCTCGGACCTTCCTTTAGCGGCCTTCGCGTCCAAAAGTCTGGGTCCAAAGGTGACCGTACTCACCCCCCGGATAATAGCCGATTCCGATCAACGTCGTGTCTGGGTTCATGATGTTGGCGCAATGACCGCTGCTCTTCATCCATTGCTGCATCGTGGTCTCGGCTGAGTCATTTCCTGCCGCGATATTTTCCCCCGTCGCGTTGCCTTCAAATCCCGCGTCGTCGATGCGATCCCAGGGGGAGCGACCGTCCAAACTGTCATGAGAAAAGTAGTCGAGATCGGCCATGTCTTTGGAGTGCAGGCGCGCAGCCAGACGAAGCGCCGGGTCCATGGTCAAAGGCTCGGCCGGACCAAAGGTTTCGCTCCCACAGGTCGCACCGCTTGCACGCACCTCGTTGACGATGACCAGGATCTCATCCTCCAGGAGCGTCCACGCCGTCTGCCAGATCACCTCATCGCCGTCACCATCACCATCACCATCACCATCACCATCACCGAGCGTGCCATCTCCGTCGCCGTCGCCAAGCGTGCCGTCACCGTCACCGTCGCCGAGAGTGCTGTCACCATCGCCGTCGCCAGGAGCATCAGCGCCGCCATCCCCGGCTCCGCCCTCGTCCCCGCTGCAGCCCCACACCAAGCCTACGAAAAGCAAACTCGTCAGCCTTTTCATCGCATCTCCGATCCACCCAAACTTACAAACGCGAATTTCCTTCCGCCGAGTGTGCCTCCGCCGGGCGCTCCACCCATCAGAAATTGATCAGGTCGAATCGCAATTTTCTCACTTCTCTCTCCCAACCACGAAAAAGTGCAGCCCTACCGCTCACCTTCCCTACACCAGCCTTCATCCACACCCATCCTATCGCTACCGAGCAGGCGCAGGGAGCAGGTGCGGAACGCTAGAGAGCAGACGCGGGAGCCGTCTAGTATTTGATGCCTTTGACGAGCGCGCCGCCAAACCTGGTCCCGGACGTCAGAGCCAAAGCGAAATTGGCCCCGGTGAGATCGGCGTTTTCAAAGTTCGTGTCTTTGAGAATGGCTTTACGAAAATCCGCACCTGAAAGCTGACAGCCGGTAAAATCACATCCTGTGAGATCCGCGGAGGAGAAGTTTGCACCTTTGAGTAACGAATGGATGAAGGTGCTGCCTCGCAGATCAGCCTTCGAAAAGCTGACACCCTCGGCCCGCACCCCAGAGAGATCGGCAAAGGCTAGATTCTTGCCCGTCAGTTTTTGACCCGAGAGATTCTGCGTGCTGAGGCGCGCCTGCCCGAGTCCCGTCCGCACAGCATCGCCGGAAGCCGTAGCCGTCTTGGGTACATAGTGACAGAAAGGGATCCCGTTTTCTACCGTAAGCCGAAAGGTCCCGCCGCCCCCGTCGCGCTTCAAAAACGCCTCGTGCGCCAAAAGACAAGCGGAGAGTTCGACCTTGCTCAGGGGCGGCCCCTCATTGAGCACGTTGATGATCGCCGGTTCCGGGGTAGCACCGAAGGCGGGATCGGCTTTGGCCTTCTTGATCCATCTCTCTCGCCGCTGTCCCTCCTCAGTCTGTGAGTGATGAAAGAGCAAGCGCGCACTCTTTCCCAGCCAGGAGAGCAACGCCTGAGCTTGCTTGGACTCGATCTTTCGGGCAGCGAGAAGAGCCAAAAATTCTTCTCCGGGAGTGAAAGGAGAGGCTGATTGCGAAAGCAGCTCCAGGTACGCATCGCTCAGGCCCACCCCTCCCGCACCGTCTGCTTCGAGGCTTGAAAAAGTAAACGCACTGCGCGCACCGGCGCTCACATACTCCCCGATACTCACCCACTCTGCTTGTCGAGGGTCTGTGTCCGCAGAGTCTGTGTCTGAGTCTGCCTCCGCACTCGGAGTCGAAAGGAGGTACTTTCCGCGAGAGTTCCACTTCAACTCCTCGAGGGGAGGAACCTCGATCTTACCTCCGTCTCCAGAACCTGCGCGGCGTCCCTTCAACACCCAACTGAATTCCACCGGACCCAGGGCGCGGTACCAAGAAAGCACATCGGGCGGAACGTCCCTGAGGAAGGGTGCGAGATCTTGAGACGAGAGGGGCGGTCCAACGCTTTCAAAAATCACCCGTACGTCTGGACGCTGAGCAAAAATCGTCAAAAGACAGCTGAGCAGCTCTGGAGCAGAGGCTCCAAGGCGCTTGTTCTCCGCGCGGCTGTTTTCCTTGAGACTCTTCTCGACCTGTTTCGCGGCCTTCTTTTCTTTCACTCTGAGAGCGGCCTGCGCCTTTTTCTCGGCTGCTCTGGCCTTCTTCTCGGCAAGCGCTGAGGCTTTGAGTTCTGCGCTGGCTTTCTTCTGCTCTTCCTTCTCACGAAGAGCTGATTCTTTCGCGGCTGCTTTCGCTAGGGCGAGGGCTTTCTTCACCTCCTCTCGTTCTGCCTGCACGCGCGTCCGCTCTGCTTCCGCCAGCTTTCTGGCAGCGCGCCTCTGCTCGGACAGCCTTTCACGCTCGCGGACGGCTGCCTCTCTTTCCGCTTCCCGCTTTTGAGCTGCACGCGCCTTGTCACGAGCTTTTTGTGCCTCTTTCTGAGCCCTCTCTTGAGCGGCTGCTTCTTTGAGTGCCTGACGTTTTTCGCGTGCGCGTTCGCGCTTCTGTTCACGACGCCGGGCAGCCTTCGCTTTTTCCCGAGCCTTGGCTTGTTCGATCTTGGCGCGAGCCCGCTCCTTCTCCGTCTGTTCAAGGATCTCTGCTTTGGCGGCGGCCCGCGCGGCCACTGACTTCTTCAGTCTCTTTTTCTTGCGAAGGCGAAGAGAAATTTTTGCCCCCGCAGCCGTCCCAGAAACTGATTTCTCAACAGCGCGTTTCTTCGCGGGCGATTTCTTGCGGGGGGCCTTGACGGCTTTTTTCCCGGAGACTTTTCGTGACGGAGCCGGCTTCCGCGTCTTGTCCGGCGGACGGGCGGGCTTCTTCGACAGACCGGACGCCTTCTTCGACGGAGATACCTTGGAGCGCGGGGGAGACTTCTTGGATGTCTTCTTCGATGCCGCCATGATCCTCTGGCTGCTTGATCCGCCAGGGAAGGCTGACTTTCAAGGGGCGGCCAGGAGATTCTCCCTAGGTCCTCCTCCGAAGAGCCTCGAAACGACCGAGAATCGGCTAAATTCGTCCGCAGTAGGTCGCGACGCAGCGTTCACGCAGACGAGGGCTCTTGGGCTCCGCGGGCGATGCTTGCTTGGCCCCCTCACCCGCTTCCGCGACGACGCCCGCCTGCCCACGCACTTCCGCACGCCCGCATACGGTGACCCGGCAAGCCGCCTTGGGGTCGTTCGCGGACTTGACAGCAGAGCTGTAGTCAATAGCGACCTGCACCTGCCCACCGTACGTCGCTCGCGACGTCTGAGAGGCACTGGCCGTAGGGGTCATGGTCAGCGCGAGTGCAACGGCAGATGCTTGAATGAGAATTGCCTTGATCATGATCGTTTCTCCTCGGATGACGCTGTGGTTGGCTACCGGGTCCATTGAAGCAAGACGCCACGGATTTTCAAAGAACGCGCGGACATTTGGGAGCGCTTCCGCGCAAATTTCCCTCCTGAAAATTATATGATAGCCCTGCCCTCGTGCCTGCCAGGAGACTCGTACTTTCCCCGAGCGGTGATGCGCGGTCGCCTCGCCGCGGCCAGCGAAACGCAAAGCCAGATGAGAGACGAGAGAGCCAGATGAGGTCTTCACGTTCGCCGCTCGCAAACATCGCCGCCGCGCTGTGCTCGACGTTCCTTCTTCTGCTTCTGGCCTTCGCGCCCGTTCATGTGGCCTTTGCGCCCGTTCAAGAACCTCCGCCAGGCACAACGAGCCTCCCGAGCGCGTCCAAATCCGCGCCACAGATCCATCTCACGAGCGCTTGGCCTCGCTCTGAGACCGTCCGTTGGTCGCCGGGCATCAGCGGCGATGAACCTTTCTCCCTGGATCTCTTGCCGAGAATCCTCGTGCCTCTGGGGCAAGGTTCCAGCGTCCAATTCGACGTTTATCCTGCCCTCCTGCTGGGACTAGCAGCCAGCAACTCTCGGGCCATTCAAAGGCGGCCCCTGCAGCTCGGACGCTCCACCCGGGGTCCCCCTCGAAGCGACAGTTGACGACCGCCGGTTGGACGGTCGTCGTTCGACATAAGAGCAACCTTCTCGTCCCCGAACATCGCGGACGTTTGTCGACCGGGCGAATCCAAGACGATTCGCGACCGGTCCATGACCCCATTTCCTGCGCCTCCCCCTTTCGGAGAGACGCAATCCCTTGGCGCGCTTTGCGATCCCCGAAAACGAGGATCGCGCCAAGCGCAGAGAGCCATCCATGTCTAAAAAAATTCCAGAATCTGATCCTGCATCTCAGGATCTCGACCCCGAACGAGCCCTCAGCTTACAAACACCCAGCGGACGTACCTACAAGAATAAACGTTGGACCTTAGGCAGCAGTACCCATCTGGTCGAGGGAGAAGAGCCCGAATCCCCGCTCGTTTCCATCGCTTGGATTGCGATCCCCGTTCTTCTCGGGCTGCTCACGATCTGGGTGCTTACTCGCTAAGTACGGATTGAAACCCATCGAAATTCGAAATCGGCCGCCCCCGCCCAGGGGGCGCCGCCTCATCGCGGCTTAAGTTTCTTACCGCATCGCTCCTCGCCCGCCTGGCAGCGATGCACCTCGACGGTGACGTGCACCAAGTCCGAGAAGCTGCTCAGCAGCGTCTTGTAGTGAACCGGATCGCGCGGTTCGTGGGTCACCACAGAAACGATGGTCGCAAGATGACGAGGGCCCACGCGCCAAACGTGGAGATCCGTCACGCAGTTGTCGGCGTCGCGCTCTATCGCGCTTCGGATTGCCTCGCGGCGTTCCTCACCCACTTCAGCGTCGAGCAGGACGTGACCTGTATCGCGGAGCAAACCCACGGACCATTTTGCAATCACAAGCGCGCCCACCAGCCCCATGAGCGGATCCATCCAAGACCAACCAAGGTATTTTCCGGCCGAAAGTGCCGCAATCGCCAAGAGGGAGGTCAAGGCATCCGCGAGCACGTGCAAGTAAGCGGCCCTCAAATTGTGATCGTGGTGATGCCCGTGACCATGGCCGTGCTCATCAGAAACAGAGCCGCCCTCATCAGAAGCATGGCCGTGCTCACCGTCATGACCATCACGCAAGAGGACAGCGCTCCCAAAATTCACAAGGAGACCGAGCACGGCTACGAAGATGGCCTCGTCGAAGCGAATGACCGCCGGCGAAAAGAGCCTATGGGCGCTCTCCCCAAGTACAAATAAAACCACCACGAAGAGCCCCACCGCACTCGCGAACCCGCCGAGCGCGCCCACCTTGCCCGTCCCAAAGCTGTACCGTGCGTCTTTGGCATGACGCCGCGCGTACCTGTAGGCAAACACCGTCACCCCGAGCGCCGCGGCGTGCGTGCCCATATGAAAACCATCAGCGAGGAGCGCCATCGACCCAAAGACGAGGCCTGAGGCGATCTCTGCCACCATCATCACCACGGTGAGTCCAATCACCCACCAGGTTCGGAGCTCGCCTCGGGTCTTGCTCTCGGTCCCAAACACGTGTTCGTGCTGCCACTGCTCGATGGATTCGTGCTGCATCATGGGCTCCAGGCCCTCATTGTTACACAATTTTGGCGGCAGCCTCACCAAGCGGCGCTTTCGCCTCAAGAAAAGCAACCACCGCTACTTGATCTCGACTTGAAGGCATCCGAGACGCAATGCTCTCGCGTGAGAACGACGTTGAAGCATCTCATCGGCGTCTTGAATCCCCGCTTCCGCAAAGCGCTTGCGCGCGCGGTAGACGTCAACATTCACGTGGCTCACATCCATTTCGAGTTGCGCGGCAAGGCGGTCGGAATACACCCATCCTTGCTCGTTAGCGGGCATGCTCTTTGACCGCGCATCCGCGATACGCGCGCGAGCTAGGGAGAGCAACATGAAATCAAATGAGCGACTGCGCAAAGCTTTATGAACGCCATTTGCAACAATAAAAACAGCTACGTTCTCTTCATCTCGGCTTACGACAAAGCGGAGCGTGACCTCATGAGGGAAGAGGAATCCCTCAGCCGTGATAGTTGGTCCCGTGGGGCCCTCTGGCGATGGAATGGAAATGCGGAAACGCCGACCACTCACCTCGACGATCTGCCTGTCGATCACGGGCGTTCGTTCTCGATTCACCTCCAGCCAATACTCAGAGCCGTTCTCTGTCAGAAGCAACTGGTCTGAAGTCCAGCTGATGAGCCCGTGCTCGCCCTCCAGCACCTCATTGCCTTCGACCTCCACCGCGACCACCTCGGGGGCCGCGTCCGACAAAATCTCCCAGCTGGCGTCCGAGGACCCAAATCGGATCAAAGCGCCCAAATTCAGTGAAACACGGGAGCCTGGCACGAGTCTCCTCCCGTCAACAACCGTACCGTTTCGACTCCCGAGGTCTTTGGCTTCCCAAACGCCCCCATTCCAGGCGATGATTGCATGCTCTGATGATGTCCGACGATCGTCCACCCGTAGGTCACACTCCCTCGATCTGCCCACCACTGTGTGGTGGCAAAGCGGGAATGCTAGGCCAGTGGCGAGGTTTCTTATTCTTCCCATGGTCAGGATACTGGAGTGTACCCTACTACCGGCCGGTCGGTAAAATGGGTGCTTCCGTGCGGGTGATGTCATCGTGAGTACGCAAGAGACGGACGACACCATCGCCTCCAGTTGGGATGAGCGCGGGGATAGGTCCCCCCTCAACGTCGTTGCCGTGGGTTCCCAACTTGGACCGTTCGTGGTGGGTCGGCTGCTTGGGCATGGCGGTATGGGCATGGTGTACGAAGCCACGAATACTTCCACCGGAGCCGAGGTGGCCCTCAAGACTCTACGTCGACTTGACAACCATGCAGCAAGCAAACTCAAGGACGAGTTTCGGTACATGTCGCGCATCCGGCATCCAAACCTCGCGCACGTCTTCGAGCTCCACCTCGTCGGAAGTGAGGGGTTCATCACAATGGAACGGATCGATGGGAGTGCCCTTGGCAGTCACCTGAAAGCCGTCCGTTGTGACCCTTCCTCCGTGAGTAAGATCGGAGAACTCTTCTTGCAGATCGCAGAGGGCTTGGACGCACTCCATCTCGAAGGCTTGTTGCACCTCGATCTCAAACCCGACAACGTCATGGTCGAGGCAGACGGTCGCCCGCGGATCCTGGATTTCGGTCTCACCAGACCGTCAGGAAGTCGCGCACGCAGGAGTCTTGTCGGCCGTGTGGCCGGAACCCCCCGCTACATGGCTCCGGAACGTCGCCGCGGCGAGATGGAGGGCCCCGCAGCGGACTGGTACTCCTTCGGAGTCATGCTGACCGAGGCTCTGCTGCCCAGCTGGAAGGGTCCCCCGGAAATGCCTGATTTTCCAAAGGAAATGTCCAGAGATCTGATGCAGATCTGCCACCAGCTTCTTGGACAGGACCCGCAGACGCGCCCAAGCGCCAGTCGGGTGACTTCAGCCCTAGGCGGAGGACATTCTGGTCACTTTCCCGTGTCGCGCGGGACGAGTCTCAACCAAGTCGAGGGGAAGGAAATCGTCGGGCGAGAGCATGAGCTTGAATTCGTGACCCAAGGTCTGACAAGCGCCCTCAGTAGCACGCCTACCTGGATTCATCTCTTTGGAGAAAGTGGCGTCGGGAAAACGGCGATCGTCGAATCCCTACGAAGACACACGATGAAATCTTCTGAGGTCGTGGTGCTGCACGGCGTCTGCCACGAGCGTGAATCGATGCCCTTTCAGGGCTGGGACGAGATCTTGGACGACCTGGCAGAGGAGTTTGCCCCCGACGGTCTCAGCGCGAGTCAACGCTACGAGGATTTGGTTCAGGCGGTGCGTTCGCTCTCCTCCGCTCTTGCACGGGACGGAAAATCTCCGGGACATGCGGGCGAAAGCCATCCGCTAGATCTGAGGCGTAAGGCATTTTTGGCGGTAAGACAGCTCCTCGATGAGCTCGTTACGCGCGGTGCTGTTCTTATCATTCTCGACGATGTCCACTGGGGCGATGCGGACGGAGCACGGCTGCTTGCCGAAGTTCTCGCGCGCCCCACGCCAAGTAGACTCTTGGTGGTCACCGTGTCCCGCGATGAGACCCACACGGATGGAATGCGGAACGGATTTCTTCAGCAGACAGAGGAGATGCTCGCCAAGCGTGGAAGCGACGCGGTATGGCGACGACTGAAGGTCGACCGCTTGAGCGATCGACACATCCACGAACTCCTTTGTGACCTTCCTAGCGACCGACGAGAGGCCATCGTCCGTGCAACGAAGGGCCTCCCCGTTCTCGCAGAAGCGCTGGGTGGACACTCCTGGTCCGAAGATGAACGCCCCTCTCTCCGGGCCTTGCTCAAAGCTCGACTGAAGAATGCACCGCGCGGGGCGGAGGAGGTACTTCAAGCTCTGGCTCTCTCACCCTCCCCGCTACCACAACCCGTGGTGCTCGATTTGGTTCCAGAGCCATCTGAGCGGGGACAGGTTCTGGCCACACTTCGTAGCTGGGATCTCGTCCGCACCCGAGGCGCAAACCCGGACGGTCCGCTTGAGCCCTATCACGCGATCATCGCTCGCTCCATTCGTGACGACCTGCCTGGACACGTCAAGAGTGCCGTTCGCGCAAAGCTCGCGCGGACGCTGGAATCAGGCTCGTGGACCACTTCCGAGCACCTCGCCAACTTGTTTCAGTTGGCTGGTGAAACAGACGAGGTCGCCCGCTTGGCTCCAAGCGCCGCCCGTGAAGCGGAGCAGGCATTGGCATTCGAGAATGCCGCCTACTGGTGGGGTCAAGCCGCAAACCTCCATTCCGAACGAAGGGCAAACTACCTACTGAGAAAGGCTCAATGTCTGGAATTTTCGGGACGAATGGCAGCGGCCGCCGAAGCGTATTCCGAATGCGCAACTTTCGACCCCTCAAAAGTCTCCGATCATGTGCTTGAGGCGGGTGCAGCCTGGCTTGCGGCCGGTTACGTGGATGAGGGACTGAGCGCACTCGGCCCCGAGTTAGCAAGACTGGGGACGCCCATCCCGCCCTCTGAGGGACGTGCACTCATCAAGGTCCTCTCGTTGCTTTGGAAGCTTCGAAGACGTGGCATCCGCTTCGTCCCCCTTGAGGGGCCGAAACGAGAACAAGCCCTTCGACGTGTGGACTCCATTTGGACGGCCGCCAAGGCTCTAGGCGTCGTCATGTTGATGCGAGGGTTCGTCCTACAGCTCGAGTGCCTCATGGCCGCGCTTGAGGCGGGTGAGCCCGCGCGCGTGGCCCGCTCACTCGCCGTCGTGGGCCCTGCGCTGATGGGCAGCTCGCTAGCCTCCATGGGAGCGTCCTGGATGCAGCAGGCGAGTGTCATCGCCAGCCAGCTGGATGACAGCTATCTGAAAGGGCTGGTGCTGACCTTCGACGCCGTGCGGATGTCTGCCTCTTGGACTGACCCCAGTGAAGTTCTTGAGCGAGCTCAGGAAGGTCTCAAGATGCTCAAGGCAGGAGGCGGAGCGATCGCTTGGGAGGAAACTATGGCCATCGCTGCCGGAATGAGAGCACGCGAGCTTCTTGGACGGTTCGTCGAGCTCGAATCCTTGGGACAGGAGTGGCTCTCCAATGCCACAGACCGCGGGGATCTCTTCGCGGGCGCTATGGCAGCCCATGTCGGAGCGATGGTCGACATGGCCCGAGGAAGGTCTTCTGACGCGCGTCACCATGCTCGCAGCTCCGTCGGGTGCTGGAGTCAGGCTTCGTTCACGGTTCAACATTACCACGCTGTCCGCTATGAAGTCCTTTGCGATCTGCTCGAAGATGACCCTGTTCAGGCAGACCTGCGCCTGAAGCGTGCCTGGCCTCTGCTCAAGCATGCGCAGGTGCTCCGCAATCCTATTTCACGTCCTGAGGCCCTCTTTCTCCGAGGATTGGTTGATGTCTTCCTTGCGACACGCGGTCAGAAGGGACGCTGTCGTGCCGTAAAGCGCACCGCAAGGAGTCTCACAAGCGACCCGACTCCCGTCGCCGCCGCCCACGCGGCGCTCTTGAACGCTGCGTGCCTGTGGATGCAGGGAGATACCGAAAGGGCTTACCGTTTAGCGCACCAAGCACAAACGCAGTATCTGAACAGCGGCCTGCTCGTTCAGGCTTTTTCCGTAGACCTCGTTGTCGCTCGGGCGCAAGGAGAACTCCGAGAGCAGGCAAGGGCCATGGACACCTTGATTTCGTACGGCATCGCCGACCCGGAAACCTACGCTCGCACTCAGACTCCCCTCTTTCAGCGCTAAGAGCACGTCCTACCGGGCGCTGAGGAGACGCGACTTGTCATCGCCTGTCATGTGTCATCGCCTGTCATGATGAGACTCTGTCATCGTCTGTCATGATGAGACTCTGTCATCGCCTGTCATGAGGGAATGTGCTTTCGGTCGCTCAGGAGACAGACACTGTCATCGCCTGTCATGGACGGGTTGAGCATATTTGAATAAGAAGACAGTTCAGGAGTTGCTCCTGAGTGTTCTCATGCGACCGATCCCCCCACCCACAGCCTCAGGCTTTGAGCGCCTCGAGCGCATCGCTCCGCTTGGCTACTTCGCCATGGGCGTTGGGTGGGTGACCTTGCGCGATCAGAAAGGTCTGTCTGAAACGATGCTCGCATTTGCCAACGGAAGTGACTGGGCCCCTCAGCCGGTCACCCTTCATCGTCCGCACCCATCGCGAGGATACGAACAACTCCCGTTCTGGTTCTCGCAGGACTACGATTACCATTTGGACCTTGCGGTGGGGGACCTCACCGGAAACGGCTACGATGACGTGGTTGTTGCGGTATTCGCCGGTAAGAACCAAGACCTCTCCGGCGGTGGCGTAAAGGCCTACCTCGGAGGCCCATCGGGCCTCGACCCAGAGCCGCTTTGGCTGGCCCGGGGTTTCGGGGCCACAGGTCTCGCACTGAGCCCGGTGACAGACACCGGAAAGCTCGACGTGCTCGTTTCGTGCCTGAGCGAAGAAGGGACGATTCAAGAGCCTGCCGTCACTCCTGAGGGGACCTTTTCAGGTCGCGCTCGACTCCTGCGCAACTGCACGCATCCAAGCGATGAAAAACTGATCATGGATGAATTCATCATCGATCATGCC
This sequence comes from uncultured Polyangiaceae bacterium, assembly GCA_964392575.1. Lineage (GTDB taxonomy): Bacteria > Myxococcota_A > Polyangia > Polyangiales > Polyangiaceae > NIC37A-2. Next base: position 32,626 of record CAYMQT010000007.1, read on the forward strand.
GCGGCCAGAGGAGCAGGCGACGTATCGGTGGCGGATGTCGATCTGGATGGGAAACTGGATGTCATTTTCGCCGGCTCCCGCACTTCCGTATTGTTTGGAGGTCCGGCCTTAATGACCGGGCGACCATGGGCTCATGCTGATTTTTGGCTGTCGGAAGAAGAACATCCTTTCTCGTTTACTGCCCAGGCCTTCATCCACCCCTCCTTTTCCGGATCACAACTCATCGTTTCAAGCAGAGGTCTGTTTTCTCAGAGCCAGCTGCGCGGAAGATCGATCGAACAAATCGAAACCGGCCTCTTGATTCATCGACCCGTCCGCGGTGAACGCACGAGAGCTCTCCAACACCTCGCAAAATTCGACCCCAAAACCCCAGAACTCCCGGCCGGCCTCGCCGTGCTGAACGACGAGACGGGTCAGCCCCACCTCGTGGCTGGCTTCTTGGATGCACGCACTCGAGACATCCTCGGAGCCCCTCTGCGCGCCTTCGAAGGCACCCCATGCGGCGCCGAACTGCCGTTCTCGGACGAGATCGGCACTCCTCTTCCGGGCGGCGGTCTGATGGCGGGACGGGTCGTGGCGCGCACCCGTTCGGAGGGTCCCAAGGCCGTTTCGGAGTACCGCTTGAGAGTAGGCGCACAGCCGCAGCGTGTCGTCTGTCTTCCCTTTGGTTCGACCGGTGAACTCCTTTCAGCGCGCGCCGAAACCAAGGAGGGCCATTGCGTCAAGGTCTCCCTCACGCAAACCCTCGACAGCTCCGCATACACCTGCGAGCCGTCACTCCCGCCCCATGCGCGCCTGATCGTTGTCGTTCGACACGCAGAGGAAGTTGAAATCGCCGCCACAAGCTCCTCCGCATGGCCTCCGGCCGGAGCCAGTGGAGTCTGGCAGTGGCGAACGTTGAAGAACGAGAACAAGGAGCGCGCCCCAGCGACTGAGACACGGCGGGCAGAGCAACTGCAACGCCGTGCGGTTAAGCAACAAGAAAAAGAAGGGATCCAACCATGACATACATTGACGACATTTGGAGCACTACTGACGACAACTATGATGACGACGTTGAAGAGGTGATCGACACCCCCACTGACTCCCCTGCCAACTCCGGCAGAACCACAGAAACGGACGAGGAATAGTCGGATGACCTCAGGAGCGGACTCTGGGAAACAGCAACGGCCGGTTCCCTATGCAGGTTTCACCTGGGAGTCCGCTCTCTCTCTGCTGGAGAATGTTCTTCCCGAAGAGTTGGTCGGAAAGAACGCGCGCGAGCGCCTTGTCCCCTTTGCAAAATCCCTTCCCGACTCATGGTATTGGGGGATGTTCGAAACGCGCCTCGAGCCCCAAGCAGAGTCGGTTGATCTGCTCGCGGCCCTCGTTCAGATCCCAGAAACGCGCTCGCAAGTGAGGAGCCTTTTCAAAAGTGGCGGACACCCGGCACTCAACGGCCTAGAGGGCCCTTTGCGCGCGTGGTCCAGCAACGACGGCTCGCCGCTAGCGACCTCGCCGAATCTTTGGCTCGAATGGGATATGGACCGCGGCGGCTCAGTGCCGCTTTCCTGGCTGTGCATGGCGCCAGACTTTTTTGACAAATCTCTCACGCCTCCTGGCGTGGGCGAGCTCGTCGCACTCGTGCGTCAGTTCATCGACTCTTCGGAAAACTTGGAGGTACCCGGAGCGCTCGGGACCTTGGAGCGGATCTTGCGTGAAATGCCCGAAGGGGGACGTGTGATGAGCTTTTCATCCCTGAAGCCACGGGGTCGAAAGGCCTATCGCGTGTTCTCTAAACTTCCGAGAGGTTCGACGGCGTCGTATTTGAAGAGAATCGATTGGCCGGGGGACTTTGGACGACT
>CAYMQT010000007.1:34479-62323 GCA_964392575.1 uncultured Polyangiaceae bacterium
CGCTCTTCGACGTCGACGGGGAGGACGAATGGTGTCAACTAGAATTCTCTGACCGCGTCGAGCCCTACATCGCCCTCGAACTTGCCCAGACGGAGCGCGGATTTCCCAACAAGGTGGCGCGAGAACGATGGTTGAACGAAACCGTCCAGGACGGTCTGGTTGACCCGGAGAAGGCAAAAGCTGTCCTGCGCTGGCATGGTCAGTCCGAAGGCCCCCTTCCCCACCTCCGACTGCTGAGGAGTTTCCATCTAAAGCTAGCTCTGCCGGAAGGTGAAGCGTCCCTGGCCAAGGCATACCTTGGCTTCTACCTCCGAAAGCGGCCACAGGCCCACGTCGCGTGATCAGTCATTGGGAACAGAAATAGGTCCTCCCTCCCCGGCAGCCCATTCGATGACCCCGGCGGTTTCATTACGATTTGCCTGAGAAAGTGCCTCGTAGGCCCGGCGGTTCAGTTCGCGAGCCGTGATGGGCCTACCACCCGAGCCGGCAACCCCGATGCTCACTTGAAACTCTAGCTCGGCACCTTCTATCGAGTGTCGCAGTGCTGAAAATTTCCGGCAAACGCGCTCGCAAGCCTCTTTAGCCGAAGCCGGCTCCGTATGCGGCAAGACAATTCCAAATCCATCAGAACCAAACCGTCCGGCTCGGTCGGTCATACGCACAAGGGAAACGAGATGTTTGGCCGCACACTCTGTGAAGGCAGACTCCACATGCACACCATATTGCTTCCGGACGGAGTCGATATTGCGGAGACTCAACAACGCGAGAGAAAGCGGCATTCCATAACGAATCGTGCGCTCTGTTTCCTCCAACACCTTCTGTTCGAGCCCCCTCTGATTGAGTAGTCCAGTGACCGGATCACCCAGCACATGGGTTGCGAGGAGCATCTGAGCCGACGACAGTTCTGCTTTGAGCCTCCTCACCTCCAGATGAATCATCGTCCGAGCAAGGAGTTCCTTCCCGTGAAACGGTTTGGTGATGTAGTCCGCCGCGCCGCAAGCAAGGACCTTTGCTTTCTGGTCCATTTCATCCTGAGCCGTCACCATGACGACGGGTATCTCTCGCAGCTTCTCGACCGCCGAAAGCATCGACAAAAATTTCAATCCATCGAATGCAGGCATTTCCAAGTCGCAAATAGCGAGATCTGGCTCGCGTTCGATGAGGGTTCGGTAACCCGAAAGACCGTCTTCGGCCTCAAGCACTTCGAGGTTCCGGTCATGACGGAGCAGAGTCGTCCGGATGTGTGTTCGCATGACCTCACTGTCGTCGATGATGAGAACGCATGCTCTGGTTTCCTTCGGCGTTTCGTCTGGTTCGAGCGACGCAAGGCGACTGTGAAACGACGTGCCAGGCATCCCCCTGGTTTCTCGGCGGAGCGAGTCTCGCAACTCGTGGAGCTTTGAGCGAAGCTCAAGACGAAGGCGGGTCAGACGAACGTGAATGGTATCCCAATCAGAGACCTGAGCATTCTTTAGGTTTTGTTCGAAAGTCAACGCGACTGCCGCTATCTCATGGGCCGCCAAATTGGCAGCTCCTCCTCGCAGTTGATGGAGTTTGCTGCGTGCATCCTTCAATGAGTCTTCAGTCGGCAAAAGGACCAAAGCCCTCTCTACCGTGATCGCATGTCGAACGAATTCCCTGAGCAAAGAAAGGAGAAAATTCGTATCATCCACCAGCCTTGTTCTGGCGTCATCCAGGTCCACGCCACGCAAGGCCACGCCACGCAAGGCCACGGACGAGAGACTCACGCGCGCCTCTCATCCGTCTCTATCGAGCGCAGGATGCCTTCGCCAGGACCGCACACCCGATTGCGTCCTTTCTGCTTGGCGAGGAGGAGGGCGTTGTCGGCTCGTTCCAACAACGAGCGACCTTCGAGCACGACCGAGCGCTCCGAATCGGCCTGACCACGCACCGTCGCCCACCCAATACTCACGGTGACAGACCGTCCATCCGAAAGCTCCTCCGCGAACGAACGAGAAGAGACCTCACTTAGGATCCGGCGTGCAACTTCACCGGCACGTTCTTCATCGGAGAGGGGCAAGACCATAGCGAATTCTTCGCCTCCATATCGAGCGAGCAATTCGATCGGTCTTGTCACCAAATGACTCAGCAGTTGTGCTACCGAGCGCAGGCAGCGATCTCCGGCGGGGTGCCCGCATTCGTCATTGATCTTCTTAAAATGGTCAATATCGATCATCAAGAGTGAGAGACACGTCCCTCCGGTGACGGCTCTGGCCACTTCCCGCTCAAGAGCGCGGTCAAAAGAGCGTCGGTTGGGAATTCCGGTGAGGGGATCCACGCTCGCCTGCTCCCGTAGCGAATCCGTCTGGCGTTTGATTCGAAGCTGATTTCTCACTGCCAACTTGAGACGTGCGGCAGAAATCGGCTTGCTGACGAAATCTGCCGCGCCCATGGAGAGAGCGCGGATCTCAGTTTCCGGATCGACAAGGGCCGTTACGAAGACGGCGGGAACGTCACTCATAGCAGGGTCTTCGCGCAGGGCCTGCCAAAGCTCAAACCCGTCAAGTTCTGGCATCTGCGTGTCAAGCAGCAGCAGGTCCGGGACTTCACTCTTCGCCAACCCAAGGGCCTCTAGCGAGCTCGTTGTCGCTCGCACACGAGGGTACTCCCGGAGAATTCTACAAACGAGCTGAAGAGTCGTTGCGTCGTCGTCCACGACCAAGATCGAAGCGTCAAGGCGCTCCAAATACCCCTCAGACGGAGGGGCGACCGGTAGATACTCCCCGGAGGAAGAAGGCGCGTTCGGGATGGGACAGCGCGCTTCGATGGTTCCGGAGCTGGCGGGCCTCCCGTAGAAATAGCCTTGAAAGAGAGTGCATCCCATCTCCCGAAGAAGCCGAACTTGGGTCTCCTCTTCCACACCTTCTGCCACGACATCGAGGCCGAGATTTTGAGCCATCGCCAAGATGGCCCGGGAGAGGCTAGCATCGACGGGATCCGTGAGGATGTTGCGGACGAACGAGTGGTCAAGCTTCAACTGAACGAAGGGAAGGCGCTTCAGGAGCATCAGAGATGATGCTACCCGTCCCGAAGTCGTCCAGAGCGAGCTGGATTCCCGCAGCACTGAGTGTTTGGAACTTCTTTTCCAGTCGTGGATCGGTGGCACGAACGACCTGCTCGCTGAGTTCGAGCTGCAGCTTGCTCGCATCAATACCCATGCTTTGCACCATCGAAGTGAGCTCGCCCGCAAAGGACTCCGCAGCAAACTCGACCGGGCTCACGTTGACGGAAACGACCAGTCCAGCCGTCTGAGGAAGCTGAGCCCACGCGGCCAGCTGGCGACAAGCAATACGACGCAACAGAGTGCCTAGGGGCACGATCAAACCTGAGCTTTCCGCGAGAGGGATGAAGTCCGCCGCGGGAAGAGTTCCTCGGGTGGGATGGTACCAGCGTGCGAATGCCTCCACGCCGACGACCTTTCCACTCGTGTCCACGACGGGCTGGTACTCAAGACCCACTTCATCGGAAAAAACGGCATGCTTGAGCTCGTTCAACAGCTGCGTTCTTGCGGCCAATTCTTCGAGCATGCTTTCTCGGAAAACGGCAAATGCGACCCGGTTGCGCGCCGTTGAGGCGAGCGCAATGTCAGCACGGCGAATGACCTCTTCTGGAGCGAGAGGTTCCTCCGGTAGCAGGCAGGCGCCCACATGACACGCGCAGTCGACCAGGTTTCCGGAAACTTCGAAGGGTCTGGATATCTCTCGCGCGATGCGATCCGCCGACTCTGCCGCCAGAACTCGTCCAGAACTCGCCTCAATCTGCTCATCAAGGAGCGCGAATTCCTTCCCGCCTAGACGACAGACCCGCTCCGGGTCGGAAGCGTAATCTTTGAGTCGCTGAGCCAACTGCTTGATGATGGCATCCCCCGCGGTCCGCCCCATGCATTGATTCGTCTGAGCCAGCCCGCTGATGTCGATACGAAAGAGGCACGCATATGACCCCGTCGAACGGACTCGCTCCTGCGCTTGCGACAGAAACTGGCGGCACTTCGTCCGGTTGGGAAGGTCCGTCAGAACATCGTAGTTTGCCAGCTCCACGAGCCTGCGTTCGTTGGCGCGGCTCTCGGTCGTATCAGCGATGACACCCATGAGGGCGCACGGCGTGCCCTGGGCCTGACGCAAAATGCAGCTGCGCTCACGGATCCACACTTGAGCTCGATCTCCGACCAAGAATCGATACTCAATCTTTAGGTCGAAAATGGTTCCCTTCCTGAGGGCAGAGTGCGCCGCAGCGAGTCGTTCACGATCACCGGGATGAATCAGCGAGTACCATCTCTGGGAGCTGAAACTGACGCCGGGAATCAGGCCCAGCGTTTGAAGTCCAGAGGAGCACGTGATCTCATCCGCTCGGAGATCCCAGTCCCAAGTTCCTACTTCTGCATCGTCGACAACGAACTTCCACCTGGCCTCCTGCAGAAGGACTTCTTTCTTTCGACGTATTTGCATTTCCAAGACCCCACGAATGCGGAGGACGAGATCCTCGCACTCGACGGGTTCTACAAAGAAGTCCACGGCACCTAGCTCACGCACCCTGGCGACATTCTCCTCACCGTTCAGAAGAAAGACCACGGGTACTTTCCCTGCCTCGGCCGCTGCGGCAAACTCCGAAATGCCCGGAAGTTCGAGCATCGACTCCGAAACGACGTACAGGCTCACCTCAGAATCGCGGACTCTAATGGCCAGAAGTGGCTCTTGGAAAGTTTCGACCTCGCAACGTTCCGTTTCATTAGACGCTAGGAGGGCACGCAGCTCTTCCAGAAAATCGAACCGAGGTCCGATGAGAATCACGCGAGGGGTCACCTCGACCTCGTCGTCGATGGCCCTCGACTCACGCTTCTGTGCCTGCTCGCTCCCCCGACTCAAAGGCACGCTCAACATTAGAGCGTCAGGGTATGCCCGCTCTCAGCGAGAAGCTAGCTCCTCAACTTGAGTCGCCCATGTAAACGATTGTGTCTGAAAGCCTAAGAAACACACGGATCCACCTCAATCAAAAGGAGCCCAGGACATTACAAGTCATTACAGTTCTGATTGGGCCGTAGCCGCCGCGCATCTCCCATGCTTCCCTCTGGGAGGCAGAGAATCCTGGACTCAGGGTCCGAGGGTGAGACTCCGACATGATGCCCGCGAAAGTCCTAGTCGTCGACGACAACGAAGAGCACATTCATGTTGCTTGCCATATCCTTTCTCAGGATGGTCACAGCGTCCGAGGTGCACGGTCGGGGACAGCCGCGCTTGAGATGTTGAATCACGAGTCCTCGGACGTGGTGTTGAGCGACGTGAACATGCCTGAGATGGACGGATTGGCCCTGCTCGAAGAAATTCGGTCCCGCTGGGTCCGTCAGCCTGTTGTGATGATGTCAGGCCTAGAGTCGGTCGAAGTTGCCGTCGAAGCCATGCGGCGAGGGGCGGCAGATTTCGTACCCAAACCCCTTGAATTCGGACGTCTTCGCAATGCTATCTCCGTAGCCCTCTCGCCCTCACAGACCGAACCGACACTCAACCCTTACGTCTCCAGGGATGAGCATGAGCTGGTGGGCGAAAGCCAAGCCATGCTCAACTTGAAACGGCTCGTAGAACAAGTGGGAGCGACCGACTGTCGAGTGTTGATTCAAGGAGAAAGTGGCACGGGCAAGGAATTGATCGCGAACGCCTTGCACCGAGTATCCGCGAGGCGAGACCGCCCCTTCATCAAGATCAACTGCGGCGCTCTCACCAGTACACTTCTGGAAAGTGAACTCTTTGGGCACGAGAGAGGCGCATTTACCGGTGCGCTGACGCGGCGCAGAGGTCGGTTCGAAATAGCGCACATGGGAACTTTGTTACTCGACGAAGTCGGAGAACTCTCCATGGAGGCCCAGGTTCGCTTGCTGCGGGTGATTCAGGAAGGGGAGTTTGAAAGAGTAGGGGGGAGTCAAACCCTGCGCTGTGACGTCAGGATATTTGCCGCATCAAATAAAGACCTGGCGCAAATGGTTGCCCGTGGCCAGTTTCGGGAAGACCTCTACTATCGTTTGAATGTTGTCGTCCTGCTGGCCCCTCCCCTACGCAGCCGAAGAACCGACATTCCCCTCCTCGTTCACCATCAACTGGACCGGCTCCCCCCTGAAAGCCGTCCGGTGATACCCGATGAGACCATGAGTCTCTTGAGCCAATGCTCGTTCCCCGGAAACGTCCGGGAGCTTCAAAATTTCGTGGAACGGCTCTCCGTCTTGATGCCTCAAGAAGTGGTAACGGCAAAGATACTGACGGAGATGACATGCGCAAAAGACGGAGCTCACCAAAGTCATCCTTCGACGGAACGAGTGTACCGACCGGGAGTGAGCTATCGCGACCGACTTCTTCAGCTCGAGCGACGCTTGATCCTCGACTCCCTGGAACATCACGCTGGCAACAGGATTGCAGCGGCCGAGTCCTTGGGGACCGACAAGTCATTCCTTTACCGAAAATGTCGACAGTTCGGGATCTAGGCACATGTCGCACAAGCCCCAAATCAGTAACCAGACCTCCGACGCCTCGGTCGAGCGCAGATGGATGGACGTCGCCGTCCCTCAATTATCCAACGAGCTGAAGAATCCACTAAACGCAATCTTGGGCTTGACTGAACTACTTGCCCAAGAGGAATCGCTCTCCGACGATGCTCGTCGATGGATTTTCAGCATCAGGGAAGCGAGTGAACAACTCTCGGATCTCGTAGAAGCTGCGGAGATCGAAGAAGGCGTGGCTATGCCCCACGAAGAGGTCTTTGAACTTCGACCCCTCTTGCGAGACGTCATTTCACTCTTTGAAGACCTCGCCAAAGCCAAGGGCCTCACCCTCACTCTCAGCATTTCGTCCGACACGCCGACTCACATTCTTTCCGACTCCCTCAAGACATGGAAGATCCTGACCCGCGTCATGGGAAATGCCGTCAAGTGCACCCAGCACGGAGGGGTGCTCTTGATGGTCAGCGCTCGACATCCAAGGAACGACTATTGTGAATTGGAATTCCAAGTTTTGGATACGGGACCCGGGATGTCGACCGAGGAGATGTCTCAAGTTTTTGAACCCTTCGCTCGCGACTCGAATCCAGCTGATCAGAGGGACGGCGGACTCGGCCTGGCGATCAGTAAGCACTACGCTCAATTGTTGGGGGGTGACCTCACCGTTCTGAGCCGCCTGGGTCGAGGGAGCGTCTTTCGATTGAATCTGCCCGTTGTGTGGCTGCACTTTGACTCAAGCGCAGCAGAAGGGATGAGTGACCCTTCTTTCAGTGGCGAGAGCCGCGAGTCAGGAACTTTTCGCAAGAGCGGAGGTCCTTTCCCGCGTCTTCGACAGACTCCACCTCCGTAAGGACGTCACCGTACAGAGCGTGGTACTTCTCCAGATCATCTCGGGGGCAAGACTCCTCAGCGATACTGAGGCCAAATCCAGGGCAAATCCGTCCCCCCACCTGGCTTGGAGCGTATCTCCACGCCACAAGCCCACGGATTTGGAGAATGTCGTGATACTTGTCACGGAGATTGACGCGCACACTCGATCCCACAGGCGGAGGATCGAGCGTGCGCATGTACAGCCCCTGTCGACTCAGATTGTCTGTGAGTCCATACGTGTGTTCGAAGGTGCGCTGTTCGCTGAACGTCGCAATCACCGAGTGCTGAATTCTTCGCGATGCACGTGCGTCCTTGAGCACCGGTCTGGTCGCTTCGTCGACGAGAAACATCAACCGAGCCCCAATCTCTGGCGCGGAGAGTTGCCGAGGTGACAGCGGATCGCCGTCCCAATCCGGCACAGTGATCCGAGGAAGAGAATCTTCACCCTCGACGCATTCATCCTCGGGCTGGTCGATTACGGGAGGAAAGCTGGGCGTAGCCACCAGCAATGAGGGCTGCGCGCCTGAATCACGTCGAGTGTCAAAGTCCAGCCTACTACTGATGAACTCTACTTCGTACCCAGCGGATCTAAGACGTCGTCCAACATGACGTCTCTGCTTCTCATCGGAGATGGCGACGAGCGCCCGCCCGGATCGAGTATCTGGCAACCGAGGCGCCTCACCTTGGGCAAGGTTGGCCAGACGTCGAGTCACCCCTCCCGTGTCGTATTCGGGAATGCAGTCATCCGCGCCTTGACGATTGGCAAGCTGATAGAACTCGTCCCCGGGGAACGGAACGAACGCAATGAGAGGAATTGTGTAGTAGTCGACGCTATCCCTCAGGTGTTCGGCTAAACCGGAAACGTCTTCCTTGATGGAAACGAAGACGCACCTTGGCGGAGCATCAAGCGACCGCATGAGCGTCGCGGCGCGACCCACTTCGCTCACAAAAACGCACTGCGCCCCTGCCCGCTGTGCCGCGGCCTGAATTTCTTCCTGCGCCCGCAGCTGAAAATGACCGACTACCATCGCGATCAAAGGTTTCTCCCTCAGAGTTCTGCTCCGGCGCTCCCGAGTGCAGGAACCGTACCAGTCCCCCATGCCAGGAATTGAGCAGAATTGAGTGCCGCTTCTCTCCAAAGACGAAAGGGAAGAGGCCGATTCGTCCTTGGCTGTGGAGAAATTGGACGAATCGTCCTTCACGCCTTCCTCCGAAAAGTCCCGAGCCAATTGATTCGAGTCCCTATAGCTACGGGTGAGAAGTCTGTACAATCCCGAAGAGCGTTCCGAAACCCGGAGAGTCACTCTGAGTGTCCGCAGCAGAGCGCAAACAAATTCGATGACGAGAGAAGGAGTAAGACAACCATGGGCTCGCAGGTAGAAATGCCGTCTGTGCTCGTCGTTGATGACGAACCGCAGATTCTCGATGCACTCTCGCGTACTTTGTCACCACAGTACCAAATCACTACGGCAGCTACCGCTCAGCAAGCTCTGGAGCACATGGATGAAGGGGCCCACTATGCCGCTGTCATTTGTGACTTGTCGATGCCGGAGATGAGCGGAATCGAACTGCTCCGCCAGATTCGAGAGCGCGACCCGGGCGTGCCCGTGATCGTACTCACGGGACAAGGTTCCCTCCAAAGCGCCATGGAAGTCATGGAGCATGGCGGATTTAGGTACCTCACCAAACCCTTCGAAGAAGAAATTCTCATAAAAAACGTGCAAGCCGCAACGGCCACCAGGCACATCGATGACCTCCGGCGTCGGGCCGTGGAGATCTGTGATTCCGGCGTCTGGACATTCAGCAAGAACAACGAACTAGACCCCTACTTCGACGAGGCGATCAGTAATATCTATCTCGCCTTTCAACCCATCGTCGATTGCAAGAGCCAAGAGGTATTTGGATACGAAGCGCTCGTTCGTTCCAACGGACCCAAGCTCACCAACCCGGGGTTGTTGTTCGGCGCCGCAGAACGCCTGGGTAGAGTCCGAGACATCGGGCGCGAAGTCCGTCGATTAGCAGCGCGAAAATTCAAGGAAGCACCCCCTGGTTCGACGCTGTTCGTGAACCTGCATGCCGTCGAGTTAGGAGACGAAGAGTTGTACGCGCCTTCGGCACCCCTCTCGGCCATCGCTGACCAAGTTGTGCTCGAAATTACCGAGAGGACGTCTCTTGGGTCGGTCGAAGACCTTTCCGGTCGAATGCAAAGCCTGCGCGAGCTTGGTTTCCGAATCGCAGTAGATGATCTCGGAGCAGGGTATGCCGGCCTGACGAGCTTCAGTGAGCTGATGCCCGACATCGTCAAGTTAGACATGTCACTCATTCGCGGTATGGATTCGAGTCCTCGTCAACAGTCCATCGTCAAGTCGATGCTCACCGTATGCCTTCGTGATCTCGATACTCGGGTCGTTTGTGAAGGGGTAGAGACGCCCCAGGAGGCTGAATCCCTAGACAGTCTGGGCGCAGACCTTCTCCAAGGGTACCTCTTCGGGCGCCCCGAACCTCACTTCCAACTCAGGGGGGATGCAGGTGTCGGAAGGTAAGGGCGAATCGATCCGCTTACTCCTCATCGAGGACGATGATAAGGACGCGGAGCTCGTCCGCATCGAGCTCGAACGCGGTGGGTTCGAGCTCGACTGGCATCGCGTCGACAACGAAGCAGACCTACGGAAGAGCCTTCTCAATGAAGCCTGGGACGTCATCATCTCGGACTTCTCCATGCCTCGGTTCGATGGCATGCGGGCGTTTCAAGTGACCCAAGAACTGTCCGCAGAAATCCCGTTCATCTTTGTGTCTGGAGCACTCGGCGAAGAACGCGCGGTCGAGGCCATGAGGATCGGCGCCCGAGACTACTTCATCAAGGGAAACCTGGCTCGCCTGGCTCTTGCAGTGCGGCGTGAAATTGCAGCAACCAGAACCATGCGATCCGAGCGACGGCTTCAGATCGACACCCGCCGGGAACAGCGGCGACTTGGAATGGCTGTCGAAGCAAGCGGCGCAGGTATCTTCGAATTTCACACGCTCGGCGAAGTCGCTCCCTATGCGAGTCCTAGACTCCTCCAAATTCTCGGCATGGAGGGGGAGCGCGGGCCCGCTGAAAGTGACATCGCCACCTGGACCAAGAGCCTGATCCACCCAGAAGACTCCACACGAGCCCTAGAGGAGTTCAGCAATTTCATCGCGGGAAAGTCCGATCGTCTCTCTTTTGAACTTCGCCTCGCTCACACGACTCAACGCTGGGTCGACGTCGCAGTCTTCGCGAAGTTGGTCTCGGGCGCTCCTAGCGGCGAAGCGAAGCACGTCATCGGTGTCGTCCTAGATCTTGCAGAGCAGCGTAAGCTCGAAGAACAACTTCGGGAGGCACAAAAGATGGAGGCCGTCGGGCGTCTGGCGGGGGGCGTCGCACACGATTTCAACAACCTTCTCACGGTCATCTTCAGCTTCGGGAGGTTTGCGCTCAGAGGACTGGAGGCTGAGTCCTCTCCGTACCGGGACATCCAAGAAGTCCTCAAGGCGGCGGATCGAGCTCATGCTCTTACGGGACAACTGCTGACGTTTTCTCGTCGCAAGCCGACTGCCCCGAAGGTGGTCGACGTCAATGAACTCATCGACGACCTCAAGCGAATGTTGGCTCGTGTGGTGGGCGAGGACGTCCAGCTGGACACGATTCTGGCTCATGACATTCCACGAACTCGGATCGATCCGGGTTCTTTTGAACAAGTCGTGATGAATCTCGCCGTCAATGCTCGCGATGCCATGCCCGGAGGAGGACGAATCACCATCGAAACGGAAAAAGTCGTATGCGATCGGGCGATGGCATTTAAGTCCGTGCAAGATGTACCGCCTGGCACCTACGTCTGTGTCTCCGTGACCGATGATGGCGCGGGGATGAACGCGGAAACTCAGCGCCGAGTCTTCGAGCCGTTCTTCACCACCAAAGAAGTGGGGGCTGGCACGGGACTCGGACTATCGACCTGCTATGGAATCGTTCGCCAGGCGGGAGGGTTCATCGGGGTGACGAGCGCTGAAGGAAAGGGAACCACGTTCCACGTTCTCCTTTCCGGAACGGCAGAGCGTTCCGATCTCCGAATCATCGGTAAGGACCCGATCAAACGTCGCGGCTCGGAGACCGTTCTTATCGTCGAAGATGAAGAGGCTCTACGAAGCTTGACTGCGCGGGTCTTGTCGGAACTCGGTTATCAAGTTCTCCACGCGAAAAACGGCATCGATGCCATTTCAAAGTTTGAAGAAGTCTCCGGACAAATCGATCTTCTCCTGACCGACGTCGTCATGCCGCAGCTCGGAGGGAAGACCCTGGCGCAGCGTCTTACTAACCTCAATCCAAGAATAAAAGTGCTGTTCATGTCTGGGTACGCTCCAGATCTCGTTGCGGATAAGGGAATCATCCAGCCAGGCCTCAACCTGCTCGAGAAGCCCTTTACCCCCGATTTCCTCGGTGCTGCGGTTCGAAGCGTCCTCGACGAACGAATAGCAAAAGTCAGCGGCGGAGAGAACTAGTTGTGAAGAACGAATCTGGCAATATGAGTCAAACACACGACGACCCGCAGCGTTTTGCGACGCACGACCTAGAAAACACGGACGAGTTCGACATTTCCGAATCTCGTGTCGTGGTCGTGGACGACGACGAGGCTCTGCGGATGGTCTTTTGTCGGATGCTCGAAGGTGTAGGATGCAGGGTTTTGGAAGCCGCCCATGGAGAAGCCGCCATCCGAATAGTGAAGAAGTCGCGAGTGGATGTGGTCGTGAGCGATGTGCGGATGCCTGACATGAATGGAGTCGAACTCCTGCAGAAGCTTCGAGAAGAGGACGAGTCCGTTTCAGTCGTACTCATCTCCGGCGATCCTGATTTGGACACCGCCCTCAAAGCTATTGAGTTTGGGGCGAGCGAGTATCTCAAGAAGCCCATCGATGAAAACGCCTTCGTCGAGTCGGTCGTACGCGCTGCCTCCGCCGCAAAGAGAAAGCGCAAGGACAGCGCAACCTTGGAAAGCTTCCGCACGGCTGCGCATCGTTCGTCCTCGATGCCCGCTCCGGGCTCACGCAGCGGAACGATTCTCGGTGGGCGTTACCGACTCGGTGAGAAAATCGGCGCCGGAGCAATGGGCGCTGTGTACGAAGCAACTCGTGTCGATTCAGCTGACTCTGTCGTAGCCGTGAAGGTCCTTCACCCCAGGCTCCATTTTGACGACGATGCGCTTTCGCGCCTTCGCCTCGAAGCAGAGACTGTGGCTCGTCTCAATCACCAGAACATCGTCCGCGTTCTCGACTACCACATCTCGCCTGAGTCGCCCTACCTGGTTATGGAGCGTCTTTACGGCAGACCGCTGAGTCACTTGATTGAAACTGCGGCTCCCCTTGAGGTGGGGCGCGTAGTTTTCATCGTCGTGCAAACCTTGTTTGCGCTCCAAGCAGCGCACGAACAGGGAGTCATCCACCGAGACCTCAAACCCGAGAACATCTTTCTGACTTCAGTTTCGGGGGTCAATGACATCGTACGAGTCCTGGACTTCGGAGTAGCAAAGCTCCTCGGTCCCGAGGTCAACGTGCGCTTGACTCGAACAGGAGCCGTCATGGGGACACCCTTGTACATGGCGCCTGAACAAGCTCGAGGCGATCAAGTCGACCAGCGAAGCGACCTCTATTCCATCGGGACGGTCCTGTACGAATCGTTGACCGGACATCCACCGTTTGAGGCCGACAATTACCACGCGCTTTTGTCAAAAATTCAACGAGAAGAACCACTGCCCCTTGAGCAATACCGGACTGATCTCGATCCCAAGCTCGTGCAGCTCATCCATCGCTGTCTATCCAAAGAGCCGGACGCGCGTTTCCCCGACGCCTTTTCTATGATCGAGGCCTTCAAACCATGGCTTCCTTCCATCGAATCGAAGACACACATGAGTCAACCACCTCCTGCGCCGTACGTAGGACCGCCACAATCTCCACGCCACTTGAGGACCACGCGCAAGGAAGGCGGAAGGAAACCTTAGAGGACTCGTCGCACTCAGAAGTCGAAGAAGCCTTGCACCGGCGGGGATCAAAAAACTGTCGAAATCCGCCCTGCTACTTCTGATGCGATGGCCAGGAAGATCGCCGTTCCTACGGCGGGGGCGAACCCGGTGATGTCAAAGCGGCTGCTCACGGCGCTCGTAGCCTTGAGCACGATGGCCGCCGCCAAGAGGCTGGTGACGAACTGAAACACGAACCCAAGCCCCAAGGTGGCGATGCCGAGGAGCACGAAGAAGAACCAATGCAGAAAGAACGAGAGCACTGCATAGATCGCGCTGACCCAAAGGGCGTCGGCCAGATCGCCCTTCAGCTTGACCCCATCGAAGACACGCCCGGCAACGAGGAGAGCGATCGCTGAAAGAACCCACGAAATGGCCAAAGAGAGCATGGTCCTGCCAGCGTACCAAAGCGGCACGACTCACCCAACCTGAGTCTCCAACGAAGCGAAACTAGGATGGTTCGACTCCAAAGCCGACTGAACCACTGCGGAAGCGAGCGCAACAGGTGAAGCGCGTCGGGTGATTGACATCTCGGCTTAAATCCGCCGTCCTTGGGAGGCATGCCTCTCTATCTAAAACATGCTTCCGATGGTTGGCGGCGCTCAGTGCATCTGATCGCGATCCTGCTCTTCCTGTTTGGGCTCTTGGGCTGCGCGAGTCAGAAGGTTCAATACGAGACAGATTCTGTCAAGAAGTCGCGTTACGTGCCCCTGAAGATCCGACTGCGCATAGGCCCCCTCGAAGAGGGCCGGCGTCATCATGCGCCCAGCAAGGTCCTTTTGCACGGCAAGCAAAACGTGAAGATGGGCGGGGTAAACATGTGCGTCAACGCGGAGAAATACTACAAGGAGAACGGACGCGTTTCTGCCCAAGTCGCCGAGGCGATGCGTGCTCATCTCGAAGCACGTCGGGCCTTTCTCGACGTCACGACGGATCGAACCGTGAAGGCTCATTACACTCTCGTAGGCGTCGTGTCCGCGCTCTATGGACACCAACGTGTTTCGAGCGAGGCGCAAGCTGGTGCCATGTTCGGCATCGCTGGAGCACTTGCGACGGCGGAAGCCAAGACCGACGGTAAAATCGAAATTGCGCTCACAGATCTTCGCATTCTCGATTCACACGAAAGGCCTGTCGCAAAACTCAATGACGTACGAGTCAATTACGAAGGCATGATGCCGGGAGATGCCTATTGCTGGGAAATTTACAACAATGTCCACGCCAAGCTCCGCGATGCGGTGGAGCAACTCGCCGTCCAACTGGAGACAGAGGTGAGGCGGGTGCATCGGGCAAAGCGGAGGTAGGTGGGTTCACGAGCAAGAGGAGCATTGAGCGTGACGGGGATTTCGAGGTGCATCGGGCAAAGCGGAGGTAGGCGAGTTCACGAGTTGGGGGGATCGATTACCCCAATGGGCGAAAGTTCAAGCGCGTGCGAAATCGCGCCAACCGTTTGCACACGATTCACTCTCACAAACCAGGAATAATCACCTGCAAATCACCCTTATGGGCGGCTTCGCGCGTTCAGTGTTCAAGATCCGGCCGAGCAACCAAAATTCACCAAACGCATGAGTATTCCATGAGCAAATTCGCTAGATGTCGCCACAAAGCGATCTTACTAACTATACTATCGAAGCCTGAATGAATGCCTAGGTTGCGCAATCACCGAAACTCGACTTTTCTACATACCATGGGGGCTCGCGACAGCTACGAGACAGTGTCTCGCGTCGTGCAGGCGTTCGCTTCGCGCTCTCTCCCGTAAGCACAATGCCTACTCATCAAAATACCACACGGCACATCGCACATGCACGACAGCAAGTGGATGGAACGTGGGATGCCCCTCACCTCCTTGAGGAACATCTCCGAGATGTAGCAACCCTAGCCGAATATTTCGCTAATACTTTCGGCAATGGAGATTGGGGATTCCTTGCTGGCTTGTGGCATGACCTTGGTAAGTACAAGACGGACTTCCAAAACTACATTCGCAACGCCTCAGGCTACGAAAGCGATCAAGCAGAGGAAGGGGGCCCTGGAAAAGTCGACCACACCACGGCAGGCGCCATCCATGCACTGGAAAAGTTGGGGCATCGGGGACGCATTCTGGCGTATCTCATCGCCGGGCATCATTCGGGATTGCCCGACTGGCTCAAGGCCGAAGCACCGGGACGTGGACTCTCGGAACGCCTTGCGGACCTTCGCCACTACTCAGAGTCTATCGAAGGCGGAGCTTCGGCAGAGATCCTAGCCGGACGTGAACTTTCTACCGCCCCGTGTGGTGGCCTGGGTCTAACAGACGACGCCGCACACCTATGGGTGCGGATGCTGTTTTCCTGCCTCGTAGACGCCGATTTTCTGGACACAGAAGCGTACATGGATCCGGCAAAATCCCAGGACCGTGAGAAACCAAGCCAATTCACACTGACAGCCCTCAAGGAACGTTTCGACAGTTACATGAAGCAAAAGCGTCTGTCGGCGCCGGACACGGACATCAACTCCCGTCGGCAACAAATCCTTCAACACTGCCGCGAAGGGGCGGCGCTCGCTCCCGGTCTCTTCTCTCTTACTGTGCCAACCGGAGGTGGGAAAACCCTTGCCTCGCTGGGCTTCGCGCTAGAGCATGCCATCACTCACAACAAGCGCCGGGTGCTCATCGCGATCCCCTACACGAGCATCATCGAGCAAACAGCTGATGTGCTGCGTGAGGTCTTCGGGGACGATGCCGTACTGGAACACCACAGCAACCTCGACCCCGACCGCGAGACCCAGAAGTCCAAGCTTGCCACGGAGAATTGGGACGCGCCGATTGTCGTAACCACGAACGTGCAACTCTTTGAGTCGCTGTTTGCCTCTCGAACGAGCGCGAATCGGAAGCTGCACAATTTGGTTGATTCGGTGCTGATACTCGACGAAGCGCAAATGCTTCCACCCGAGTTTCTCAAGCCCATCCTTTCGGCATTGCGGTGCCTGACGGCGTATTTCGGCGTAACCGCAGTGCTCTGCACCGCAACCCAACCAGCTCTGGAAGGTCGAATCGGAGGACCCGCACAGCCCGGTGGAAAGGGTGGATTCGACGGGCTCGTAGGCGTGCGAGAACTCATGCCTGATCCGGTCTCCCTTGCCGGACACTTCCGCCGCGTTGAGGTCTCCGTTCGAGACCTCAACCGCCCTACTGAATGGGCCGAGCTTGCTTCCGAGATTACGCCTTTGGAGCGAGTGCTGTGCGTCGTTAACACGCGCCGCGATTGTCGCGAACTCCACTCTCTTCTTCCCGCGGATACAATTCATCTTTCCGCACTCATGTGCGGTGAGCATCGAAGTCGAGTGATCCAAGATATCAAAGCGAGGCTGAAGGCCGGTGCGCCCACCCGGGTAGTCAGCACGCAGCTTGTCGAGGCCGGAGTTGATCTAGACTTTCCCGTCGTTTACCGGGCACTCGCTGGGCTCGACTCAATCGCTCAGGCCGCCGGTCGCTGCAATCGAGAGGGACGGCTGCCAAACGGTGAGCTGGGGCAGGTCATAGCTTTCGCCCCTCCCAGGCCGGCCCCCCGAGGATTGCTCCTTCAGGGAGAGTACGCAGCTCGTGAGCTGTTCCGAACAGACAGCGAGTTGGCAGCAAGCCTCAGCCCCGAGGCATTCCGCGCGTACTTCCACAAATTCTACGGGCGAATCGATGACTTCGACGTGAAGGGAGTCCTACCGCTCCTTACGACTGATGCGCGGCAGTTTCAGTTTCAGTTTCGAACGGTGGCACAACGATTTCACCTCATCGATGACCAGGCACAGAAGTCAATCATCGTCTGGTACGAAGATGGTGACTTCCGTTCGCGCAAGCTCATTGATGAGCTCAAGTGGCGCGGACCAAACCGCTACACAATGCGCAGGCTTCAACGATGTACGGTAAACGTTCCGGAACGGGCATTTCTGAGTCTCGCGAGCCAGGGCGCGATCGAAGAAATCTCTAGCCCAGATGGCCCCCTTCAGTTGTGGTCTCAAGCCGTACCCAGCCTTTACGACAGCACCTTCGGTCTGCGCGTAGAAGGTCCATCATTCCAGGGCGATGAATTCATCTGCTAACAGATAGAAAACTCAACAGGAGCACCGAACGACCGTGACCTACACCGACAAAACCTTTTGCATAGACGTTCGTGGCGACTACGCCTGCTTCACGCGCCCCGAAATGAAGGTAGAGCGCGTCAGTTACGACGTCATCACGCCCTCTGCCACGCGAGCTATCTTCACTGCCATTTTTTGGAAGCCGGCCATCCGCTGGAATGTTCGCAAGATCGAGGTCCTTGCTCCGATCCGTTGGGTGTCGGTGCGGCGGAACGAAGTGGGAAAGGTCGCATCGACCAGAAGCGACGGAATCTACGTGGAAGAGGAGCGACAGCAGCGGGCCGGACTGCTGCTTCGGGATGTTCACTACCGGCTGCACGCAGACCTCGAGTTCATTCCTCCTCCTCAGCGTCCAGCGACGCTTCGCGCGGTGTCAGACAACCTCGTGAGCGACGAGGAGCGCGTCGCTTGGGCAAAGGACGAGAACCCGGGAAAGTACAACTCGATTTTTGAACGCCGCGCCAAGAAGGGTCAGTGCTTCAATCAGCCCTACCTGGGTTGTCGCGAGTTCAGTTGCGCGTTTCGATTGGTTGAATCTCTAGAAGGTGAGCCGCTGCCCATCTCCGAAACGAGGGACCTCGGATTCATGCTCTACGATCTCGACTTCTCCGATTTGGCAGATCCAAAGCCGGCCTTCTATCGCCCACAACTCGTTCAAGGCGTCGTAGATGTTCCCCCCTGGGAGAGCGACGAGGTGCGCAAGTGATTCTTCAGGCTCTTTACGAGTACTACCAGCGCAAGGCGGCGGATCCGGAGAGTGGGATTGCACCGAATGGATTCGAGCCGAAGGAGATCCCCTTCATTATCGTCATTGATCGAAAAGGACACTTCGTCGCATTGGAAGATACCCGCACGGGCGACGGGAAAAAGAAGCGCGCCCGACGGTTTACCGTTCCCCAAGGGGCGAAGAGAACCGTCGGAGTCCAAGCAAACCTTCTTTGGGACAACTTGGAGTACTGCGTCGGCGCCAATCCGCGAAGTCGCGACGATATCGAACTCCGCGCTCAATCATTTCGGGATGAAGTGACCTCTTCCTTACCATCGAGGGAGGCAAACTGGCGGGTGGAAGCGCTCCTTCGCTTTCTGGAACAAGCACCGGCCGAAACGCTGGCACACAACGGAGGAGAACTCTGGCAGGAAGCACTGAGCTCAAACGCCAATGCTACCTTCCGAGTCGACGGCGACGAATTTCCCCTGCTGATAGACGCCTTCCGCGAACACATCGCGACGAAGCGGGCGCAAGGTACAGGGGGACAGTTCTGCCTTGTTTCAGGGGAGGTAGGGCCGATTGAGAAGACGCATCCGTCCATCAAGGGCGTTCGCGGAGCCCAGTCTTCCGGGGCAGCAATCGTTTCGTACAACGAGCCTGCTTACACTTCATACGGGAAGAGCCAAAACTTGAACGCACCCGTTTCGAGTCAAGGCACCTTTGCGTACACGATGGCTCTCAACACCCTTCTTGGGCGGGATTCAAAGAATCGAATACAGGTGGGCGATGCCACAACGGTGTTCTGGAGCGAGCGCTCCAGTCACCTAGATGAGACGTTTGCTGACTTCTTCGCGATGGCACCCAAGGACGATCCTGATCGCGACGTTCAGGCTGTTCGCAGTCTCTACGACAGCCTTACTTCGGGAGCATTGCAGATCCATTCCACGACGCGCTTCTACGTCCTAGGCCTTGCTCCCAACGCCGCCCGCATATCGATACGCTTCTGGCAGGTGGGTACGGTTCTCGATGTCTCCGAGCGACTTCGACAGCACTTCGACGACATGGCGCTGGTGCGCCCCGCAGGGGACAAGGGACGATGTTCTCTATTCTGGTTGCTCGTAGATCTCGCAAATGAGGGAAAGGTAGACAACCTCCCCCCAAATCTCGGCGGCGACATCGTCCGAGCAATTCTCGGAGCCCAGCCATACCCTGCAATGCTCCTGCAGCAGGCTGTCAGAAGGATTCGCGCCGAGAGATCCGTCACGCCGATGCGGGCGTCCGCCTTGAAGGCGTACCTCAATCGATTCCATCGAACCCACAATACAAGTGAGAAAGAGATCACCGTGTCCCTCGATCAAGAGAATGAAAACATTGGTTACCGCCTTGGACGCCTCTTCGCAGTTCTGGAGAAGATCCAGGAGGATGCAAACCCAGGGCTCAACGCCACGATCCGCGACCGCTACTACGGGGCCGCGTCAGCCAATCCAACCACGGCATTCCCGCAGCTCTTGAAGCTCAAAAACCATCATCTCAAGAAGCTCGACAAACCCGCGTGGGTTGGTGCTCACGAAAGACGGCTCACGGAGATCTTTAGCGGAATTCCGACCTCCCTACCCCATCACCTTCGCATGGAGGACCAAGCCCGGTTCGCCATCGGTTACTACCATCAGCGCCAAGCGCTCTACACAAAGGCCGACAAGGGCAACGGAGGCAATCCCTCCCCCGTGTCGCAGGAACAGGAGAACTCATGACTACCCCTCTCACCAAACGATACGACTTCATCCTGCTCTTCGACGTGCAGGACGGAAACCCCAATGGGGACCCAGATGCAGGAAACTTACCGCGCATCGACGCCGAAACTGGGATGGGTCTTGTCACTGACGTTTGCCTAAAACGCAAAGTGCGTAACTTCGTTCAGCTAAAGAAGGGCGAGGAAGCTGGCTACGACGTCTTCGTGAAGGAAAAGGCAATTCTTAATCGTCAAATCGCCGCCGCGTTCACAGAAATTGGAATCGACCTGGAGAAGGACCCGAAGAATAAGGAGGACGGCGCCAAGCGCAACAAGAAGGGATCAGCGCAGGGAACCGAGGTCGACAGGGGACGGACCGCAATGTGCGAGCGTTTCTTCGACGTCCGTACTTTCGGGGCTGTAATGAGCACAGGACCCAATGCTGGCCAAGTGCGCGGCCCCATCCAAATGACCTTCGCCCGCTCTGTTGAGCCCATTGTGGCCCTCGAACACAGCATCACGCGAATGGCGGTGGCGACCGAGGCCGAAGCCGAAAAGCAAGGCGGCGACAACCGCACGATGGGGCGCAAATTCACCGTACCTTACGGACTCTATCGTGCTCACGGTTTCATCTCCGCGCACCTGGCCAACCAAACGGGTTTCTCGACGGAAGATCTCGAACTCTTTTGGTCGGCGCTTGTGAACATGTTTGAGCATGATCGCTCGGCGGCTCGGGGCCTCATGGCGACGCGAGGACTGTTCGTGTTCGAACACAAAGACGCCCTCGGCAATGCTCCTGCCCACAAGCTCTTTGAAGCGGTTGAGGTGCAACGCCGAGCTGGCTCTGAAGGTCCAGCTCGCGCTTTCTCCGACTACACAATTACCGTTGACCAAAAATCTATTCCTGACAGCGTGAAACTTCATTCAAAGGTCTGATGCCGTGACGCTTCTCTATCGGTCAATGAAATCGGCAACCGACGGTCGGGCAGAATGCGGCCCCAGTCGACGACAACTCGGAGCAAAGGTCCCCGGAGACATCGCGCTCGAAAATGGCGACGTTCTGCCGCTCACGGGAGGCATGTCCGTATCCCCAGATCGCGCAGAGAACCTGCCGCAGCATCGTCGACCACCGCAATTTGGCGGAACGGGAAAGGACGGGGTGTACGTGATACGATCCACGGCCATGGGACAAAAGCTCACATATCGCCTCGATCCACACGATTGCACCCACGGCTTCGTCGAACCGGCACAGCGGCAGTCACTAGATAGCTATCAAGAGGCACTCTGTCTCACCCGTAAGGACTGGAGTCCGGCATGAACGCTACAAAAAAATATAGAGAACTCACACTCCGTCTTCTGGACGATCTGGCATGGGGCACGCTTTCAGAAGAAGACGATGAGGCCATTCGTGAAGAGATGGATGCTCTGTGGACGAAGATGAGCAGCCAAGAACGACAAGAAGCAGACGCGTGGCTGGCAGCGGAACGACGCAAAGCCCCGGAAGATCTTGGACTTGAGGAACCACCCAGCAACGAACTCACTACAATGCATCGACGTCCAAGAGCCGCGTAAAGGAATGAAATGTATCTGACAGCTCACCGGGTCCTAGCCCTCGCAGCCCAAGAAGAAGGCATCAACGCATTCTATCGCGTGCACGGCGTCAACTGGCAAGGTGTCGACGCGACTCCTGCAGGCGCTCAAAGTACTTTGGTCGAGGAACACCGTGAGATCACTCCGGGTGGCAACCGCGTGCGAAGCTACTTGGACATCATTGCTCCTGACGCTTCCAACCCGCGGGTAATTGTCGCCGACTTTCAACGCTTTCTGACATCATCATCCCCGCAAAAATTCCCCGTAGTTCACCTGGGGGGCAGCGCACGGTTCGAACTCGGGCTCGAACTTTCCTTGGCTGCCAGCTGGCGCGCTGAAGCTGAACTTCTCTTTCATGAATGCCTGCATGTTTGGATGCAGAGTAACCGGAAAATGGCGGCGCCCACCTGATCCGGAACATGAACTACCGCGATGAAGATCTCCTGCCCATCTCGGCGCTACAACACTTGGCTTTCTGCGAGCGACAGTGTGCATTGATCCATGTCGAGCGGGAGTGGGAAGAGAACGAACGAACCGCAGAGGGGAAAGTCATACATGAGCGAGTCGACGAGGGCTACCGGGCGTACAGAAAGGGTCTCAAACAATTCACAAGTGTGCAGGTCCGTAGCCGGATTCTGGGAATTTCGGGGCGACTCGACATGCTCGAACTCAGCCAAATTGGTGACGGCGCAGACAACTGCACCTTTCTTCACCTGAAAGGCCACTGGCAACTGCAACCCGTCGAGTTCAAGCGAGGCAAACCCAAGAAAACTGATATCGACCGCGTGCAGGTCTGCGCCCAAGCCCTGTGCCTCGAAGAGATGACAGGATCGCGCATCGAGCAAGGCTCGCTCTTCTACGCACAACTGCGTCGACGCACCGACGTAGAGATTGACGACGCTCTTCGCACGCGAACGCTCAACCTGATTCGTCGTCTCCGAGAAATCGTCGCACAAAGCGAACTCCCTCCTCCGGTACTCAAGCGACACTGTCAGTCTTGTTCCCTGATTCAGATCTGCCAACCCAAGGTCTCGAGTGGGAAGAAAACCTCCGCGTACCGACAGGAATTGTTGGGATGAGACACATCCAAAACACCTTGTACGTGAATCAAGACGGTGCCTATTTGCATAAGGATGGCCAAGCCATCATTGTGCGCCTACAAAAACAGAAGATCGGCCAATTCCCCATTGTGGCGATCGGTGAGATCGTTTGTTTCGGCTTCGGCATATCAGTATCCCCGCCGTTAGCCGAATACTGTGCCAGTCAGGGCGTCACGATCAGCTACATCCACGGAACAGGTCGCTTCCTGGCTAGAATGGAAGGCCCTATTCGGGGCAATGTCCTTCTGCGTCGCCGTCAATACCGAGACTCGGACTCCCCCGTTCGCTCACTGGAAGTCGCTCGCTATTGTGTCGCCGCAAAAATATCCAACCAAAGAAACGTCTTGCTGCGATTTCTGCGCAATCACCCGGATGCAGACGGGATGTCAGAGATTCGTAAGGCTCTCAAAGAGATGGAAAACGCTCACCGGAAGACCAGTTCCACTGCTTCTGTTGACTCTTTGCGTGGTCTAGAAGGAGAAGCATCCGCTTCCTACTTTCGCGTTTTCGAGCATCTCGTCCTCGTGAAAGAACCTGAATGGCAATTCGGTGGTCGAAGCCGCAAGCCACCCATGGACCGCATTAACGCCCTCCTTTCGTTTGTCTATTCCATTCTTGCCCTCGATTTGCGCTCCGCACTTGAAACGGTAGGACTTGATCCGTACGTAGGCTTTCTCCACGTCGAGCGACCCGGGAGGCCCAGTCTAGCGCTCGACATGATGGAGGAGTTTCGCGCTCCGCTTGCAGATCGACTCGTCTTATCCCTTGTAAATCTCCGACAAGTTGCGGCGACTGGATTCGTTGTTGGGCCCGCCGGAGATGTCCAAATGACGACTGAGACGCGAAAGACACTCTTGTCCGCTTACCAGAATCGCAAACGTGAAGTCGTTCAGCATCCATTCATGGAGGAGCCAATGGAGGTTGGCATAGCCTTTCTTGTTCAAGCGCGACTCTTAGCTCGCTTCATTCGAGGTGACCTCGACCTCTATCCCGCATTTCTCTGGAGGTGACTCGGTGTTGGTTGTGGTCAGCTACGACGTGAGTACGGTCAGCAGTGCAGGTCGCCGTCGACTCAAGATGTTTTCTAGAGCCTGCTCTGGGTTTGGATATCGAGTGCAATTCTCCGTCTTCGAGTGCGAGATAGATCCTGCTCAGTGGACTCAGCTGCGCGCGCGTCTGTTGGATCTCATCAAGCCAACGGAAGACAGTCTTCGTTTCTATCACCTTGGGGCAAACTGGCAGCGGAGAATTGAACACCACGGCGTAGCCAAGGCCCCCGACCACCGAGGAACTCTGGAAATTTAAACTCGGCGGAATCGCTAATCCCAAGCTCCTTGCCCAAAACCGGAGGGTTAGCGATCCTCATATCCTGGCCAATTCTGGCCCCCGTTCATTGACAATCGAGACATTTACAGAAGGGTTTTATGGCCAAGATTGGAGGGTCAGCGAAGAGCTGCCCTTGAATCAGGGTTTCACCTGGGATACAGACACCATCGGTCGCCCGCTTCACGCGGGCGTGAATTGAAACCTGGGATGGTACCCAGAACGTCTATGTGGCGTCGTCGCCCGCTTCACGCGGGCGTGAATTGAAACTGGGGGCTGGCCATCTGCGCTCTCCCATGCAAATGGTCGCCCGCTTCACGCGGGCGTGAATTGAAACTGTTGCATGTGCAGGTGAGACTTCAGAACGGCAGTCGCCCGCTTCACGCGGGCGTGAATTGAAACCTACGTGTTCTGGGGTTGTGTTCCGACCGCCTGAAGTCGCCCGCTTCACGCGGGCGTGAATTGAAACTACGTACCCTGGGCTGATAGGAGCGCCCGATGGGGTCGCCCGCTTCACGCGGGCGTGAATTGAAACTGCCGGAGCGGACGGAAACGTAGGCAGCCCCAGGTCGCCCGCTTCACGCGGGCGTGAATTGAAACACGGGGCGAGGGCCAGGTGCGATTTGGTGAGCCGGTCGCCCGCTTCACGCGGGCGTGAATTGAAACAGCATCGGACATTCCACAGGGGACGCCTCCACAGTCGCCCGCTTCACGCGGGCGTGAATTGAAACAAAACTGTCCGCCGTGCCGCCGCTCGTCAGTAGGTCGCCCGCTTCACGCGGGCGTGAATTGAAACTTGATCACCGTCGCTCCAACGTCGAGCGGTAAGGTCGCCCGCTTCACGCGGGCGTGAATTGAAACAAGGCGGCCGGCTCTCACATGGGGCCCTATGACAGGTCGCCCGCTTCACGCGGGCGTGAATTGAAACCGCGTGCTTAGGCGCGCTTGGGCTGACGGTGCTCGTCGCCCGCTTCACGCGGGCGTGAATTGAAACAAGTCGCAATCACACGCCGAGCTTTTCGCGGCTGTCGCCCGCTTCACGCGGGCGTGAATTGAAACGCGCGACTCGTGAGTCAGGGCCCCGCGAATCAAGTCGCCCGCTTCACGCGGGCGTGAATTGAAACATGGCGCGTCCGTCGAGCGCGTACTCACGGTCACGTCGCCCGCTTCACGCGGGCGTGAATTGAAACCTCGCGGGTAATGATCGTGGGGCAACGCGCCGGGTCGCCCGCTTCACGCGGGCGTGAATTGAAACGCATGGCGCGGAGCTCCGCGGCCTGTGCCTCTGTCGCCCGCTTCACGCGGGCGTGAATTGAAACAACGACGCGGGCTTTGGTCTTGCAGAGGAGCTCGTCGCCCGCTTCACGCGGGCGTGAATTGAAACTCCCTCGTCACCCATTACGCACTCTCAGCAGCCGGTCGCCCGCTTCACGCGGGCGTGAATTGAAACCAACGAAAACGGAATAAGTCCGCCTAGACTGCAAGTCGCCCGCTTCACGCGGGCGTGAATTGAAACCGCCACAAGCGCACGTCCGAAAGCGAGCCGACAGCGTCGCCCGCTTCACGCGGGCGTGAATTGAAACCAAAGCGTCGGCGACTGCTAACACAAACACCTTGTCGCCCGCTTCACGCGGGCGTGAATTGAAACGATTGGCGAGACGCGGACGCGAGCGGATACAACGTCGCCCGCTTCACGCGGGCGTGAATTGAAACAAGCCCTCGGGGCGCAGCGTCCCCTGCTCCTCGTGTCGCCCGCTTCACGCGGGCGTGAATTGAAACGAATCTGGCGAGCGTAATCAGTGCCGCGGCCTCGTCGCCCGCTTCACGCGGGCGTGAATTGAAACTTGTGCAGCTCACACGCCCTCGCCATCACCTCGTCGCCCGCTTCACGCGGGCGTGAATTGAAACCCGTGGCCACCGACCCAACCGGCCTCATTGACGGTCGCCCGCTTCACGCGGGCGTGAATTGAAACTCTGTGCGTCGCTAGATGGTCCGAGTCCACAGGTCGCCCGCTTCACGCGGGCGTGAATTGAAACATTTCCAGGCCTTGGTAGCTAGCCTCAAAGCAGTCGCCCGCTTCACGCGGGCGTGAATTGAAACGGTCATCATACATCCACCATCCCCGGAAAGTTGTGTCGCCCGCTTCACGCGGGCGTGAATTGAAACTCGCTCGCCGTCGAATCGGGTCTCGCAGATGATGTCGCCCGCTTCACGCGGGCGTGAATTGAAACGCCCCGGAGAGGTACGACCCGGAGAGGTTCGCCGTCGCCCGCTTCACGCGGGCGTGAATTGAAACGCGAAAGTCTGCGCGATAGAACGCACCCCCCCACGTCGCCCGCTTCACGCGGGCGTGAATTGAAACCAGAAAGACCCGCGCCCTTTCCTGCGCTGGACACGTCGCCCGCTTCACGCGGGCGTGAATTGAAACATCTGTCACCCCGTCTATCTCTCTGTCCGCGCCCGTCGCCCGCTTCACGCGGGCGTGAATTGAAACCCACGGTGCGACCGTCGACGACAACGCCTTCGAGTCGCCCGCTTCACGCGGGCGTGAATTGAAACCGCGTACGCTCGCGCAGGAGGTAGCGCGCCGCGCCGTCGCCCGCTTCACGCGGGCGTGAATTGAAACGCTGCGTCGCGCGCCGCGGCCTCTAGCGCCGCCAGTCGCCCGCTTCACGCGGGCGTGAATTGAAACCTCGCGGGCGACGCAGAGAACCGCCGGGCCCTGGTCGCCCGCTTCACGCGGGCGTGAATTGAAACCGTATTCGACGCAAGCGCCGATCCCCCCGCCAAAGTCGCCCGCTTCACGCGGGCGTGAATTGAAACAACGGAGGTGCGTCAGCTTTTTTCGCACCGCGGTCGCCCGCTTCACGCGGGCGTGAATTGAAACCGCCGCGGTAGCGGTGCACCACCGCGCAGCGCGGTCGCCCGCTTCACGCGGGCGTGAATTGAAACATGCGCGTCGTGCAGTAGACCCATAAGCGCGCCGTCGCCCGCTTCACGCGGGCGTGAATTGAAACCCGGCCTAGCGGGCAATGATGACATTGTTAGCGGTCGCCCGCTTCACGCGGGCGTGAATTGAAACACAAAATCGAACCCGCTCCCGTCGAAGCACAAGTCGCCCGCTTCACGCGGGCGTGAATTGAAACTCCGTGGTGTAGGGTAGGCCAAGCTCCGCGCAGATGTCGCCCGCTTCACGCGGGCGTGAATTGAAACGAATTTTTTGAGTATGGGACGCGGTCTCTCTCGCGTCGCCCGCTTCACGCGGGCGTGAATTGAAACCGCGCCGCCGTAATACTGCTCAGCGAGGCGCACGTCGCCCGCTTCACGCGGGCGTGAATTGAAACGAGACGTATCCTCGGCTACGTCTCGGCTCTCGGAGTCGCCCGCTTCACGCGGGCGTGAATTGAAACTTAAAGTATGGCCGCCCGTCTCCCGTGGGGAGAGTCGCCCGCTTCACGCGGGCGTGAATTGAAACCGCTGGCGGGCCCGAGACTGTCTCGCGGGACAGGTCGCCCGCTTCACGCGGGCGTGAATTGAAACCCGCATCGCGTCCCACTCCTCCCGCAAAACGAAGTCGCCCGCTTCACGCGGGCGTGAATTGAAACGCCCGGGACCACGTAGCCCCATACTCTCTTGTCGTCGCCCGCTTCACGCGGGCGTGAATTGAAACGCGTCGTCGTACCAGTGCCTCTGGTCAATCACGTCGCCCGCTTCACGCGGGCGTGAATTGAAACATAAGCAGAGAAGGCGTCCACCTGAAGGGCCGTGTCGCCCGCTTCACGCGGGCGTGAATTGAAACCAAAAACCCGTCAGGCAAAAACAGCCTGCCAGCGTCGCCCGCTTCACGCGGGCGTGAATTGAAACCCAGCATAGGTCCATGAGATCCG
>CAYMQT010000008.1:0-24050 GCA_964392575.1 uncultured Polyangiaceae bacterium
CAGTCGTCGTCGAGACAATCTGTCAGTCCGTCACAGTCATTGTCGATGCCATCGGTGCAGAGTGAAGTGCCATACTCCGCCACGGCGGGACCCCCGTTGTTGCAATTGACGCAAGCCGGGAAAGCCGCGCACTCTGGATCCGCGCAATCCGTCAAAAAGTCGCCGTCGTTGTCGAACCCGTCAGCGCAGTCCTCCGGGACGGGGCCCACTTCGACATTGAGCGTGTAAGGCCCCGCATTCGGTCCCCCAGAGCCGACAGTGAACCCGTCCACGAAGATGAAATAGGTCCCCGGTAAAAGCAACGGAAAATTCAGGGCCGCGGCCCAGCTCACCCCACCACTGTCATCATCACAGCCGATCTCCGCGCCGTATCCGCAACTTCCGCGGCGCACATACATGACGGAATCAAAGGCCGTCCCCACCGTGTCGAGTCGTACAGAAGTGGGCTCCGAAAGCACCAGCACGAAGACGGCTTCACCGGCATGTCCGCCGCAGGATCCGGTGTAGTTGCTCGCCTGTCCCTGCGTGCTTCCGGTGTAGGTCGCGCTCGCGAGCGGTTCGATGAAGCGAGCAGTGGCACAGGTATTGTGTTTCGCAATGCAGATCGGAGTGTTCTTGCAATCGAGATCGTCGCAGTCCGTTTGCCCGTCAAAATCATCATCGATGTCATTGTTGCAGAGCTCCGGTTGCGAAGGGCAGGCCACATCGAAAGCGCACGATGGGTCAGCACAGTCAATGAGTCCATCGCAGTCCTCATCCACCCCGCCTGTACAGACTTCGGTCGTGCAAGACGAGCAGAGAGGACTTGAGAAGCAGACCGGATCGCCACAGTCGATCAGCCCGTTGCAGTCATTGTCCCGCTTGTCGCCACATTTCTCGGCCTGGGGTATGAGGCACAGACACGCGGGATGAAAAACACAGTCTGAGTCCGAACAATCGATACGACCATCGCAGTCATCGTCGACACCGTTGGTGCAGGATTCTGCCTGCGCCTGACACACACAAGCCGGATTCATCGCGCAATCTGAATCGGCACAATCCATCTTGCCGTCGCAGTCGTCGTCAACACCGTTTCCGCACTGCTCTGTCGTGCAGCCGCAGACAACCGTCCCTACGCAATCCGCGTCATGACAATCGACGGCTCCGTCGCAATCATCATCCTGCCCATTCTGACAATTTTCGCCGCCCGGAGAGGGCGTGCAGCCGCACGGACCGCCCACACACGCCGGATCAAAGCAGTCAGCAACGCCGTTGCAGTTGTTGTCCGTACCGTCCGTGCAGTTTTCGCTGCGGCCGGGATGGGCCAAAGGGTTGAGGTCATTGCAATCAAGCCCACCGCAAGCTTCATCGGCATAACCATCCCCATCCTGATCGCGAAGGGCGTATTCACACGCCCCGTTTGATCCACAGAAGCCGACGAGACAACTCTCCGGGGAAGGGCAGTCCTGATCCGTATTGCAAAATCCGGGAGTTCCTCCAACGCCTGCACCTCCAGAACCAGGAAATCCCCCACCAACTCCTACGCCTCCGGAGCCAACGAACCCTCCACCGACTCCTACGCCTCCGGATCCGACAAACCATCCACCGGCTCCTACGAATCCCCCGCCCACACCCGGTCGCCCCCCGGAAGGCCAGAGATCACCATCGCCGTCACCGAAATCGCCATCGCCGAAATCGCCATCGCCGAAATCGCCACTGTCCTCCTCGGTGCTGAGCAAGGATCGCCCCCCGCACCCGACGACGAGCAAGACCGCAAACGAGAGAGAACGAAGAGTGCGCATCGAAACGAAAAGACAGAAAAACGGAGAACAAGGAAGGATAGATGAGTCTGCCCTGAACGAACCAGCACCTTTTTCTGAGCTTCCGGGCGTTTTTGATTTGCGGGGGGATTTCCCCGTGATTCTCCCCGAACTGGATGATTTTTATAAGGGTAGATCTGCCCCGCGCTACCAGCACGGTGCCCATACTGGTAGCGCTCACAATACCCCTGCACCCCAATGCCCGGCAGCCCTCGATACCCGGGGCAACGCTCAATGTGGTGAAGCCTCCGACTTCGCCCCTTCTGAGACGCTCCAGTGTTGGTGAAGCGCTCGGCCCTGGGATATGCTTTTGTTCCGATTGCGGTCCTTGCGACTGCGCCTCAAGATGAACTCAGCTGCCAGGAATCAAGCGGTCCGTACTATCGGACGCTATGCGCTCTTCGACGAGATCGCGGCCGGGGGCATGGCCACGGTCCATCTGGGTCGACTGATGGGACCCGTCGGGTTCTCTCGAACTGTTGCCATCAAGCGCCTTCATAGCCATTTTGCGAAGGATCCTGATTTTTCGGCAGGCTTCGTCGACGAAGCTCGGTTGGCGGCTCGCATCCATCATCCCAACGTCGTCCCTATCATCGACGTGCTGTCATCCGAGGGAGAGCTTTCCTTGGTCATGGACTACGTGGAGGGCGATTCTCTGGCGAAACTGCTGCGCCAAACGGTCCTCTTACGAGAAAAGGTGCCCCTCCCCATCGCCTCAGCCATCGTGTGCGGAAGTCTGTACGGGCTCCACGCGGCCCACGAAGCCGTGGACGAGAAGGGCCGACCGATGCAAATCGTCCACCGAGACATTTCGCCGCAAAATATCCTCGTGGGTGTCGACGGCGTGCCCAGAATCGTGGACTTCGGTGTGGCCAAGGCCGCACAGCGCCTGCAAACGACGGCAGAAGGTCAGGTCAAAGGAAAGATTGCCTACATGTCCCCGGAGCAGATCCGGCAGGGGGAAGTCAGTCGCCAGACAGACGTCTATGCGATGGGAGTGGTTCTTTGGGAAACGCTGACAGGAAAGCGTCTCTTCTCGGCCGAGAATCAGGTGCATTTGATGTCGCGCGTACTCGAAGGAAAAATCCTTCCTCCGAGTGAGAACCGAAAAGAGTGCGCCCACGATCTAGACGCGCTGGTCCTCAAGTCCCTCAGCCCCAATACAAGCGAGAGGTTCACGACCGCGCGTGAAATGGCCCAGGCCTTACAACGAGCCGTGCCCCCCGCTCCGCCCACGGACGTCAGCGACTGGGTGAATGCACTTGCCCTCGATGGGCTCACGGATCGGCGACGCTTGCGAACTCGCATGGAGAGTCAGGCGGTCTTCGAAGACGGCACAGATTCGGAATTCCTCTCTCGGCCTCGTTCTGCGGAAGACGAACTCACCATCGCCCAGGGAACACGCGGCTCCGTCACCTCTGAAGACGCCTCCACTCAGGCCGTCACGGGCGCGATCACCGCGGTCACACCTGGACCCAAAGACCAGACTCGGCTCTTCGTTCCTCTCATCCTTGGGCTCGGGGTGGTGATCGGAGTCATCGCGGCAGTTGTCGTTTCAAATTCTCCGGAACTCTATTCTCAACCGGAAGCCTCACCCGCCGGAGCGCCCCTTTCTCCAGCATCGGCCCACCTGGCCGACGATTCCGAACTACCCCGCCCGGCGTCCGCGACCCAAGAACCCCAAGAAGTTCCCGCTCCACCTGCGGGGGAGGCGCCTGTACAAGAGGAGCCCACGCAAGAGCCTCCTACCGGGACCAAAACTTCCCCACCAAAAGCATCTGTCGGAAAGGCTCCTCAGCGGCCGGCCACCTCCAAACCTTGCCCTAAGTTTATTGAAGGCGCGGACGGAATACGCCGAGTCAACCGTGCTTGCTGGAACTAGAAGGACCGAGACAGCCGTGCTGTTTACCCCCGCGGCGTGCTAGAAACACGAGCACGTGATTGCAGGATCAGACCAGGCACGCTTTCGTATCGTTGCTCGCGCAGGGCGCGGCCTCTTCACCTGCTCTCTCTTTCTGTGCGCCTTTTACCCGGAACCCGCCGTCGCCGCAGGAAAATCCGTCGAAGCGTGCTTCGACGCCTACGAGCAGACTCAAGTCGCTCGAAAGGGAAATGACCCTATCGTCGCGCTGGAAAAGGCCGAACAATGCGCAAGCGGCTGCCCCGAAGAAATCATGAGCGAGTGCCGTGTCTTTCTGAGACAAGCGGAGGCCGACATCCCTACGGCTCTCTTGTTCGCGCGGACGGAAGCGGGTGAGGACGCGACCAACGTGAACGTGGAGATCGACGGCAAGTCCGTTCGCGGCGCGCTTGGAGCGGAGATTTCTTTGACCGTGGGGCCTCACACGTTTCGCTTCTCGCGCGGTCCCTGGGAAGAGACGATCAAAGTGAATGTTCTTCTCGGTGAAAAGCGCAGACAGATCCGTGTGACCGTTCCCGAGGAAAAGCGAGACGACCCGAAGGTGCTCGCTGACAGCGTGCGCGATCCGCTCAGGCCCCTTACAATCGGCGCGTTCTCGCTCGGAGGCGCCGGCTTCGTGGCGTCCCTCGTGGGCCTGATCGGTGGGCTTTCGATGAAGGCAACCCTTGAAAATTGTGCTCCAGAGTGCGACCTGTCACAAACGGCGCGAGCGCACCGTTATCTTACGGTCGCCGACGTCGGGCTCATCGTGGGCGGCGTAGGAACCGTCGCTGGAATCACTCTCTTTGCTACTTCGGGCGCGCGGAAGGAACGGAGACTGGCGAAGCTGACATTGTTACCGGCCGGTTTCGGGTTCAAGGCCGGAGTGCAAGCAGACTTTTGAGACAAGCGCAAACGAACGACAAGCTTGTCCGCGCCCCCAAATGGGGACTTTACGCAGAGCGCCCGGAACGGGATTCTAAAGCGCAATGACCGAGATCCCCTCCCCCCTACCCGCTTCTTCCTTCCTTCCCAAGGTGCTCGGTCCGGCAAAGTTCACCTCTCCGATCCGTCTCAGCGTTGTCTACGGAGACCACCAGTCCAACTACGTCGGAGATGACGAACTCGTCATGTACGACATCGAGGTTTCCAAGGACCGTCCTCAGATCACAAGCGCCGAAACCGCGCTGATGGAAAAGTCAGGACCGCGCGAGAAGATCTTCTTTGATCCGCGGGAAGTACACGCTGCCATCGTCACTTGTGGTGGTCTGTGTCCCGGACTAAACGACGTGATCCGGTCCATCGCCATGACTCTCTGGACCCACTACGGAGTGAGGAGGATCAGTGGCTTCAGATATGGGTATCCTGGTATGCTCGCCGACGCGGAGGTGCCGCCGCTCCCTCTCAATCCTCAAGCTGTGGCGCACATCCATCGACACGGCGGCACTATTTTGGGCAGCGCGCGCGGAGGAGGAGAGCGCACCGGGGAAATTGTAGACACCCTGGTGCGTTTCGGCGTCAATATTCTCTTCACCATCGGCGGAGACGGTACACAGCGAGGCGCCCTCAAGCTCACTCAAGAAATTGAGCGCAGACGCCTCGCCATCGCCGTCGTCGGGGTACCCAAAACCATCGACAACGACCTGTCGTTTGTCGAGCGCTCCTTTGGCTTCGAAACCGCCGTCTCTGAGGCCGTGCGGGCCGTGGACGGCGCCCACACGGAAGCGGCCGGCTCTATCGGGGGGATCGGCCTTGTGAAGCTGATGGGTCGAGAGAGCGGCTTCATTGCAGCCCACGCCGCCCTCGCCAGCAACGAGGCGGACTTCGTCCTCGTGCCGGAAATCCCCTTTGATCTGGAGGGTGAAAACGGTCTTCTGATTCATTTGGAAAAGCGCGTCACAAAGCAGGGCCACGCTCTCGTCGTCCTCGCCGAAGGAGCGGGCCAGCGCTACGTCACAGGGGAAGGAACGGACGCTGGCGGAAACAAGAAATTGGGTGACATCGGTGTCTACCTCAACAAGCGCATCAACGAGCACTTTCAATCCCGAGGCATCCCGGTCGGCGTCAAGTACATTGACCCCAGCTATACGATTCGCAGTCAAGCTGCGATCCCCTCAGACTCGATCTATTGCGCGCGACTCGGATCCAACGCAGTGCATGCGGCGATGAGCGGCCGCACAGCTTGCATTGTGGGATCGGTGAATCACCGTCTCGTTCACATTCCCATCACCGCGGCGGCGGGGAAGAGAAATTGTGTGGATCCGGAAGGGCCCCTGTGGCGAGACGTCATCTTCAACACGGGGCAGCCACTCTTGATGACCAACCCCAAGACCTGAGCAAGACGATCAGCGCTGTGGCCCTAGAATTTACCTACTCCTTTTCCTCCTCGCTGTCCGCGCCGAGTGTCTTCCCCTTCCCGGGCCTGAAGTTGGGGCGCGCGAGGAGTCCCGTCACTTGCCACCCGTAGGAGCCGTCAGGCCGTTTGGCACGCTTCACCATGGGGTCGAGATCAAAGAGCGCCGGCACCTTGGACCCTGTCGTTCCAAAGATCGCCTTGGTCGTATCATTCTTCTGCGTGTACGATTCTTTGAACTGAAACGAGACATCCAGGTTGAGTGAACTCCTGTCGAAGGGATCACGCATACGGATTTTTCCTTCGGCAGACATTTCGAAATCCTTGCCCTGAGCCGTGAGCTGGCTGACCTCCAGCCGGCCTTCCTTCGCCTCAGCCTTGAGCACGAGTTGACCGACTTCGATCTTTGGAAGCGCAATCGTGTCGCGCACCTTGGCCTTTCCATCTCCCGCTGTCAGTCCGGAAATCGAAATTTCACAAGTTCCCTCCGCGCGATTGATAAGTCCCTCGGGCAAGAGCAGATCCACGCGACCGCTCAGCTCTCCCCCCAAAGGAAGGCCGATCCCAGCGCTGAGGAGCGTGAGTCCACTGACGTCGATCTTCTCGCCGACGACATGGATCCTCGCTTCCTCAGAATTCTGGGAGAATTCTCCCGAAAGCTCTCCGCCGCCCACTTCCGCCTCAAAATCCACGGATATGTTGCCGAAGAGATACGCAAAAACGCCCAAGCTCACGCTTGCACTCTCCACAGCAAGAGAATGAGGTGCAGACTCCTCACTCTCTTTTGATTTGTCTCGCACCTCAAACAAGCGCACGCCCTCCGCCTCCAGCCCCAGGAAGCCGCTGCCGCTCATTTCATCGATCTCAAGGCTATGCTCAGATTCAGAAGCGTTGAACTCAGCAAGGATCCGGTTTTTCAGCGTTTCATAGGGAAACGTCAGACGAACAAAAATCACCAAGCAAAAGAAGTAGAAGACCGGCACGGCGATGAACTTGAGCACCGTCTTTTGACGGGCGCTGAGATTGGGCAGTTTCATTCTTCCCCCTCTCCCTCGGATTCATCTTTTTCTGCGCTTGGCTCCGGCTTCTTCTTGGGCTCTTCGCGATCAAACGCGGACACTTCCATTTCCGCATCATACTCATCGGGTTGCGCGCCTCGCTTACGGATGATCAAGCGTGAAATGCTGACCGCGTATCCCGAGCTTTCAATCTTGGCCATGAAGTTTGAAAGCGCCAACATCCCCACTTTGCGGATCTGAATCTTGGTCACCCGCTCCTTGACAGTCTTCCCATGCGGGACAGTGGAACGGTCTTGCGTTTCCGGGATATCGACTCCCTCTCGATCCGCAATCTGCGCTAAAAATCCGGCCAGAGCGGGAGCCTGGCGCGCATAGCGTTGAGTCACCCGAGCGCTCTCGGCCTTCCGACGCCCCAAGGTCACTCGTTCATCGCGAATTTCCTGAATGATCTGAAGAACGCGCTCGTTCTCCGTGCGCTGAGAGCCGACGCTGAGCGAGAGAGCAAGCGGAGCAAGAAACAGGATCATGAACCCCACGACTCCGCCAAACACCAGCAGCAGTTTGCGTTCGCGCTCCTCGAGCTGATCCACCCGATCTCGGAGTCGGTTGAGAAGATTCATTCTTCACCACCCTTCTTTGCGTCCTTCGCCTTGACAGAAAAGCCCTGATCTTCCGGACAAAGCACCTGAGTCTCTAGAACGTATCTCTCTCGGTCCGTATTGACGACCTGAGAGATCTTCGTCACGTCGGGGGTAGAGATGCAGCGATGCTCCCCGAATGCTTTGGCGACTTTTTGAGCCTCTTCCGCAGAACCGACGATTCCCCTCAGCTTGACCTTGCCCTTACTGACCTCGAGTTCTTCGACGTCATGAACGATGTCGACGGGCAGGGTCTCCGATAAAGCCACTGCCACGCCAAATCCATCGAGATACGGCATCGGGTCCTCTTGCTTGCTGCTCCGCGCGCGGGCCAGTGCCACTTCCGCTTCATCCGGATCTTGTGTGCCTTCCCCGAAGGTAGAAAGCGTGATCTCCTCGAGGCTGGTCAGTAGGGCTTCATTTTGCGAAGCCAGCGCCTGACTTTCCGCCCAAACAGCGAACAAGAAGGAAAGCATCGTCGCCGCAAGAAGCCCTCCCAAGAGGGGCGCTCGCTCCTTGACGTGCTCGTATCCACGTTCAAAAGCCAAACTTCCTTGCCTGAGGTCAAACCCCTTTCCCCGAACCCCATGCATAGCCATAGCGATGGCTCTGCCGAAAAGGGGGAGCTTCGAATGTGCGACAGCGTCCGCTCCGCCCAGGTTCAGTTCCGGAAGGAGCTCTACCGGCACTTCGAGGCGACTGGTCAGGTATTTGTCGAGACCCGCGAGAGAAACACCGTCTCCCATGATGACGACCTTGCTCACGGGCCGCCCAAAGGTGGTGAAGGCGGCCGAGATCGTCTGGCGTAAGCGAGCGACAAAAGTATCGGCCTTTTCTGGAAAGCTATCGACCCCAAGGTTGAGAGCCCGGGCCTGCTGAACGACTCCCTTCGTCACGACACAAACGTCCGTGCGAAGAAACCCGAGATCCACAAGAGCGATGGGCTCTTCTGCCATGAGAGAGGGAGAAAGGTGAACGAGCTGACCGAGCTCCGTGCTAGAGCATCCGACACGCTCGGACGTGTGCCCGAGAGAATTGCGAATCAGGTCAATCTGCGCCTGAACGCTCGTTGTCCGTGCCGCGACCGCCAGGACGATCATCTGACCAGGCGCGTGGCTCATGCTCTCCGGCAAGACCGTGTGGTCGACGACCAACTCCTCCACATCGAGCGGGAGCACTGCTTCTAGCTCAAAGGGCAAAAGGTCCGCCAGACGCTTCTTCGCGCTGAGGGGTAGCATCACTCGATGGAGGAAACAGTGCGAGCCATCCACGCTCGAAACCACGGTATCCGGGCTGCCGCCCAGATCAGTGAGACAAGACGCAAGCGCCGCACTCACCCCGCCTTCACCAGAAACGAGATGCTCCGCAAGCCCATCAAGATCGAGCTTTCTATAACCCACGCGAAGGGCCGCAACCCGCACGTGGTTGTCTCGAATGTCTACTCCAAAAACCCTGCTCATTTCTTAATCCACTCGAAAGTAAAGAACGGTTCCCCCGGCGCGCGGGAGAAGGG
This sequence comes from uncultured Polyangiaceae bacterium, assembly GCA_964392575.1. Taxonomy (GTDB): domain Bacteria; phylum Myxococcota_A; class Polyangia; order Polyangiales; family Polyangiaceae; genus NIC37A-2. The sequence continues at coordinate 9,223 of CAYMQT010000008.1, forward strand.
CGTTCATGATACCGCCCTCTTCAAAATCATCGGGCAGGTCGCCCAAGCCGAGGCCGCTCCCCTTTTTATCGTCCGTCGCTTCGGGATCCAGTCCCCCAGAAGTGATCTGACTGAGCCTCGCAAACTGATCAGCGCTGCCTGGGGGAGGAGCCCCACGCATGTCAACGACCGCATGAATCCGGCTACGAGTCTTACGTTGACCAGATTTGACGTATCCCGTCGCGTAAATACTGAAAACCTTACTTTCCACGGTAATGGACTCCAAAAGCAGCTTGGGCACGGGGATTTCTACCGGAGGAATGCCAAAGTTGTTTAGCATTTCGCCCAGCATTCCCTTTCCCCTGATCCCGTCGACGAAGTTCTGTGGGCTTGAAAAGACAGGGATCCCCGACATCATGCCGGCAAACATACTCATCGTCATGAGATATTTTTGCTGGAGAATAGGATCGTTACAGAGCGGCGTCTCTGGCTTCGCCTGCTCGCAGGCCTTGGTGAGAAGGACCGTCGGATTCGCTGTGTTCACGTTGACCTTATCAGAGCCCCACACGGTGACGATGCGGCTCTTGGGGTCATCAGGATCCGGCTGAATGAACCGGCTCCAGAAACCCTCTGACACACCTTGTACGAGGTGCAGTTCTTCAAGGCTGTCGTAAGCCGCGTTCTTGCGCGCGTAAGGTCGGGAGAGAAGCTGATAGTAGCTGTCTTCCGGAGCCGTGGCGGAGGCTGTTTTATCCTGCGGATCACAGCTACTCCGGTCCGTATCGGGATCCGCCCAATCCATGAGAGCCGTACACACGGTGAATCGATCCAGGCGATTCCCCTTCTCGTCCTCTGCTTCCTCGAAAAAATCATTGTACTGGATGCCGCCGATGAGCGTGTGGATCTGCGCTGCCATGGCGGTCTTGGAGGCAACATTGGCCCGGGCCGAGGTGTTCAGATTGATCTTGGAGTCCTCGTCGACCACCACAAGCTCAAAGCCTGCCCCGTCCATGCCCAGATTTCTTCCTTCCGCCAGATTCATCCCGCTGATGCCTTCAAAGACAGCGCCACCGTCCGCGTCATTGAAGGCACCCAAGATGACGTCCGTGTATTCCCAGACCGGGATCTGAGCGCCGCCGACCATGAGGCCGATGGGACTTGCCCGCACCGTCGGCTCCGCTGCGATCAAGAGTCGTGTCAGGTTGACCGCGCTCTTGGCAGCATACTCGGCGCGCACCTGATCCCGCGCCGCGATACTGCTCCCTAGCTCCGCCGACGTTGCATCCTGAAACTCCGTCAACATCACGGTGAGAATGCTCAGGGTCCCAAGAACCATCAAAAGGGCCACGCCACGACTCCCCCGCCGGGCCCGGGCACGCCGAGCCTGAAGAAGCACTCGGGCACGCCGCGACGCCGCGTCCGTCGTCGCTTGAGACGACAGCACCCAGAGTGGATCCGGGGGATCCTGCGGAGAGGAGGTGGGATCGATCATTTGATGGCGAAGATGAGGGTGTCTTGAATGGGAATGTTAATTTTTTGCACCAAGCGAATCTTCCCTTGGCTCGCGCCTATGCGAGAACGCTCGGCTCCGTTGAGGACGAGGGTGACCTTGACCTGAAGCGGGAGAATGCCCTTCTTACCGACGAACGAGGTACTGTCCCATTCCTCAATCCAGCGTCCGGTGCGCGGATCGAGGTACTCAAGCTCAAAGAGATCGACATCGGTCGCCAGAACTTCTACGCGACCGCCTTCTTCAGGTTCCGCGTCGGGAGGTGCCACGCGACGGAGAAGATCAATCTTTCCTGAAATCTCCGGATCCTCTCCGCTGAAGTAGGTGATCTCAATCTGATCAGACTCTCGAGCATTTTCCCGCAGACGGCGGTTGGAGAAGGAATTGAACGTGAGGCTTGACGTCGGCGTACCGGGTTCGCCAATGAAGGCCGTTTGTACGACCCGAAGTGAGTCGTCGATGGGCGCATGGGCGGAAAGATAGGCGCTCTGAAGCTCCCGGCTGATTCTGCTCATGGCCAGTCGTCCTTCCCGGTATCTGTCCGTGATCCTCTCGACTCCCTGACGGCTCCGGCGCATGCCGTCCACAGACGAAAAAACGAGCACGCCAATGAATGCAAGAATGCTCATCGCGACCAACAGCTCGATGAGGGTCAGACCCCTCACCCCGGCTCGCGCGACCCGTGGAAACCGGACGAGCTTCACGCTCATCTGTCCCCCCCACGGCTGTCCCCGGAGGACGAGTCCGAAGTTCCAAAGCCGGAGCCACTGAATTTCTCAATGAGGTCCTCGACACCCTCCGCGGCGTTGGGGCTCAAGTTGCCTTCGAGCGGGTTGGTCACGTACTGAATCGCGTCGAAACTGCGTTCCTTCTCGCCTTCGCGCCACAAGACCGTCACGGTCACTTTACGAATGCTCGCCTCGAGCATGGGCTTGAGATCCGGATAGACCATACTGAGGGCCATTCCGATGAGGCCGCCTCCACCTCCTGCATCGCCCAGTGAGCCAGCGAGATCACCCAAGCTCCCGGCTGAGTCGGCTGTACCCCCGAGCAGGGCGCCCATAGGACCGAGGGGAGACGCCATGCTATCAGCGCCCGCCGAGTCTTCGGCGTCAGCCGCGAAGGCGGACGGTTGCGGAAGCTCGATGGTCTCCACCTTCCAACGACAGCTGAACGTGCTGTCGTCTTCATCTTCACAGCACTCCCCAGAATCGTTCTGATCGAGGAGCTGAAAGCCGTCTTGCAATAGTTCCAGCTCCACCTCGCTCATCTTGCAGCGCATGAGGATCGCGGCCACCGTTTCGCTCTGAACGCGACGGGTGGCGGCGAAAAGCCCGGCTTGAGAGCTGAGAACGATGGTCAATCCCAGCGCTAAAATAGCCATGGCCACCATCACTTCGAGTAAGGTGAATCCCCGATCAAGTTGGGTGAATCCCCGAACGACCCGTTCTTTGCGCCTCATGGCTCCCGCTCCGAAAACTCTTCGTCTTCGTCGAAGACCGCATCAGGGAGATCAATCAAGCCGCGCTTGATGGTCGCCCTCCCGGTAAGAGCACTCACTTCTACGGTCAAGCCTTCATCACTGTCATCGCCCCGCTTCATGACCTGAATGACAGCACGCTCGGTGACTCCTCCCGGCCAAAAGTGAAGGTAGGCCGTGCCCTGCGTGAGAGGCTCTGGATCATTCTGTGTCCGCACCAGCGCGACCTTGATGCCACTCCCGAGATCGCGCCCCGGACTGTCGCCGTCTTGGCCGAGAACGTCGACGGCGCTGAAACTCACTTTCGGCCCTCCGCCCCCGCTCAGAATCGCCTCCGCCGCAGCTTCTGCGTCGGCGAGAATCGACGCACCTAGGTCGAAATCCTTCTTCTCCTCGTGGTTTGGATCTCGCCGCAAAACCTTGGTCGAACTCGCCTCCTCGAGCACGAGGCGCCCCTCGTTGATGTGGATCGCCAAACGCACTGGCTTTCCTGTCGCGTTGGCGTGAGCGAGCCCTTTTCTGACGCCCGCGACAACTAGACTCGCCGCGGCACGCCTATTCGCTCCTCCTAGGACTCCAGAGCCGAACATGAGGGTGCCCGTGAGCAGAGCAATCAACACGACGACGATCATGGTTTCGATGAGCGTCATGCCGCGTCGCGCACTTCTCCTCGCCCTTTGCCCCCCAGGGCAGGCAACCGCACCCCGAAGAGCGCAAAGCAGAAAGGGAACGCGATCTACCAAGGCTTACTCCTCTTGTGCGGCGGCCGCTCCCTTGGGAACGACGATGTCGTCCTTCGTACCCTTCTTCTTGTCCGGCCCGGACGAACTCACAACGACTTCATCCTCTCCGCAGCTGACGCCGTACTCCTGTCCCCAGGGGTCGACCGTCGTCTGACCGGCATCGAGCTGCTTGTCCTGGACGAGCTGACTCACCGTGGGGCATTCGCCGTATTCATTTTCCGCGAGTTGCCACTGACTGACGGCGTTTCGGATGACCCGAGCGCCGGTCTCAGCGGACTGAATCTGGGCTTCTTTCATCTTGGGGATGGCCACAACGGCGACGCCGGCAGCAACCATGGCAATGATAGAAACCACGATCATGATCTCGATGAGAGTCATGCCGCGAGTAGCCGCACGCCGGAAAGCTCGGCCAACGTGCATTTGCTTGAGAGAAGGGAGATGGATTGTCTTCATGGTGGTGCCTTTCGTTGGGCTCAGTTGCTCAGCTAGTATTCGATCCTGTCGAGGCCTCCGGCCAGGCCGTCTGGTCCGTCGCTCATCAGGACAAAGGGTACATTCTCGTTCACGGTCGGACAGACCAAGCGCAGCGGGCGCCCCCAACCGTCGCGTGGAAGCTCTGGGCGTGCCAGGAACTGAGCCACGTCCTCTAGATTCGACGGACAGGCACCGTTGTTCTCCAGCAAGTACCGGTGCACGGCAGGACGCACCAGATCGAGGGACACGCAAGTCCGACGCACACCCGCTCTGTACCGCTCCCGGGCCACGACGAAGGAGCCGAGAAAGACAAACCCAACCAGGCCCAGCAAAGGCAAGAAGCGGCCCATCTGCAGAAACCTGCGCACGCCCCCCCGCCCATCCCAGGGGAAAAAGATCCGACGATCCGTGCCGATGCGAGTCTTGAACACCATGAGTCACTGCACCAGGTTATTCATTTGCATGAGGGGCATCATGATCGAAATGATGATGAAGCCGACGGCCCCGCCCATCACCACGATCATGACAGGCTCGAGAAGGCTGGTCACCGCGGCCAGCTTCGTTTCCACTTCCGATTCATACGCACGGCTGACGTTGGTCAGCATGTCTTCCAGCTGACCAGACTTTTCGCCAACGGCGATCATGTGCGTGAGCATCGGCGGGAAGGCGCCGCTGCGCTTCAGCGGTTCAGCGATGCTTTCGCCTTCACGGATGGATCCGATCGCCTCGGTGATGACGTTTTCTAGCTTGACGTTCTCAAGGACGTTGCGTCCGATTTCCATAGCGGGAAGGAGCTGCACTCCGCTGCCCAGAAGCGTCGACAGGGTCCGGGTAAAGCGCGCCAAAGCCGCCAGCAAGTTCAAGCGCCCAAACAAAGGCATGCTGAGCTGAAACGTGTCCCACTTGAGTCTCCCCTTCTCTGTTTGTTTCCACTTGAGGAAATAATAAGTCACGCCGCCTCCCAGCATGAGGAGTAGCCACCAAAAGTCATTGACCACCCCGGAGACGAAGATCAAAAGTTCCGTGTACCAGGGCAAAGCCTGACCCAGGTTGTCGAAAATGCTCGTCAACTGCGGCACCACTGCCACCATGAGGAAAGTGACGAGCCCCGTGGCGAAGAAGCCCATGGCCACCGGATAGGCCAAGGCCGCAGTCAACTTGCCCTTGAGCCGGGACTGAGCCTCCATAAAATCTGCCAGGCGTTCGAGCACCAGCTCCAGCATGCCCGACGCCTCACCCGCCGCGACCATGTTCACGTAGAGGGGGGGAAAGACCCGAGGATGAGCCGTCAGCGCTTTGGTAAAGCTTGTTCCTTCTTTCAACTTTTCGCGAACGTCCGACAAAATACGAACAAACTCCTGCTGCTCCACCTGCTCTACGAGAGCCGTGATGCTGTCCACGAGGGGGATCCCCGCGCGCACCAAAGTGGCGAGCTGTCGGGTCACGATGGCCACGTCGCCGGCTTTGACGCGATTGAGAACCGCGAGCAGGTTGAGATTGACCTCTCCCCGCACCTTCTTCTTCGCGGAGCCCTCCTCGGCGGAAGCCAAAAGAACCCCTTCCTTGCGCAAGACCGCTCGGAGCGCACGCGCATTTTCAGCGTCTCGGTAGCCCTTGACGGACTTCCCGCTCGCAGCGTCGACTCCTGTGTATTGAAATACGGCCATGGCTGTTTACGTCATCGAGGTCCGTCATTCATCGACGATGATGTCCTCCTGAGTGGCGCTGACCACTTCGCCCACAGTCGTCGTTCCTAAAAGCACCTTGCGCGCCCCATCCTCACGCATGGTGTCCATCCCGGCGTCCTGCGCCGCACGCTTGATGGTCTGCGCGTCAGAATTCGAAAGGATGAGACCGCCCACGATTTCGTCGACAATCATCATTTCGTAGATCCCTCGACGTCCGGTGAAGCCCTTGTTGTCGCAGCGCTCGCAACCGCCCGCCTTGTAGAAGGTCGGCATATGCGCTTCACGCCACCCGACCGGCTTGTAGTCGACTCCCTGGGGGAGGTAGCGCGGGGATACCCGTCTCGCGTCGCGCCAAGCCGTGCGCTTGGGATCGATACCAAGCTGCTCTAGTTCATAAGGGGTAGCCTCGTAGGGCTCCTTGCAGTGCTGACACAGAATGCGCACCAACCGCTGAGCCAAGATGCCGGCGACCGTTGAGCGCACCAAAAACGGTTCGATGTCCATTTCGGTGAGGCGAGTCACAGCGCCCGCCGAATCGTTCGTGTGAAGCGTCGAAAGGACCAAGTGCCCCGTCATCGAGGCGTGCATGGCGATTTCGGCCGTCTCCTTATCGCGAATTTCTCCGACCATGATCACGTCTGGATCCTGACGAAGGAAGGCGCGGAGCGCGCTAGCGAAGGTCAGGTCGATCTTGGGGTTGACCGGAAGTTGATGGATCCCGCCAAGCTCATACTCCACGGGATCTTCCGCGGTCAGAATGTTCTTGTTGGGCTCATTGATACGGTTGAGGCACCCGTAGAGCGTCGTCGTCTTCCCGCTCCCGGTAGGTCCCGTCACCAAAACGATGCCGTTGGGCCTTTGAATGAGCGCCTCCATCAAGGCGTGATCGCGCACCCCGAACCCCAGATCCGACAAGTCGAGGAGAACATTCGTCTTTTGCAAAAGACGCATCACGATGCGCTCATGATCTCGGCTCGTGGGAATGGTCGAAACACGGACGTCAATCGCGCGGCCGGCAATCTTGAGGGAAATGCGCCCATCCTGCGGCAAGCGCTTCTCCGCAATGTTCAGGCCCGCCATGATCTTCACGCGCGCGATGACGGAACTCATGAATTGCTTACTCGCACGACGAGCCACATAAAGCTCACCGTCGACTCGATACCGCACGACAACTTCCCGCTCCTCGGGTTCGATGTGAATGTCGCTGGTACGCTCCTTCACTGCCTGCGAGAAAAGAGCGTTGACGAAGCGAATGATGGGCGCATCATCGTCTGAATCCAGCAAATCCACTTGCTGATCATCGTCGAGATCACTTTCTGACTTGAGCTCACCGATGGTATCCTGGCGTTCATAAACGCGGTTGATGGCGTCGACGACGACGCTGGCTGAGGCCACCCGCACGTCGACGGGCCGTTCGAGCAAGGCCCTGACCGAATCGAGCGCTTCTACATTGAGCGGATCTGCACAAACGAGCTCAAAGCGATCTTGATTTTCTCCGGTGAGCAGAACCTTCTGGGCCTTGGCGTAGGTGATAGGTAAGCGTACCGCGACCTGTAGGGGGACATTTTCCGAATCGATGGTTTCACTGAACGGAAAGCCGCATTCCGCCGCGAACGCTCGCGCGATCGATTCTTCGCTTGCCAGCTTCTGAGCGATGGCAAGCTCCAAAATCTCTCCTGGCTTCTCTTCCAGCGAAAGGACGAGCGTTTCGAGCTGCTCGAGACTCAATACACCCTGCCTTTGCAAGATGGACCCTATCGCGCGCTGCTGCTCCACGATGCTACTCCGCTGCTCCGCTGTCCGCCGGGGGAGTCACACTGCGCAAGGGTGGCGGCACCCGCAAAGTGGGTCCGTCGGCCAACTGCGCAGTCCTCTCAATTTCAGGGACATGATCGCCTTCAAACTCCCCACGGGCGGGAGGGGTCCGTGGCCCGCGCGGCGGCCGTGTCGCCGGCGTGGGAGCGGGAGCGGGCTCAGGCGCTGGCGGGGGAGCCGCAGCCGGCGCCGCCCTCTGCCTTCTACCACCACCTCCGCCTCCGCCTCCGCCGCCATCGCGCTTCAGATTCGAAGGCATATCGATCGCGTCCCCAGGCGCGTGATCATGAAGCTCGCGAGGACGTAGCTCCTCTTCCAGGCGGCGACGTTCGTCCAGTGCGAAATACGCTTGTCGAATATCCTCCACCAATCCGTTGGCGCGCGAGTAATCCATCGAGCGATCCCAGTTATCAGTCTGGAACACAAAGTAGCGGTCAATGAACTCCTGACGTTCCTGCATCTTGCGCTCGAAGATGCGCCGGAGATCCGCCTGCTCACGGATCACGTGCGGGGTGAGGACGAGCAGCAAGTTGGTTTTCCGTTTCGTCGTACTCGTGCTGCTAAACAACACCCCCAAAATGGGAATATCACCCAAAATGGGCACCTTATCCTTGCTCGTGACGAACTCGTCGCGCATCAACCCGCCGATCACGACGGTCTGTTGATCTTTCACGACCACCGTCGTGCTTGCGGTCCGCTTGGTGATGGGGATCACACCCAGGTTGCCCGTGGGAGCGCCCGGAGCGCTGCTCTCCTGCTCAATTTCGAGACGTACCTGGTCCGATTCATTGATGTGCGGCGTGACCTTGATCTTATTTCCTACATCCTCGCGGGGGGCGTTGAAACCAAAGCCGTTCATCGCCGCGAGATTCCCCGCCGCCACTCCACCCGCCGCACCGCCCGCAGATGCTAGGCTGGCGATACCGCCGCCCACATTCTGTTGCAGCGGGATGTTCTCTCCCACGTTGATCTCCGCGGCGACGTTGTCGGTCGCGATGATGTGCGGCGTCGCGAGCACGTTCCCGCGCCCTGAACTCGCGAGCGCGTTCATCACCACACCAAAAGCGGGGATGCTCACGCCCGGGAGGATCTGATTGTTGGTGCCCGGAAGATCCGGACCTCTAATTCCCGCAGCAAACCCCTGGAGAGAATTGGGGTCGAGGGGAAAGGCCATCGAATTGGCCGCGTTGAATCCACCGAGAACCGTAGAATCTCCCCCGCCTACACTCTGCACCGAGCCGCCGTGAAACGAAAATCCGAGATCATCCGTCTCCGTGATCCCCACATCCATGATGACCGCTTCAATGAAGACTTGGCGTCGTGGCATATCGAGCCGATCGACCACCATGCGAAGTTGTGCAAAGTCTCGCGGCGAAGAAGAAACCACGAGGGAGTTCGTCGCCTGATCGGGGGTCACGGCGACATCGCCTTCAAACATCGTAGCGCCCACGGCCGTATTCCCGGCATTGTTGTTGTTGCGCGCGTTCCGGCCGCCGCCGCGTCCACTCGACACATCGCCCAACATCTGTTGCAGCGTTTTGGCAAGTTCATCGGCCACCGCATGCTGCAGGGGCAACACATGGACCGAGCCGGACTCACCCGGGCGCGTGTCGAGGCGCTTCATCACTTGCAGTAATTTCTTGTACGAATCATCCGAGCCCACCACGATCAGGGAGTTCGTTTGCTCGTCGGCGATCACCTTGGAAAGGCCGCCTCCCCCGCCCTCTCCGACCTCGAAGAGGTCATTGATCCGGGAGGCCATGTCTCCGGCGTTGCCGTGATTGACCGGCTCTATCCACATTTGCTGACCTGCGCCGCCGACATCCACTTCTTCCAAAATGCGGACCATGCGTCGGATCTGAGCCCCCGTGTCCGTGATGACAATGAGATTCCCTGACGGAAACGTGGAGATGTCTCCTTCCTTGCTCTTGAACTTGGAGAGCAAGTTTGAGGCCTCATCGGGACTCACATATCGAGTGCGATAGATGCGGGTGATGAAGCTATCGGTGTTCGGAATCGGCTCCCCCCGGGCGTAGAGCGGCGAACCGTTGGTGGCGACGCCCGCGCTATCGACAATCTTCAAGAAGCGACCGTGCGGCACGACGGTCATTCCGTTCACCTGAAGAATGGAAAGAAATGCCTGATAAGCCTCGTCCAAGGTGACGGGCTCGGGAGAAACGACCGTCGCATTGATCTTCCGGATCTTGGCCCCGTAAATAAACCGCTTCCCGGTCATGCCGCTGATGTGATTGACCAGCTCAGCCAAGTCTGCGTCCTGCAGATTGAACTTGACGAGATGGCCGCCCGGCTTCGGCTTGTACGGGACGTCCATCGCCGCCGCGATCTTGTCCATCGTACTCGGAAGCTCTGGTGCCGCGCCGGGGGGCTCTGGATCCTCGGCTGGAACCGGCGCCGTAGCCGGAGCCGGTGCATTTGGTGTCGTTGCAGCAGGGCGAGCACGAGCCGGTCGAACCTTCTTCTGAGCTACGGCGTCCGTCGACGAAAAGAGAACGAGCGCGGCGAGGAGCGCGGCGAGCCCCTGAGAACAACGTCCTGAACGGAAGGTGCGAGGTCGCATAGGGAGGGAGTCTTGCTGTGAGGTCATTTGATTTTGAAATCGATCGTAGTGTCTGTGCCACGTCGGTTGAGCTTGATTTTCAGGTTCTCGGCGGTGCGAAGCCGAGCGTAGGCCTCGAGCGCCTTCTCGGGGCTGCCCATGTCAAAGCCATTGATCTGTTCCAAACGATCACCGTTCTTGAGACCCAAGGTCCCGAGCAGCGTGTCGGGGCGCACCCCAAAGAGCCGAACGCCTATCGTTTTCCCGTCCTTCTGTTCCGGGACGATGCGCGCCGAGCGCATCAGCTGAGCTTGATCTTCCAGGATCTTCTCGACCGCACTGCGATCGATCTCATACTCGGTTTCGCTGATCTTCCTGATCTTGGATTTGATGTCGGGATCGATGGCAGAGGCGGTGCCCTTCGTGGCGGGTTCCTCACCTTCACCTTCTGCCCCTTCCACAGCCGCAGGGGCCGGCGGAGCCGGAGCGCCACCCGCTTCTCCGAAGAGGGAAGCCTGACAGAGCGAGTCCCCTTCCAGCCAGATCGTGGGCAGATTCGCGCGTGGATTGAAACCGATGTAGGCCACTTTTTGCCCAGAAACGGCATCACCAACTCGCCTGAGCTTGGGCCCCGGATCTCCGTTTCCCTGCACAGCAGCAAAGGACCATAGAGGATCAGACGACTCCGTGACGATGAACACCTTCACGCCCGCGCAGACGGGGACAGACAAAGGGTCGTCGATGTTCAACTCCTTTTTCTGCGCCGTCGGAAGAACCACCGCTACGGCGTTCAAGGGGCCGGTGACCGAATCAAACGGATTTCGATTGTGGATCGCGGTCACATTCGGGCGCTCAAAGGAGGTCACCCGCGCTTGCAGCATCGGAGGGAACGTGGGTCCGCTCCCTGGAGCGAGCTGAGACTCGATCAAGGAGCTCACGCCACTGGCCTGAAAATAGGCCGCGAGTGCCACGATGAGCAGCACGATGGCGTAGAAGTACTTCTTGAAGAGGAGGTCGACGGACACGCGGTTCGTTCTGAAGCGACAGGGGTTTTGGGAGAGGGTTTTGACGGGGGTTGGCCCACGGCGGACCCACTGGTCCGGGGTTCTTAAAGCGAGAGCCGTGCCAACGGTCAATCCCCAAAAACTTCTGAAATTTCCGCGCTTTTCGCCCCCTGCTCTTGCCCAGAAAGAGCCTCCTGAGGACAAACTGGCAGAGCGGCTCCCTCATCCCCGATCCCCGTGACATTTTGTCATCCTGGCTGGGAAGCCCCGGTCCCCTCCCCAGCACAGACGAGAGCGAGGGACGGGGTGCTCATCAAATTGTCAAGACATCTTGACTTATAAATCTGAGTCTCGTCCCGCCCAGGGACAGGTGACGAAGCTCACACTTTGGGAGCGCTCCTTACCAACTGAGCTTCGGGCCTGCGAGGAAGACAAGCCTCATGCAGGAGGTACACGTGTCGGGATGCGCGGGTTTCGGCCGAACCTCGACTCCCGACTTCCATTTTCGTGAGCAAACAAGTTAGAGTTGTTATGATGTCACTTTCAAGAGTCCTGGGGATTTCGCTTCTCACATGCACGCTGACGATGGCCTGCGGTGGGGGAAGTAACGACGCAGAGGATAGCGGGGATGGGGACGGCGATGGCGATGGCGATGGTGTCGCCAGCGGAGGAACATCCCCTGGCGACGGGGATGGGGATGGGGATGGGGACGGCGATGGGGACGGCCTCCGTTACGGCGACGCCTACGGCTCACTCACGGAGATCTGCGACATCCTCGTGTTTGCTCAGCTCAGTCGGACAAACACTTGCCGTGGCGGGTCTCCCTCGCTTGAGCCCACCCCACATCCCCTCTGTCCAGACGTGATGTTCTCTGAGGGCTCCACTCGCGTGCGTACGGTGGACGAAGCTTGGGCGTGTGTAGAAGAGTGGAACGCTCTTTCCTGTCGGGACCTCTACGAAGGAAAAATGCCTGCCTGCGTGAGTGCCGGCACACGCCAAGCGGGCGAGTCGTGCGTCGCCGGCTCTCAATGTGAAAGCACAGATTGTTCAGCCGGCAACCTTTCAGGATGTGGGGTGTGCCTCGCCACGGGAGACGGAACGAGCTGCGACGAGTCCACCGCCTGTCTCGGCCTCACGTTCTGCGATGGCGCAACCTGTCACCCGACGCTCCCCGATCCAGACGCTGAGCCGAACGTCATCGCACTCCCAGGCGACGGGGAGATCTGCTACGGCAGCTGCGAAGCGGGGTTGGTCTGCGTCTGGGACGGCGCCGGTGAGGACAGAGTCTGCAAGCCAGAGCTTACGGAAAACGCCGATTGTTATCAGCGCACGTCCTCAGCCGAAGTGGAGCGTCCCTTCGTGTGTAGCGCGGCGGAAGAGGAAATCTTTTGTGGCAGCTCGCTCAAATGCCAAAAGTCTCCGGCGAGCGGGAACGCATGCTCCGTTGACTCGAACAATTACGTCCGTTGCGCAGGAGATCTGGGTTGTGGTGCAAACGATCAATGCCAGGAGCCAGGGGGCCCAGGCACCGCCTGCCTCAGGAAGGGCTATTCCTCCGCTCTCTGTGGAGCGGGTGAGGCGTGTTTCGAAGGAACGTGTGTGCTCCTCATCCCTTATGGGGGAGATTGCTCAAGTGACGCGACGACTCGATGCGCGGGTTCGGCCGAATGCATCGAAGGCCTCTGCATCCCGGGAAACGAAGTCAGCGCCGAAGCTGAACTGTGCAGTCCCTGAAGCTGAACTGTGCAGTCCCTGAATCGCAGCGGATCATCGCAGCAACGAGATCCTGAATGCGCTTCCATTTCCTGCCTCCCTGCCTGACGGGTTCCTCGTCTGACCACGAGACCCGCAAAAATTTTGAGATCTTTTTTCCGCCGAAAACGCGGAGCAATCTTCAGTGATTCAACGCATGTAGCACGGAACAAGTGCACTGTGGGCGCAATCTCGCTTGCGAAATCCCGCAGTAAACTTCGGCTTTTGTCTGAGAAAAATGAAAAACAGAGATAACGGTCCGTCGTGGCATCGGCTGGACGGTCAATTCTTCTTTTCGGCGTTCTGTTCGTCGCATGTGGTGGTGAATCTCCGCCTCCCTTGAGCGATTTGGAAAGCCTGTCGCGCCCGATCGTCGGCGAGCGCTGCGCAATCGGTGATGAGCGACGGTGCCAAGAAGTCATCGAGCAAAACAGCGGCGTTCATACCTGTCACTGGGGAACTCAAACGTGTGGCGCGGAAGGATGGGGACGATGCGAAAACGGTCGCACCTTCCGCGTGCCGGAGGCTTCCCCAGAAAGACGCCCCCTCTCCCAGAGCGGCGATCCCGTGAGCTGTCAGAACAGGTGCGATCCCGCTTGCCTGCACTGGATCGAACCAGGCAACCTCAGCGGCGGTCTCGATCTGAGTGTACCTCATTTTCCAGGGACTTCGGGCTCAGGTGAAGCCTGCGCTCACGAACTTTGCAGCACAGGACCGGCTCTCGATGCTTCCTGTGATCCGTGTGCCGCTCTCGTGTGCGCTGATGACCCGGTGTGTTGCGGAGCCTTTGGCGGAACCTGGGACAGCCTGTGTGTGGATGCGGTCTATGAGACCTGCCTGATGCAGCCGCGCCCCCTGAGTCTTTGTGACTTCGGGGTCTTTTCGACGTCCGCAAGCCAAGTCACGATCAACAACCTGCTTTCGAGCTCTGACATCACCGTGGGCGGCTACGGAAACATCACCCTCTCGGGTTCGAGTGGAAAGAGCGTGCGCCGGATCCTCACCAATGGTCCTGTTTATCTCGGAAATCAAGAGTTTCCCCCCTTGGGCATCGTGGCCATGCAGGACATCACCCTCGACTCATCCACCTCCAACGTTCCGGTGGGGCCCCTGGAGTCTGGTCAGAGCATCTCCATGTACAACCGCCCTATCGTGGACGGAAACGTCGCCGCCCAAGGCAACGTCGTATGGGAAACCAATGTCTACGGGAACGTGCTTGCCAAAGGCTCGATCTCTCTGGACGGTGGCTGCGCCGGATCCGTGTTTGGAGGCACATGTACGAGCTCCTCCAGCCACGCCCCTCCGAGCCTCGCCCTGCCGACGGAACCAGCACAAACATTTACCTGCGGCGGCGTCGATCAAAATGTGGGCTCAGGCAATCTCACCCTCACCCCCGGAAACTACGGCAGCATCTACGTCGGAGGTCGCCTGACCCTGAACGGTTCCGGAACCTACAATTTCAACACATTGTACGTGCGTGAGCTTCAAATCCTGAGCGATGATCTCACTCAGATCGAAGTCTGCAATGAATTCAACGTCCTCGAAAACGGACGCGTTCTTGGCGCGACCGGCACCCTTCTGAGCGATCCGTCCCGGCTCTTCGTTTCGGTTCGAGGCAACCTGCACTTTGATGGCGGAGTGAACTGGGTCGGTGTCGTGCTGGCCGGAAGCTCTGGAACGAAGACGGGCGGCACCATCCACGGAGCCATCTGGGCCTCGCCCGTCAACGACATCAACTCTCAATCGAGCATCGTCGGAATCAGCACCGACGCCTGCGTTTCGATGGGGATCCCAGGGACCGCACCACCCGCCTGCCCGATCGTGAC
>CAYMQT010000008.1:24060-48390 GCA_964392575.1 uncultured Polyangiaceae bacterium
CTTCGTAGACAACCGTCGGGTCCTCCAAAGTGATCGTGACCTCCGCACCGGGCGTCCCTCCGGCCCTCGTAGAACCGTGCCGTTCCGGTGACGACTGCCAGATCAATCGCAGCTGCACCGATCCCGTGACCGGCTCGTCTTGTTCTCACTCAAAATGTGTCCCCGGCGGACCCCTGGATGCTTCCTGTGATCGGTGTGTGGCGGATGTCTGCACCGAAGATCCCAGCTGCTGCTCGGCTTCGTGGTCCGCGTCGTGCGTTTCCCTGGTGGCAAGCGTGTGCGACGCGGTCTGCCTCAGCGTCTCCAGCGAAACCGGACTCTGCGTCGAAAATGCGCCCGGGTATCAAGACTCGACTTGTGCCACGTATGATCTGGCGCTCGGCATCCCTTGCTCCGATCAAATCCCCGTCTGCAACCATGGGACGAGCGTCTACTCGGGACCCGTGACCGTCGGCTACTACGACGCGATCACCCCGGCCATGGCGAACCGGACTCCTCCCCCACCCACCGGCACCTGCTCGGGCAGCGTCAACGTGGCCCCGGGAACTTGCGCAAGCCTTTCGTGCCCTTCCCTTCCCGCGGGCGTCCTCACCATGATGCTCGACCCGTCGCATCTCCTCGACGAATGCGGAGATGAGCATCGTCGCCGAGACAACTGGACCGTCCATGACGGTCGCGTGTGCGGCGCAAATGCGGTCCATGACCTCGAATACCTCGCGACTTGCAGTGAGCCCGGCACCGTCCCCCTGTGGGGACTCTTGACCTACACCGCGAGCATCCCAGGCTCCACCACGATGCAGCTGCTCGGGCGAGTCGGCAAAGGTGACACGCCCGAGTCGGCCGCGCTCTCCGCTCAGGGCATGGACTTCATAGAGATCATCACTGCGGATTCGTCTTTGCAGAGCTGTTTGGTGGGGAGTGACCTGCCTTGCCCTCTCGATCTCACCGAGAGACTCGGGCTCGAAGGCTACGCAGGCCAGCACCTCGACCTTCGCATCGTTCTGACGAGCGCCGAAGGTCAAAATCCTCATCTCTCGGACTTCAAGCTCACTTACACCTGCGTCTATGATCAATAGATGGTTTTCTCTCGTTTGTGGGACAAGTCGGAGATCTCTTCTCCGCTTGGTCGGTTTGTCCATCCTCTTGCTGGGACTCTCGACGTCAGTCCTGCCCGCCTGCGGATCTGGGGACGATCCCCCACCGACCATGCAATTCCCGAGCGGAACCGGAGGTCAAGGTCGCCCGTCCAACACCGGGGGTACGGGTGAATTCGGCGGCGCCGGAGGTGAGGGCAGCGGCGGAAAAGAACCTACGGAAGAACCCGATCCTTGCGACGCTGTGACTTGCGAACCCCGCATGCGCTGCGTCCTAGAGCAGGGAGAACCCACTTGCGTGTGCCACGAAGGGTTCTCCGGCCCCCGCTGCGAAGACCAAAATGAATGTAGTGCAGAAAGCGCGCCGTGCGGTGAAGGCTTTGCTTGCGTCAACTACCCCGGCAGTTTCGCTTGCGTCTGCGACGCTGGATTTTCTTTCGCACAAGATCTCTGCGTCGATGCGGACGAATGCACGCGCGGGGTGGTCTCCCCGTGCGCCGAAGAAGCCATCTGCGAAAACGAACCCGGCGGGTTCTCTTGCGCCTGTCCACCTGAAACCTTCGGTGACGGGTTCTTCTGCAAACCAGAGCCCGCGTGCAGTGTGGACTCGTGCCTTCCGGGTGGAACCTGCATCGAAACGAGCAGTGGCCATGCCTGCGTCTGCCCATCGGGTAGAGCTGGGCACGACTCCTGTGAAACCGAATGCGAGACGCTTTCCCTCCCCGCGGCTCTCGAACAATGGGTACGCTTCTTGATCGGAAAGCCGGAAGGAGTGCTGCTGCCGGCTGATGTCGCCGGGATTTCGACTTTGATCGCGCGTGATCTCGGTCTTTCGGATCTCAGCGGACTCGAATGTTGGCCCGGACTCATGCACCTGGATCTTTCCGGCAACGCACTTTCGGCCGCAGACCTCAGCGTCCTTTCAAAGCTGAATCGTCTCTCCACCCTCCGTCTCGACTGCAACCCCATCGAGAACCTCGACGCCCTCGGAGCGCACCCCTCCTTGCGTTCGCTCAGTCTCTCACAGACCGGCCCGACCTGTGAAGCGTCGCTCGATGATCTGTCCGCTCTCGCTCAGCTGCCAGCGCTGTCCGAACTCAGTCTCGATGGACAGGGACTGACGAACCTGAGCGCTTTGGTGGGCCTGCGTGCTCTCACCCTGCTCTCGCTCAACGACAACGCACTTTCGGCCGCAGATCTGCAAGCACTGGGAGAACTGCCGACGCTTTCGGATCTGCGTCTCCGAGACAACGACCTGACCTCCCTGTCGTTCTTGACGAACGTTCCCTGGATCCGACGCCTCGACCTCTCGGGCAACGATCTTGAAAACTTGAACGGAGTCCCCGCCCTCACGTCTCTCGAAGTCCTCGCGGCAGCCAGGAATCACCTGACGAGCCTGACTCAAGTCGGCGCCCTCGCTCAGTTGCGAGAACTCGACGTCTCCGAGAACGAAATTCAAGATCTCGCTCCCTTGTCCGGCGTGAGCGCTCTCTTCTTCTTGAATGCCAGAAGCAATCAGATCCTCTCGGTACAGCCGCTGCTCACCCTACCTCATCTCCAGACGCTCATCCTCGACGAAAACCCTCTCGTTTGCGGCACTCCCGCAGACGCCGACGAAAAAAAGCACCTGCTCACCCTCGAGCAGCACGGAACCTGGGTGCTTGGCACCTGCGCAAGTCAACCTTAGTGCTCTTAACGCGTCCTTTTCGCCCTTTCTCCGACCGAAAAGCCTTTCATCCAGCTTCATCCAGCTTGCGATAAATGGTGCGCGCGGAGATCCCCAAGAGTTGCGCGGCCAAAGACTTGTCCCCCTCCGCGTGTCGCAAAGTCTCTTTGATCAGCCGCTGCTCCACCTCATGAAGGGGAGTCCCAATTTCGAACACCAGTGCATCGGGCGGCGCCGCTTCCGAACGCGCGATGGCTTCCGGTAGATCGCGAAGGGAAAGCTCAGTCCCGCGACAAAGAACGGCCGCTCGCTCCATGGCGTTTTCGAGCTCACGCACGTTCCCTGGCCATCCGTAGTCCTTGAGCTTCTCTTGCACTTCCCCTGAGACTTCGAGGCGCGCTCGCCCGTTCTTCAGGCAGTACAGACCGAGAAAATGATCCACTAAGAGGGGGATGTCTTCCCGGCGCGATCGAAGAGGAGGCGCCGTGAGCGCGATGACGTTGAGCCTGTAGTAGAGGTCTTCTCGAAAGCGACCTTTGGCCACCTCTTCTGCCAAGTCTCGATTCGTCGCCGCGACCAAGCGAACATCCGCACGGATCGTACTTCCGCCCAGAGGTTCAAACTCCCCCTCCTGCAAGACCCGCAAGAGCTTGACCTGCACCGCCGGCGAAAGCTCTCCGATTTCATCGAGGAAGATCGTCCCTCCGCGCGCCTTCTCGAAACGTCCATCCTTGCGTGACATCGCTCCGGTGAAAGCGCCGCGTTCATGACCGAACAGCTCTGCTTCCAGAATCGTCTCTGGGATGGCTCCACAGTTGACGGCGATGAACGGACCGCTCTTACGGGCGCTTTGATTGTGCACATAGCGCGCAATGAGCTCCTTTCCCGTCCCGCTCTCTCCCAGCACCAAGACATTGGCCACCGAGGGCGCCGCTTGCGCGGCCATTTCGAGGACCCCACGCAAAGCTGCGCTCTGACCGACGATTTCATTGTTCTTGAGCGCCTTGAGCTCCGCCCGGAGTTCACGGTTTTCCATGAGCAAAAGGCCGTGCTCCAGTGCCTTTCGCACCGAGCGCACGATGGTTGCTCGCTTGAGTGGCTTTTCCACGAAATCGTAAGCACCCTCGCGCATGGCCGTGACGGCGGTCTCCACGGTGCCGTAGGCGGTCATCAGAAGAACCTGAGTGCTCGGAGAAACTTCCTTGACCGCCTTGAGCAAGTCGACACCGCTCGGGCCCGGCATCATGAGATCCGTAAGCACGACATGAACGTGATGGGTTCGTAGACAAGCAAGCGCCCGCTTGGCGCCATCTGCCGTCAGGACGCGCAGGTGTTCTTTTTCGAAGATCTTCTGAAGGCTCGTCAGATTGTTGGGTTCGTCATCCACGATCAGAATGCACGGACCTTCCGCGGCCACCCCCGAAAAGGGAGCCTCCCCTGAAACAAGTTCCTCGCTCTGCTGATCCCGGTCGACCTGCTGCTCCCGCTCGACCTGCTGCTCCCGCTCGACATTGCTCATGCCCCTAGAATGTCAGATTGGCTCATGTGAGTCAAATTGTCCTCAGTTAGACAAATTGTCATCACATAAAAATCCAGCAAAATTTTGCACCTTCTAGGCAGCGAGGAGTTCCCCCTGAGACAGAAATAGGGGAGATCACAATAATTATAATTTATAAAAATGTCTTACAACTGGGAGGAGCTGTGCGCGCTTCAGGGGCGCCCCTCCCCTGAGCATGAGTCACATTTGCCAAGACTTCTCGCTTCTCAGTGTAAAGCGGGCGCTTGTATCTTTCATCAGGCGCCCAGAACTTCGCAGACGGACTCGGTCACGACGGTGAGCAATTCTCGAAGGTCGTCGAGAGAGATGTTGAGGGGAGGCGTCACATACACGACATGACCCAGAGGCCGGACGTAGACGTTTCTTTTCAGGGCCCTCTCGAACACCTCCCAGCCGGCCCGGGCTAAGTAGCCGTCAGGTCCATCGAGATCGAGCGCGCCGCACATCCCGAGAGCGCGGGCCTGCTTTACGCCCTTCGCTTCGGCGAGGGAGAGCATCGCGTCTTTGATCATTTCAGCGCGAACCGAGATTCCGGAGAGCACGTGCTCCTCCCGATACACGCGAAGGACTTCGCGCGCCACAGCAGCTCCGAGCGGGTTCCCGCAAAACGTGTGCCCGTAGTAGAAGGCGCGCGAAGGATCGCCCAGAAAAGCAGGCTCTAAATCGCTCTTGATGAGGGTCGCGGCAAACGGAAGCAGCCCTCCACTCAGCCCCTTGGCGCTGGCGATGAGATCGGGCACGATTCCCGCTTGTTCCGACGCCCAAAAGGTTCCTGTGCGTCCGTAGCCGGTAAAAACTTCATCCACGATCAAGAGCACGTCGTGCTTTTCCGTCAGGGCCCGCGCCTCCTTCAAATACAGAGGAGAGTACATCTTCATTCCTCCGGCCCCCTGAATCAGCGGCTCCACCACCAACGCGCAAATGCTGTCCGCTTCTCGCTTGAGAGTCGCGGTGAGTGCATCGAGCGCGCGCGAAAGATCATCCGCCGGGGAAGGGAGATGGATCACATTCAGCGCCACCTCGGAAAAGGGAGCGCGAAAGGTCTCCACTCCACAGAGCGAAGTCACTCCCAAAGTCTCCCCATGAAAGCCGTTCTCTAGGGACAAAAACTTGCTCTTCCGCGCGCCCACAGGCGATCTCTGGGCGAAGTATTGCACGGCAAGTTTCATCGACGCCTCCACCGCGGTGGAGCCATTGTCGCTAAAAAACACGCGAAAAAGTCCGGGCGGCGCCACGGCCAAGAGTTCCTCGGCGAATTCCACCGCGGGAGCGTGGGTGATGCCGGCGAGCGAGGTGTGACACATCAGTGCGGCCTGGCGAGTGAGCGCCTCGACCAGCCGAGGATGATTGTGACCGAGCAGCGCCGTCCACCACGAAGCATTCCCGTCCAAAATGCTGCGCCCATCGGCGTCAAAAATGCGACTCCCCTGGGCTCGCTCGATCACGAGCGGGTTCCCACTTTGCCGATACTGCTGCATGGGAGTGTAAGGATGCCAGATGCTCTCCTTGTCGCGCTCTACGAAGCGCGCGCGTTCGTCGGGAGTCATTCTTCCGTCTCCGGCAGTTTTTGAAGTCCGGGCGGGATGGACCGTAAGCGGCGACGATTGGAAGGGTGCTTCGAGCCTGGATAGGAAATCCGCGCCACTTCGACTTCCGCAGGCAGCTTGATGGTGACGGTCGTCCCCTGTCCCACTTCGCTGCGGATGAGCATCTCGCCCCCGTGAGCGTCGACGATGCGCTCGACAATAGGAATCCCAAGCCCTGTTCCGCGGGGTTTCGTCGTAAAAAATGGCTTTCTTGCGTTTTCGAGCTCGGACTCTTTCATGCCACAGCCAGCGTCG
This sequence comes from uncultured Polyangiaceae bacterium, assembly GCA_964392575.1. Taxonomy (GTDB): domain Bacteria; phylum Myxococcota_A; class Polyangia; order Polyangiales; family Polyangiaceae; genus NIC37A-2. Next base: position 30,220 of record CAYMQT010000008.1, read on the forward strand.
CTGATGTCCACAGCCGCTCCCAGCGAGTCGTCTGAGAGCGTCGTCGGACGGACGCTGAGAAGGATCTCGCCGCCACGGTTCATCGCTTGGTGAGAGTTGGCCATGAGGTTGTCGAGCGCCAACCGGAACAATCCTGGATCGACGAGGACCTGAGGCAAGTCGGAATGCCCCGGCTTTTGCACCTTCACGTTGTACTCCTTCGGAGCTTCGCGGCTGGCTCTTTCACAGATGTCCATCAAGTTGGCCGGGCCGGTCGAGGCGGCGACCGGACGCGCGAAGCGTAAAAGCTCGGTGACGAGGTGATTGAGCCGCTCTGCCTCTTCGTTGACGATGTTGAGGAGAGTGTCTTTGTCTGAAACAGAGATCGTGGGGCGCTTCATTGCGGACACCGCATTCATGATGATCGCAAGGGGATTTCGCACCTCATGGGCGATGGCCGCGGCCAGCTCACCCACCGCCGCTAGCTGTTGCTTTTGAAACAGCTCCGTGTGCATCAGGTCTATTTCTGCGTAGGACACTTCAAGTTCGGCCGTACGCTCGGCCAAGCTCGAAGTCGTCGCCTGGAGCAGACCCGCCGCACCTTCCATCTCACTGACGAGACCGACCAGAACCACGAGCGAATAGAGCCAGGTGCCCGCCTGCGTCACGAACCATTTTTCCGAAAGGAACATCAGGCTTGCCGTATCCAACACTACGGCGGGGAAGAGCACGAGAAGGGCGAGAAGCACGCCTCGCGCACGGGGACGCCCCTTCTTATGAGCCGTCCACAGGACCACCGCCCCATAAAAGAAGTGAGCGATGATCAGGGTCAGGCAGTACAAAGAAAAGAGCTGAAAGGGCGAGCGATAGTCACCTGGATAGACCAAGCTTTGCCACTTTTCGAACTGCTGCACGGTACTGAGCAAGTTCGTCAACGCGGCGGCGCCGACCGCGACGTAAGTCAACCAGAGAACCGAACGAATCTTCTCCCGGCCAGAAAAGCGGAGAATGAAATGAAGATTGAAGGCGACGCCAAAGAGGCCAAAAAGCGATGACCCGCGCGCCAAGAGTAGACCCGCCTGCGTCGGGCCAGAAAGGATCAGCCCCGCATCGAGGAGCTCCCCCACGGCGACACTACCCATCCCGAGTCCGAGAAACTCATACCCGCGGCCCGGCTCGCGCCGCGAGGCAATGATCAAGAACGCCGCCATCCCCGCGGCCACGCATGACCAAACAGCGCTGATCCCTGCCTCACCTGGGCTCATGGGGAAGGCTCTCCCGCGTCTCGATTGACCGTGATCGTACGCACGGCGTAAGCGCGCACCTCCGAACCCGAAAAACACGTCGCGGATAGAACAATATCGCCGCTCGGCGGGGAAATGAGCCGTAACTCGGTACCTGCGCTGACCTCTTTTTCGCCTCTGTAAGCTGCGGACTCGGCCCGGTAAAGAACGGTCGAGATCTCCGAAACGAGAGGAACGGCCAGCAAGCGAACGTCGTCCGCCGCCTCTGTCCCATTGAAGGTCAGCGCCTGGGTCAAAAGCACACAGCCGGGCGACGGAAAAATACCGACTGGTTTTACTTCGATGGAAACGGCGTGCACTTGCACTCCGATCTCCTCCTCGGTCTCTTTCACGAGGACCAAATGGTGAAGGCCAGGGGCGAGATCTTCATCCTCGGCGTGCAGATCACTCAGGGTCAAAAGCCGCTCCCCTGCGAAGCGGGGTGCGTGTTGATCCAGAAAGATCCACAAGGGCTGCTGAGAAGGCAGAAGGGGTCTCTCGGAGGTGTGCTGCTCAGCGACGAAGGAGGGCAGAGTCTGGGCGTAGCTCTGTCCGAAGGTGATGGGGCGAACCCGAGTCACTGAAAAAACTTCACGCGACCGAGAGCCCTGTTCCGAAGGTACTGAAGCCGGCGCCCTGTGCACGGAAGCTTCCCGAGCGACGGGAGGCGCGGGAGGCTCACTCGGGGTCGGGGCGGGCGAACATGCGGAAACGACCAGCGCAAAACCCGCCTGCGCAAACCTGACCAAGTCCCGAGCCATGGGAGAAACGCTAGGTCAACGAGCCCCATAGAGCCAGATGGGCCAATCTGCTAGCTCAAGCGGGATGAGCTATGTCGTTCTAGCCCGCAAGTGGCGCCCCATGCGCTTTGAAGATCTCGTCGGGCAGGATCACGTGGCCCGAACCCTGGGCAACGCTATCGACGCCGGAAGAGTGGCTCATGCCTTCCTCTTCACCGGAGTCCGCGGTGTGGGCAAGACGACGAGCGCTCGCATTCTTGCCAAGGCCCTCAACTGCATGCGGGAGCCCGGGACCGTGAAACCCGGCGATCCGGATCCCGGCCCCACGGTCACACCCTGTCTGAAGTGCCCCGCCTGCCAAGAAATCACCGAAGGGCATGACGTCGACGTCTGGGAAATCGACGGCGCGAGCTACAACGGTGTCGATGAAGTGCGGAAACTTCAGGAGTCCCTTCCCTACCGTCCCAGCCGCGATCGCTACAAAGTCGTCATCGTGGACGAAGTCCACATGCTGAGCAAACCGGCCTTCAACGCCTTCTTGAAGACACTGGAAGAGCCGCCGCCGCACGTGAAATTCATCTTTGCAACGACGGAAGTGCACAAGGTTCCGATCACGATTCTGAGCCGCATTCAGCGCTTCGATTTCAAGATGATCCCCACACGTCTGATCGCAGATCGGCTCCGCTACGTGCTGAGCGAGGAAAAGATTGGCACTGATGAAGCGTCTCTCACCCTCGTCGCTCGTCAAGCGGCAGGCAGCATGCGAGACGCCATGAGCCTCTTGGATCAGGTCATCGCTTTCTGCGGAGAAAAGCTCGAGGGAGATCAGGTTGCTGCCGTTTTGGGCGTGGCCAGTCGCGGAGCCCTGCTCTCGGTTGCGCGCGCCGTCGTCGAGGGAGACCAAATGCGCTGTCTGTCTCTCGTTCAAGCGCTGGCTGAGCAGGGCTTCGACCTCGCTCACGTGGCGCGGGACGTTTTGAGCTTGCTCCGCGACCTCGTCGTGGCGCGGGTGTGCAGCGATCCGAAGGAGCTTTTGGACTGGGCCGATGAGGAGCGGACCGAGGTGATTGCTCTTGCGGAAACAGCGTCGGAAAACGACCTTTTGCGTCTGCATCACGCCTTTTCCAAGGACTTCGACAGCGTCGTGCGCTCTTCCGATCCGCGCGCTTCCCTTGAAATGCTGCTGGTACGGCTCGCCCTGCGTCCGCCCCTGTTGCCGCTCGATGAGCTCTTACATCGCATCGGGAATCTTGAACGGCGCCTCCTCACGGCGGGCGGGAGCGGCCGCCCTACGGGAGGGCCGCGGGGCCAGAGTTCCGGCGGAGGCGGATCACCGGCAGGCGCACGGCCCGGCCATGAAAAGGAGCCAGCGTCGAAGCCGCACGACCAGAGCCGTCGCGCCGACAGTGCAAGTGCTCCGCCCCCGCGGGAAGAGGAGAGCGACGTTCACGATGCTGGTTCTAGCGAAGCAGCCCCGATTTCAACCGCAGCTCCAAGCCTAGGTGCAGCCCCGATCCCAGTGCCTCCGCGGGAAGAGGAGAGCGACGCAACCGCAACCCCGATCCCAGCGCCCCCGGAGGATGAGCAGGCGCGACTGCAAACGTTCACGCAGATCGTCGATGAGATCCGCTCAGAAGATGAAGAGCTAGCAGCTTATTTTGAACAGACGGTGCCTCTGACCGCGGACGGGAAAACTCTCTCCCTCGGCCTCGCCCCCCGCCATATTTTCGAAAAGCAGCTCACTTCAGAAAAGGCCACAAAAGCCATGGAGAGGGCGCTCGAAAAACTCTGGGGGCCAGACGCAAAGTACTCTCTTTCACTCAACTCCAAAGACGCGCCCCCGGAGCGCACCCTTTCCGCCGAGCGCGTACGTCAGCAGAAACTGCGCCACGAGGAAGCGGTGCAGAAGGTCAAGAACCACCCGCGCGTTCGCGAGGCTGTTTTATTGTTTGATGCGCGCATCAAGCAGGTCAACGTGGCAGAACCCCAGGCGTAATCCATGCTCCCGGATTCCCTCCGCCGCGTGATTCAGCTCCTCAGCCGCCTGCCCGGCGTCGGGGAAAAAACGGCTCAGCGCTACGCGCTCCTGCTGATGACCGATCCCTCCTTGGCCCGCGACCTCGGCGAGGAATTGCGCTCTCTGCGTGACCGACTTCGCCCGTGTGATCAGTGCGGACACTTGGCCGAGGTACACGAAGACCAAGCCGTCTGCCGGATCTGCGCAGATCCCCGCCGCGACCCCAGCCTCCTTTGTATCGTAGCGCGGGTCCAAGACTTGCTGGCGATAGAGAGGAGCGGCGCCATGCGAGGCAGGTACTTTGTTCTGGGAAAACTGCTGTCACCCCTGGACGGGATCGGCCCCGAAGAGCTTCCGCTCGAAAAATTGAAGAGCCGCCTCGAAAGCGGGGTGAAAGAAGTCATCTTGGCCACCCCGCCGAGCGTCGACGGTGAAGCGACTGCACTTTTATTGGCTCAGGAACTAGAGCATCGTGGCCTTTCTACGACGCGCATCGCGAGCGGTGTTCCGCATGGTGGAGATCTTGAATTCGCCGATCAGATCACCCTGGGTCGCGCCATCGACGGGCGCCGCAGCGTGACCCGCTAGACCAACCCCATCAATCCCCATGGACCTTGAACTCATCTGGCTTCTGCTGCTTCTCCCCGCCGGGTTTGTCGCAGGCGTCGCCAACGTGGTGGCCGGTGGGGGTTCTTTTTTGACCCTGCCTCTGCTCATCGCTCTCGGACTTCCTGTCCATGTCGCCAACGGAACCAACCGTATCTCCGTCGTGCTCCAAGGTGCCTTCGCCGCCGGAACCTACCAAAAGCGCGGAGAGTTCGACTTCGCCCTGTACAAGCAGCTGCTTCCGGCCCTCCTGCTCGGTGCCTTGAGCGGCGCCGGACTCGCGACTCAAATCGATCCCGAGGGACTGAGACGAACCTTCGGTGTGGTTTTTTTGGCCATGAGCGTTCTCTTACTCGTCCGCTCCCGCCTGAAGCTCAGGGCCCGAACGACCCCGCACCCTCTGCGCTACTTCGCCCTGTACCTCGTCGGAGCCTACGGCGGATTCATTCAAGCAGGAGTCGGCCTTTGGCTCCTGCTCGCGGCAAGCTCTCTTTTCTCCGTCGACACCCTCCGGGCCAACACGGTCAAGCTTCCCCTCACCCTCACCTTCACCGTGCCGGCCCTGCTGATCTTCTTGGAGGCGGACATGGTGCGCTGGGTACCAGGTCTCGTGCTTGCTCTCGGAACAGTCGTCGGGACCTATGTCGGGGTTCGCCTCACCGTGAAAGGCGGAGAGAAGTTGATCCTACGCGCCGTGACCCTTGTCCTCACCGTTACCGGGGCGCACCTGACCTTCTTCTGAAACTACTCGACGCGGGCGCGCACGATCCCGTTCAGTCGGCGCGCCTGCCGCTTTTTTCTTGGAAATATACGGCAGCACGAACAAGTAGAGACCCGTCAGCAGGAGCAAGAAGAGCGGGAGCAGCGGTGCGTAGGTCACCGCTGGCGGAGGCTGCTGCCCCGGGCGCACGGCCATGGCGACGAAGTTAGCGATGACGGTCAGAGTGAAGGCGATGGACACCCAACGGTGAGTCTGTCGAATCAAATTGTTCACGACGAGCAGTTTAAAGCGCATCTCCTCACTGGTAAGGACTCCACCCTACCCATCTGTTCCACAAACCCACGTTGGGGCGAGCCCGACCGATTAAAATCAGAACTCGAAGAACGTTCCTCCACGTAGGTCACAGCTCGTGCGGTTTTCGTCAAGAGTGCTTGAAGAGGAACTGTATTCAAACTCTGCGTGGTTATCAAAGCGACAGGCGGACTCCAGGACGGCAGTGGGGCAATCGTTGTCAGTCGACCACCATTCCTCGTTCCAAACGAGGTCATCACCGATGTCTCGGCAGTCGTCGTACGCCCTCTTGAGAAGCACCGGTGTCCGGGTCACCGATGGGCCAAAAAGAGTTAGGCCGGTCGTCTGGAATGGAGGGGCTTTGTTGGGATTCGAGTGTCGGATGAATTTCTTCGTCTAGCTCGATTCACCAACGCATTAAAAATTACAGGTCATTACATCATTACAATTGTTGACCAAGGGAGGATTCGCAAATTGATTTACTATCATCCAAAGAAAAATTCTCATGCTGCCGATTGACTTCGGGAAGAACCGCTTGTTATGAACCAAACAGTGCGCCGGTCCTTCACCATGCGCTCAGCATTGGAGAGAAGATGCAAAGACTAATGAAATGGAGTGTTGCCCCTGGGCTCGTCGTGATCTCCCAAATGATTCTGGCTACGGCGCCGATGGGATGCACCCCGGCGGAAACGTTCAGTGAATCGGTTGCTCAAAAGAGCCAAGCGATGGTCGGTGCAACGGTTGTGCAGTTCAGTCTTCCTGTGGGTGCCACACTGGAAGATGTCTTCATCTCTGCAAGCACCGGTGTTTCCATTTTCTCTCAGGCAGCAGTTGGTGAAACAGGTTCCCAGAGCCTCGTAGCGAATTTTGGCCAGAATCAAGCGTTTTTTCAGGCAGAGGCCAAGCTAAATGGCAACTTGTTAAGCGTCGGCAACGTGCAGATGGACGTGAAGTCGGTGGCTTCTGGAGATGTCACAACCACGGGCACGATCAGCAAACAGGGCGAAGGCACGAACGATGTTGCACTGATCCTAGGTTCCGAAATGACAGGTACCTTGATCGAGGGTAACGAAGTGCTCAAGGAGATAGCATGGCCCGAGACAAACCAGGGCGACTTCTTCTTGAGCGCAGCCAATGGCGCCCGTGAGGACCACGATCTTGCGCCGGGCAGCTACGGGCATTTCAACATTCACGACCGGAACCACGTTCACCTGACGACGGGTAACTACTATTCGAGTCATTCAATACCGAACCGCAAGCCCGGATTCACGTTGACGACGGCCCCGTTTTCATTTGGGTTCGCAGCTCTTTCTCTTATAAGGGAAAAATCGTCGAGGATGGTGAAAGCATAGCGCAGACGTTCATCGGCTACTTTGGTCAAAGTAATGCGTTTCTGCAGGCACCGTTTTCAGGAACCTTTGTGGCACCTCATGCGACGATCAAAATCGAGCGACCGACCTCCGACCAACATCGGGGCTCTTTTTGGGGAAGTGCGGTAGAAGTCGCAGCTGGCCAGCACACGGTCACGCATGTGCCCTTCGAGCACTGGGACTTTTTGAACATCGTAGGTCCGGGCGGTGGAACAGTACGTACCCTGGACGGCAAGGTTGAGTTGGAGGTTCCGGAAGGAGCCTTAACCGAGCCAGTCGTGATCGAGATCGAGCCGCTGGTCGAACCCCTCAGAGCACCGTACGCTGGCCTTTTGGCTGACTCCGTTTACGAGTTTGGGCCGGATGGACTCCAGTTCCAAGTTCCCGCTTCAGTGACGATCGAGTATGAGGGAGGGTCCGTGCCCAACGGCATCGCCGAAAGTTCGCTCGTGATCCTGAGCACCGAGAAAGAGTTTGAAAACATCCATCCCCTTGCGCCGTGGACTGAGTCGACTGGCTCAAGCGTGGACGGCAGAGTTACGGCCCTTATCAACCACTTCAGTCTAGTGGGTGTGGGGATCCCGGTGGTGGAGATCGAGTTTGCGCCGCCCACGCTTGGATTGATTCCAGGGACTTCGACTCTTGTGACTGCGGAGCAGTACGCGGAGGATGGCGCGCGTCTTGTTCATGAGATGGAATGGTCCATTGATGATCCAAACGTCGGCTTCATCAGCCCGACCATTGGTGGTCTTGATCAAGCATTGCTCACGGGCGACGCTATCGGCTCAACCACGGTTCGAGTCGTCGTTTCGAATGAAGATGCAGACGCGGATAATGTTGAAGCAAGCGCACCCTTCGAGGTTGGACTCGGCACTCTCACCATGGCGACCGCCACCTCAAGTCGTACTCGGAGCGACCTCAATGATGCGGTAACGATCGGGCTCGCTCGGTCGACGAATATCGACATCGGACCTGTGGACTTTGGGGACGGGTCGGTAACGTTGAATGCGTTCACCTACCTCGGTCAGCAGCTCGTGGTCTTCGATCTAGCTGGTTATGGCCTGGGACCGAATGACCTTGGCGGTGTCAACACGCTGGGCCACGCGAATGGGGCTGGCAGCTTTGGATGGCCTATCTTTGACGCTGGCGCCCCAATTTTCTATTCCGAAATGTATGTCCCGCCCGGCACGTCCAAGTCGATGTCATTCGATCATCCGATTGGTCACGTTGTTCGCTATGTACGTGGCACATGTGCCCAAATGGTGCCATGGGAGGAAATCTTCCAACAGGTCTTTATTGGCGCTGCCACGGCTGTGGAGTGTGAAGTGCCAGGAATCGTTAGCACAGACATGGGCACGTTCGAGGCGCAGCCGCATTTCCGGAGCCAACTTGGACTTGCCCCGCTCGACGAAGCTCCGGTGGAGATGGGATTCTCCTTCTACAATCAGTGGACCGGTAGTTTTGGTCCCTTCGTAGGCCAAGTGAACTTCAACCCGGCCTATCTTTTCGAACCGACTGAGGACGGGTACGTACGAGTTGAGCTCATCAACAATCAAGCGAACGTTGTTTCCGGCGATGAAGACCTCAAAGCGAGCGTTCAGCAGGCCTTGCGAGTGGACTTTATTGAGATCTTCGAAGAGGCATTCAACAGTCGGTTGCTGTTTGAACTGGAAGAACCTTTCGCTAATAGTTGCGCTACCGATTCGGACTGCCTCAATGCCACGCTGGCGGATCTTGAGCAGGCCTGTGAGCTTGGTTTAACGCCAGTGGCTTGCATCGCGGAAACTGCTCTTGTGGCTGACAATTTCGAGTGTCTGGACAACGGCATGTGCGGGTTTCACCCGATCGTTCAGCAGTTGAACGTCCTCCCAGACGGTATAGAAACCGTGTTTGCTCCAGATCCACACCGTCCGGCAGCTCAGCTGGATCAACTGTATCGTGCACTTGGTGTGCAGCTCGGCGAGCAAGAAGTGTGTGGGGCAGAGTTTTCGCAGGCGACCAGCACCAACGAAACACTCTACTTCTTCCAGCGGGCCGAGAAGCCTTCGGAGAGCGAACTACAAGACTGCCCTTAGATCCTCAAACAGGCGGTACGTACCCTACGGGGTCCACAGCACTCCCAGAGGTTCTGGCGTTTGTTGCGGTCTTGGCGTGCACGCTAGCGGGACTGTAGATGTGACCTAGTTTGTCAATAAAAGGTGTTCCTGGTGAGAGAAGGTAGCGCAGTCCGCAAGCGAGCGAAGGTCCGTACGTGGGTATTGTTTGTGTACGCCGCCCCGCTGTTCATTCTTGCTTGCGGAAAAACGGGCATCGAGGAGGACGACTACGCACAAGCAATCATTGATGTTGTTTGCGATCGCGCGCAATCCTGCTGCGAATCCAGCGGGATGGATCTGGCGGATGAATGCGTCATATGGGCCGAAGCGTGGCTGGTCGGTTCACGCGTGGACAATACTGTCTTTGATTCAAAAGCGGCGGAGCGTTGCGTCCAGGCCATCGAGGGAAGTTCGTGCGCGTTCGACGATGCAAGTGATTTGCAGGTCTGCCAGGAGGTTTATACGGGCGTGCTGGGACCCGGTCGGGCGTGCATGAGTTCGATTCAATGCGCCCGACCTGCGCTGGGAGTAGCGTATTGCGAAAGTGGACGGTGTGTGCAGGTAAGGCATCACCCTGAAGGCGATGCCTGCGGGATTGATCGGCGCGACGATGGCACCATCGTCGATCACGGTCCCTGCGCAACCGGTTTCATGTGCAACAGCAACTCGACGTGTGAAAAGCCGCGCGATATCGGCGCCAACTGCGTCCAACTGAGCGAGTGTCGATCGGACCTCCTCTGCACTGAAGGCATTTGCGCCGCTGTGCAGGAGGAAGACCCTTGCGGAAATGAGAGTGGCTGTCCCGGACCGCTACGCTGTTCAGTCGAAGTGAACCCCGGAGAGGACGGAGTTTGTTTTCGTCCAGGTGAGCCGGGAGAGGCCTGCGGGGCTCCGCAGGAATGTCTAAGTCACGTCTGCACCGATGGCGTCTGTAGGGCGGTGGTTCCGAGCTATTGTCCGTAGGATGAGGCACGACCGACCGCTTTTCTGGCGCTGACGTCCCCAATCGCCCATGCTTCACTCAACTTATGATCTTCGTTGGCTTACTTTCTGGAAAATCCGTAATGGACGATAGCGCATGGGCAGGACGATGGCCTCGTTTCGAGGTAGTGCTTTTTTCGCAGATTCTCTTTGGACTCGTCGCTACGAGTTGCTGGAGTTCAAGTGATGATATTCGGATCGCCTCCGAGTTTGATCCGGGGTGCTCATCAGGTCGAGAGCTTACCATCACTGGCGCACCCCTCGGAGCGGGAGGTGCGGAGGGTCGAAAGTGGTCGAACAACCAAATCTTATTGAGCGCTCACTGGGGAGATGTAGATTCGTTGGGCGAAGATGCGTTCTTTTCGGACTTGGGCCTTTTCGAGGACAACGCCCAGGATCGGGCAGACTTCGAGGAGCTGTTTGCGAGCGAAGAGCTGACGCTCACCTTCACTCGCAAGGATGCCAACAACCAAAAGACAGGCGAGGCGTATTCGGTAGCCATCTACCGTCTCACGCGGGGTTCGCTGTCAGTCGGAGTTGATTGGGGGGCGAATGCCATGGGGGTTCGGGTTCTGGACGGGAGTCGCTTGAACTCGGCTAGAATGTCCGATGATCCGGAGGCAGTTGCGGTGGCCTATCGGCAGCTCATCGAGCAAGCACGTGGAGAAAGTGGTCCTGTCGCCGTGGTCGTTTTCTGCCCACCCGCGGAAATAGTCCTTCCTTGTCGATTTCGCGCTGATGCTGTGTACGCAAGCGACGGCTCTGTCCAGCTCTCCAATCTAGTCAAAGAAAAGGGGGTGTTCGTGAGCGACGACGATGACGACTTCTTTGCACCTCGCTATTGGGCAGACATCGCGGTGATCGCGAATTTCTCGGACGGGCATGGTCTTGAGTGTTCTTCCGAGTGCACCGAGTTTTAGTCCGCTCTTAAATGCCGGACCACATTCACATGTGCTTGAGCATCCCACCGAAGTACAGCATTTCTCATGATCGGGTTCCTGAAGGGAAAAGTGCCGATCATACCCTCCGGCCGCCGGGCTGACGGAGTATGACCGAGGCTTCTCCGTCGAGCGTCGGCGGAGCTAGATGCGCTCTAGGCGGGCGCGCCCACCAGGCGACGAAACTCTGCATGGATCTTGGCTACCGTCGGGTGCACTTTTCCGCTTCCCACTTGCTCGTCATCAATAGAAACGATGCTCAGGATTTCGCGAATGGATGAAGAAATGAAAACCGCGTCCGCAGAAATCAGCGTGTTCGTGTCAGCCACCGCCATCTCCACTTGGATTCCCACGGCCGAAGCCGCAGAAAGAAGGTGACGTCGGGTAACGCCGTCGAGAATGCCGGCACTCAAGGGCGGGGTGAAGAGCGTTTCACCTCTGAGCCAAAAAACATTGGACGTCGCTCCCTCGACGATCTGGCCCGCAGCATTCTTGATCAAGGCTTCACCGGCACCTGCTTTTCGCGCCTTGTCCTGAGCAAGCACGGCCACAAGGTAATTGCCGACCTTGGCGCCCGCCGCAGGGGTGTCGTCAGCCAGCCGCGTGGTCTCAAAAGTGACAGCCTTGATCCCGGTTCGATACGCAGCCAGCGGCGGTGGAGTGAGGGGAGTAACGAGGAGAACTCGGGTAGGCGTCTCGCAAGCATGCGGGTCAAGGCCAAAGGCACCAACCCCGCGAGTGACCATCAATCGGATGTACGATTCGTCGAAGGCTGCCTCCTTGACGGCATCCTCAATCTCCCCCGCGATCACCTCTGGGCTTACCGGAACCCGGATCAGGACCCGCTCAGCACTTTCAAAAAGCCGCGAAACATGTGACCCGAGTGCAAAAGGCTTGCCCCCGTAGGTACGGAGGGTCTCGAAAACGGAATCCCCGTACAAAAATCCGCGATCGAGCACGCTGACGGTGGCGTTTTCTGTGGTCACGGGATGACCGTTGATCCAAATTCTCATGGCGGGATTGGGGCCGTTTGGCACTTCTCGGGACCTTTCGTTGACTCAGCTTGGCCCCAATAGCACGCTTCCCTTCCCCTTACCTGAGTGCGCTTCTTGTCCCCGCCCCGCCTGACCGCTCCCTACCCCCCACGCCGAGTGGTCTCGTCGCTCTTGCCCTTGGCGCTTCTCCTTGGCTGCGGGCACTCATCGCTCGATGATCGAGAACCAGAGCCGACCGATCCCGGGGCCCTTTGCACGGAGTTCAGTCAACGGACGGCCGGGGCCCGCCTCCTGACGAGGAGCGAGTACCTTCGAACGATTCAGGACCTCCTTTCCACAGATCTCGACCCCACGGGCTCCTTCCCCTCAGAGCCGGTCGTCGGCGGCTTCAACAACGACGCCACCTCCCACCAGGCCAATCCGCTTTTGGTAGAAAAGCACGCCCAAGCCGCCTCTCTGCTCGCGGCCGAAGCCCTAAAACGGGGAATGGATACCCTCCACGAGTGCAAAAAGGACCAACCGGACGTGGCCTGTGCTTCGGAGTTTCTCCTTTCCTTCGGGCGCCGCGCGTTTCGCCGCCCGCTCACGGAGAACGAGGCCGACTCCTTCCGGCGACTCTACGACCGCGCCTCTCCCACCCTCGGACATCAAGAAGCCCTCGGAACCATCGTGGAAGCAATGCTTGCGTCCCCGCAGTTCCTGTACCGCATCGAGTCCCCCCTTTCCGAGGCCAGCGCGGAGGGAAGAGCGGAAGGAGCAAACATCACCCAGCTGGGTCCTTTCGAGTTGGCGTCGCGCTTGTCCTACTTTTTGTGGGGGAGCATGCCGGATGAAGAACTCCTTCTGGCAGCAGAGGAAAGCGCCCTTTCTACGCGAGCACAAGTGGAAGCGCAGGCGCAGAGGCTCCTTCAGAACGACCGAGCAAAGAGCCGTGTTCGAGAATTTCACGTCCAATGGCTCAAGCTGGATCGGCTCTCTTCCATCGCAAGAAATGGGGCTCCTCAAGGTCTCGCCGCTTCGCTCCAGGAGTCTACCTTGCGCTTCCTCGATCGCGTCTTTTGGAGCGAAGGTTCCCGCGTTTCCGATCTCTACGGTTCCCCGCGGATCTATTATGACGACGTCCTTCGAGACCTCTACGACCTTCCGGAGTCGGACAGCGGGTGGACCGGATTCAGTGATCCAGACCATCGGTTTGGTCTCTTGACGCAGCCCGGACTGATGGCCCTTCATGCCCATGCCAATCAATCCTCGCCCATCCAACGCGGTGTGTTTGTGCGTGAGCACATCCTCTGCGAGCCCGTGGAACCTCCTCCCCCCACCGTAGACAACAACCCTCCCGATCCAGATCCAAACCTCACGACACGAGAACTCTTCTCCGTCCACACTCAATCACCCGCTTGCAAGAACTGCCATGCACTGATCGATCCCCTGGGCTTCGGGTTTGAACGTTACGATCATCTGGGCCGGTACCGCTCGGAAGAAAACGGCATCGAGATTGACGCTTCTGGGGAGCTGGTCGATCTTGAAGAAAGCAGTCTCGAAGGCCCCTTCGCCGACGCTCGAGAGTTGAGTGAGAAAATCGCCGACAGTGACACGGCCCTGACGTGCCTCGCGCGCAAGTGGTATACTTTTGCCTTGGGACGCGCTGCCTCCGGCCAGGACGATTGCTCCATCGAAGACGCCGCCCGACGCGCCTCTTACGAGGACGGCAGTCTGCGCGAACTACTCGTCGCCATCACCGGAAGTGTCGGCTTCCGCTACAGGCCTGCCCTCCCTGAAGAAAGGGAAGTTCCGTGAACGCTCTGCCTCGGAACACTCTACCTCGCCGCGTCTTTCTCACGGGATCAGCGGGTGTCTTGGCGCTTCCCTTGCTTGACTCGCTTGGCGCAAATGCCGCACCGCTCGGGCCGCCCCAGCGACTCGTCCTCTTTTACAATCCGAACGGCACCGTCCCCGAGAACTGGTACCCCAAGTCCAGCTCGACCGAAACGGATTTCGAGCTTGCGCGCATCCACCAGCCCTTCCAGAAGTACAAGGATCTGGTCACCGTCGTACGCGGGGTCCACAGCACCGTTGCTCAGGATCCAAGGAACTACGGCGGTCCACATCAACGCGGCATCGGCTCACTCTTTACCGGACAGATGTTGCTCGAAGGAAATTTCGCCGACGGATGCGGAGCTCTGGCGGGATGGGCGGACGGAATCAGCATCGATCAGGCTGTCGCGAAGCAGATCGGCGACACGACCCCTTTTTCCAGCTTGGAACTCGGCGTCCGCTCCAACGAAAGCGACGTCCAAGGGCGCATCAGCTACTCCGGCTCCGGCTCTCCCCTGCCACCGGTGAGCGACCCGCGCGAAGTGTACAATCGCTTGTTTTTCCGGACGGAGCCTCTCGATCCAAACAATCCGGACAGCCGCGCAAAGAGCGTGCTCGACACGGTAAAAGATCAATACAAACAGCTCAACCAGCGTGTCGGTCAAGAGGACCGCATCAAGCTAGAACGCCATCTCCATCTGGTTTCAGACATGGAGCGCCGGCTGGGTCTGCTCGGAGACACCACCACCTGCGAAACCCCCACCCAGCCCCTCGCCCTGGATCCGGATCACGAAGAGACCATGCCGGCGATCAGTCGAGCACACCTCCAGCTCTTGGCGAGCGCGCTCTCTTGCGACCTCACGAGAGTCGCCAGCGTTCAGTATTCCACGGGTTTCAATCGCATTCGTTATCCGTGGGTGGATGACCAGGGAGAGGGCCATTCGCTCAGTCACTCAGGGGACAGCAACACCGCGGCTTGGGAGTATATGACCGGGCGAGCGATCTGGCATGCGGAAGAGATCGCCTCCTTCATGGATCTCCTGTCTGAAATCCCGGAAGGAGACGGCAGCGTGCTCGACAACACTCTGATCGTGTGGGCCAGTGAAGTCAGCCGTGGCAACAGTCATTCATTGAACGACATCCCTTATCTGCTCCTCGGAAACGCCGGAGGCTCCCTCAAGAGCGGCCGCTTCCTTGAATACAAGAACCAGAGCAACTGCGATCTGCTCCACGCCATCGTTTCCGCGTTTGGCGTAGAGCAGGAAACCTTCGGGCATCCGGACCACGCAAGTGGGATCCTGACGGGACTACTCACCTAGGCTTTGACTGGGCTTGCCTTGAGGGCCGCTTTGCCTTCTTTGACATGCACGGCGAACTTGACCTGACCCACCCCATGTCGGGCGACGAGGGCGTCCCGACTCTTCACGAGCGTCTTGCGGAACTTATCGTAGGTGAATCCCTCTGTCGGTTCTCCGCATTGTTGTTTGGCGGCCACGAACTGTTCATAGACGGCGTGCCATTCGGCCTCGGGATCGCTCGCAACCGCAACCGCCGCCGGAGGAGCGGGGCTTGCAGCCGGAGCAGCCCCGGGGAGCGGTCCTCGCGGACCTGAAGCCGGTCCCTGAGGAGCGACAGGAAACGGCGCCGGTGTCCGCGCAGCTCCTGGAATCACGACGGGGGTAGCCACGGGAAGGGGAAATGCCTTCACGGCCTCCGAGGGAGTCGTGGGACCGTCTCCTCCAGGAACCGCAAATGCTGCCATGACGGGCTGCGCCGGTAGATCTCCTAGCACGTCTTCGAGATTCGTCGCGCGCCGCGACTGACCGCCCGACGAGGCAGCAACCTTGTCGATGCCCTCGTTGAGATCGGCCGCGATCTTCCGATACACGCCTCTAAATTTGCTGGGCTGTAGCTGATCGGACTTCCCGCTGGCCAGGCTTTCTGCCTCTGCGCGGAATTTCTTGAGCGGAAGGCTGTGTTCAAAGAACGAGAAAAAGAGGCCCAGAGCGACGGCAGCGAGAAAAAGTCCGCCGGAAAGAATCTTGTCCGCGGCCTCCTTGTCCTTGTCGTCGGCCAAATCAAAGAAGGCGAAGGGCGACTGCACGTGAAAGGATTCTCGCGCCACCGCCACACCAGCGCCGAGACTATACGCCTCGCCGGGGAGACGAGTGTATTGCACGCTCAAGGCGGGCCCCACTTCTCGGATACTGCTGCGTCCCTTCTCCATGTAGTCCTGATCTGCCTTGAGAGCCTCGAGATCGGTGACGATCTGATCGAGACTCGCTTTGGGGAAATCTTCGGGCGCCCCGGCAGCCGTCCGCTGTCCGTTGACGTAAAAGGCCACGGCAGCTCCGGTCCTTTGGGAGAGTTCACGCGCAAATTTATCGTCGAGCACGCGCGCTCCGATCACCGCACCCGCCGGACCTTCATCCCCCTGAACCTGCACCGGACGGGCAACCACTCGATAGATGCGACCCCAGACCAGAGTATCGTCGCGAATGAATCCATGAAGGGCGTCCGCCACGACCGGATAGCCTCCGAGTTCAAAGTCAGACATGCCCCCCGCCTGGGGATACCCCACGTGTCCCACGACGCGGCCGTGTTGATCCACCGCGAAGATGGCATCAAAGGCTTCGTCGGGATCCACCGTCTGGTTGATCTTCTTGAGGGCAGCGGTGACCTTGTCCCGATACTCTTCTTTGAGTTTCGTCTCCGACTGACTGGCCGATTGGAGTGTTCTGGAAACATCCGGATCGAGGGCAAACTTGACGAGCTGCCCCGAACGCATCCTGGAGTCATCCTTCAAGTAGGAAGCGACGACCTGGCTGTCGGCCGAAAGACCTTCGCCACGCGCTCTGTCACCAGCGCGGTTGTACATGCTTTGAGCGATCGACAGGGAGAACATCAAACTCCCCATGACCAAACCGAGTACGACGTACCAAAATCGCGAAAGGAGCATCTCAGTCAGACTCCTTGTCGCTCTTTTGCGGCGGCTTGGCGACGACGATAGGCTTGAGCTTGATGTCACGCCCAGAAAAGACGACAGGCTCGGGAGCACCCACGGGTTCGCCGGCAAAAAAAGCTTGAACCTGGTACTCGCCCTGAAGCTCGGGCCGCAATTTGAACTCGCCCTTCATCGACGGATAAGTGATGTCGGCCACTTTCGGCTCTCCCACGACCCACATCCGCAAGCTGGGGGCTAGCTCGTCTCGGATCTCAAACTTTCCCGCTTTGGGTACCGTCCACTCGCGCTTTCCCCCCTTGGTGGTGGTGTTGGGCGTAAATTCTGTGGAGCCCTCCATGTAGAGTCGATGATCGAACGGATCGGTATTTTCGAAAACGAGCTTCGTGCCCGGGGTGACGACGATGGTGACGGGAGTGGTTCGACCACCTCCCACACGGATGAGGGTGGGAGGGCCCGGCTTTTGATCTTCTGCGGCCAGCGCTGCCAGACAGAGTTCCTTGGGGATGTGGGGATAGAGCTTGCGGTACTTTGCCGGAACCGTCGGTACCATTTCCCGGAAGGAGTACCCCTTCTTCTTGGGGTCCTTGGCTTCCTTCCAGACCGGATTCTCTAGGTGCTCGAATCCGGTGACCGTGCCAATGATTGTTGTCGCCCAGGCAGTGACGGGGATGAGCACCATTGCGCCAGCCAGAGCGAGCGCCCAGCGCCGCTGGGGCCCTCTAAGGAAATGTCGTTCCATGGCGGGGGAACGTACCGCAAAATGCAGTGACGTTGAAAGGCCTTCCCACGAAGGCCAAAACCAGCGCCATTTTGCTCATCTGGACAAAATAGCCGGGTTCCGTACCGCAGGGGCCGCCGCGAAAAATCCAGTGCCGAACCCCTATACAAAAAGGTGGGCAGCTCGTCAGTGGTTTCTGGCTTCCCGACACATTTCGAACCGGGCGTAGCTCTCCACCACCAATCTCGCTTCCCTAGGGAATGCATTAGCGGGATTCGTTACTGAGGCTAGCGGGCCCCCGCAGAGGGAACCACGCCTTCAAGGTATGCTTTGCACGCCGTCTGTCAATGACGCAATTGCCGGGCCAAGGCGATCATGCTCAGTTTCAAGAACCAGCACATGGCCGTCCGGGAAATCCTGAAAATGGGCGACTCACGTCTTTTGCGTGTTGCTCAGCCCGTGGAAAAGTTCAAAACGGAAGAGCTGCGCGCGCTCATCACCGACATGTTCGAGACGATGGAAGCCGCAGGCGGCGTGGGCCTGGCCGCGCCGCAGATCGGCGTCGATCGGGCCGTGGTGATCTTTGGGTTCGAGCACAGCGAGCGTTACCCCGACGCTCCCGCCGTGCCTCGCACGATCTTGCTCAACCCCAGTAT